>DATKCT010000087.1:0-14730 GCA_035513055.1 Verrucomicrobiales bacterium | reverse complement strand
GGCACGGTGTGGGAGGAGCGCTTCAAAAGCGTGCTGGTGGAAGGAGCAGGACAATCGGCGCAAGGTCCCGGAGGATTGGCGGCCGTGGCGGCCTACATCGACCTCAACGCGGTGCGGGCAGGCCTGGTGGACGATCCTGCGAAGTATCGCTGGAGCAGCTACGGGGAAGCTGTGGCGGGAGACGCGGAGGCGCGCGAAGGCCTGGCCGTGTGTCTGGGCGAGCCGGGGGCGTGGCGCTGGGGACAGCAGCGTATTTGGGGGGAGTTTTTCCAGGCGCGGAGGGAATTGTTCAGCGCCGGGCGAAAATCGGCGGCGCGAAAGATGAGGGGAGCGGAATGGGGCGAATTGCGGTCCGCGCAGGATCTGCGCTCCGGCGGGATTGACCCCCATTGACTCACGTTTCTCATAACCTTTCTGCCATGAATTGCACAGTAGAGGAAGCTCTTCGGAGCAGCCGGATCGGGGGGCGGCACCTGCGCTAAGTGGCCGAAGCCGATGGGCGCTGGGTGGGGCTGCTGGCTTTCAGCGGGGCGGCCCCGCATCTCAAGGGGCGGGAGAAGTGGATTGGTTGGAGTCCGCGCCAGCGTGCCCGGCGCCTGGCCTTGGTGGTCAACAACAGCCGCTTCCTGCTGTTGGTTGAAAGGAGAGCCTCCCGCCCGCGCCATGCAGCGGGCGCCGCTTGCACCCACAGGCAGGGCGGCGCGCCCGCCCCTGGGGCCAGAGTTCGAACTTCTGCCCGTCCCAAACAAAAACGCACTCCCCGGTTCAACTCAGATGAAACGGCCCTGGGCGCCGGGGTGGCCATCCGGAATGTTGACATTCGCAAGTCTCTCGGACAGGTTAAGGAGGTGCCGCTCACTTTCTGGGCCCCTGCCGGCGCAGGCGCCAGCACCGGGCTGCGCTCCCAGCCACAAACCCAGCCTTGCCAATGCCGGTTTCTCGCAAAATCTTGCGAAGAATCACAAATATGGAGAAGATTGCCGTCCCGCGAAAGTCTATCTATCGGCTCTCCATTTACCAGCGCTGTCTCCAACGGTTGGTGAAAAACGGCGTGAGCACCGTCAGCAGTCAAACCCTGGCCAAAGCCGCCGGGGTCAAGCCCACCCAATTGCGGAAAGACCTGGCCTATTTCGGGCAGTTTGGAACCAGGGGACTGGGTTACAACGTGGCGACGCTCTCCGACGTGCTCACCGGCGTCCTGGGAACCGCCAGTTTTCAACCGGTTATCCTCGTCGGAGTGGGAAACTTGGGTTCCGCTCTCCTCCGCTATGGAGGATTCAACAAGGAAGGCTTCGACATCACCGCAGCTTTCGACATTGATCCCGACAAGCCGCGCGATCCCGGGATCCTCACCCCCATCCGGCACCAACGGGAGATGGCGCCGTTTATCCGAACCAAGCGTGTCAAGATGGCCATTCTGGCCATTCCCTCTCACGCAGCCCAAGGAGTGGCCAACGAAATGGTGGATGCTGGAGTGCAGGCCATCCTCAATTTCTCGCCCACGGTCCTGCACGTGCCGGGTCACGTCACCGTGAACAACGTCGACTTGGCCCTCGAACTCGAGAATCTCAGTTTTTTCGTCCGTTGAAGGAACGCCTCGAAGGCATCCCCCTGGAGGGCCGTCCTCTGGATCTTGCCGCCACTTTGGGATCCGGTCAGGTTTTTCACTGGAAACCATGGAACGGAGGATTCGCCGGCGCGATCGGAGAGGAAGCGGCCTTCCTTCGCCAGGAGGACGGTTGCCTCTTCTGCCTGCCCGGACAGGCTCAACGCGTCTGCGCTTACCTTGCCCTCGATCATCCTCTCGATCACATTCTCGGTCCTCTGGGCGCCCGCGATTCCGTGCTCGCGGAGGCCGTGGCTTACTGTCCAGGCATCCGCATTATCCGCCAACCCCTTTGGGAGTGCCTGGCGACGTTTATTACTTCATCCCTGAAGCAAGTGGAACATATCGCCGCTTTGTCGCAAGGCTTGCGGCAGCGCTTTGGCACAGCGTGCACCCTCCCGCTGCCCGGCGCGCCCCTCGTCCACACCTATCCGGATCCCGCCTGCTTGGCCGCCGCGGGTGAGAGCGCTCTCCGCGCCATGCGCCTCGGTTACCGGGCCAAGACTTTGGCGGCAACCGCAGCGAAGATCGCCTCCGGAGAATTCGATCTCGCCGGCCTCTCCGGTCTTTCCACCGCCGATGCCTGCCGCCGCTTGTGCGAATTGCCGGGCGTCGGCGAGAAAATCGCCCACTGCGTGCTGTTGTTCGCCTGCGAGCGGCTCGATGCCTTTCCTGTCGACGTCTGGGTCGAACGGGTCATTCGCGTTCTTTATTACTCTCCCCGGCGCTCCCGAGCCTTGCCTGCCAGACAAGTACAGCGCTTCGCCCAACGGCGCTTTGGCGCCAGCCGCGGCTACGCCCAGCAATACCTCTTTCACTACGCGCGAACCAGCGGTAGGCTGCGCCCCGCAACCACACGCCCGCGGACACCCGCCGCATGACCGCCGTCGAGCGCCAGCAGACTCGTTTCGCCGTCGCCCTATCGGCGCTTTTCCACGTGGCCCTGCTCCTTTGGTTGGCCTTGCATCCAAGGGCGCTCGACGGGCCGCTAGCCTCTGAAGGCGTCGACGATGGCTTCCCCGTCGAGTTCGTCCTCCCTTTTGCCAGCCTAGTCGGCGCCTTTCCCGAACCAGAACCCCCGGCCCAGGCCCCCGAACCAGCACCCGCCCCCCAAACCTACGTCCGCACCACCGAGAACCAACAGTCTCCCATCGCTCCCGAGTCCCCCGACTTCATCTCCGATCGCAATACCCGGGCCGCCACCGCGCAAGCGCCTGCCGCTTCGGGCCCCGATTCCCATCCGACCATCCGCGAAGGCTTGGACGAACCCGGACTCTCCCTCGAGGACCGCATCTTCCGCGACGGACCCTTCCTCGAAGAGAGTCCTTCGTATCCTCTCACCGCGGCGGTGCAGCCCGCGAGGCGTCCGCCGCCTTCGGGATCCTCCGTTCAACCCGGTATCGATCCGCTGCCGCCCGATCCGGAGGCAATCCCTCTGCTCCCTCCGCCGGGAGAATCCGCCGAGCAACCTCCCGCGCCGGGTGAAGAAACTGCTCCATCGCAAACATCGGCGACCCGCAGCGATGACAGTTCCGGCGGCGAAGACCCGCCCGTGCCTGGCGACGACCGGCCCGCTGCCGACACTCCTCCAGCGCCCCGAGTCAGCCGCCAACCCGCTCCCTCCACCGTCCAGGTTCCCGATCGGGCCAATGACGCCTACCAGCCCGAGACGGCGCAACGCAAAATGGAAGGTACTCTCTCGAACCGGGGGGATCCCGCATTCGACGCCGAGAACACCCCGGTGGGTCAATACATGAAAAAGGTCACCGACGCCGTCGGCCGGAAGTGGCACCGCCATATTCGCATGAACGACGCCCTCATCTCTTTCGGAACCATGCGCGTGCAATTCCGGGTCAACCGCTTCGGAACCCCCAGCGATATCCGCGTCGTTAGGCGCACCTCCAACACCGCCGTCGAAGACATCACCCTGCGGGCCATCCTCGACGCCGACATCCCCCCGATGCCCCCGCGCGTTTCGGAAATCCTCGACAACGGCGAAATCGAGATCACTTACAATGTGTTGATCTACTGATCGCTCGCCAGTCCACTCGTCGATCGTTCGCGCGCTTCTTTTATGCTTTGGGACCGCATCCAATCCTTCCTGGCCCAAAGCGGGATCTTCATGATCCCCTTAGCGCTCTGCTCCTTCGCGGCCCTCGCCATTATCGTGCAACGGGCCCTGGCTCTGCGCCGCGGTTTAACCATGCCGGAGCCGCTCCTCGACGCCCTCAACGAACCCGCCGAAGACCTCGACTTCCTCGCCCGTCAGGCGCAGCGGGACCGCTCACCCCTGGGCCGGATTATCCGGGCCGCCCTGTTGCCCCACCACCGCAGCCGCGAAGAAGCGGCCGAAGCGGCCCAGGCCACCGCCCGCGAAGAACTCGTCCGGCTGCAAACCGGTCTCTCCGCCCTCGAAGTGATCATCACCATCGCTCCTCTGCTCGGACTGCTCGGCACCGTGTCCGGTCTGGTCACCGTCTTCTCCGGTATTGGTTCCACCGACGGACAGGCCCCGGCCTCCGCAACCGGCATCGCCCGAGGCATTGCCGAAGCCCTCAACACCACCATCGCCGGACTCGCCATCGCCGTTCCCACCGTCGTGGCCCATAGCTTCTTCCACAAGAAAATCGAGCGCATGGCCGTCCGGATGGAGGTCCTGCTCCAAAGCCTTATCCACCGCGCCTTTCGCTGATCCACCCGATGCGCTTCCTCGAGATCAAACGCCGAGCCGTGATCGTGCCAATCATTCCGCTGATCGACATCCTCGCAATCTTGCTCATCTTCTTCATCCTCACAAGCACCTTTCGGCGGCCACGCGAATACCTGCCCATCGATATCCCCACCGTTACCCACCTCGATACCATTGCCGAATCCACGCCGCGAGTAACCCTCGCCGTCACCGAGCAAGGAGAGTTTTTCCTGGCGGGCGCGCCCGTCGATGAGCGCAGCCTAGAAGCCTCCCTCAACAGCCTCCGTAATGCTCAACCTGAAGCCAAGCTCGAACTCAACGCGGACGAGAACATCCCTCTCAAAACGCTTATCCGGATCTGGGAGGCCCTCACTGCTTCCGGATTCCCGATCCGCGAAGTGCCCGCCCGTATTCGCACTGAAGGATCAGGAGCCCGGTCCGAGCCGTAGCCCCCCCTTTTCTCCTCCCGCCGGACTGCGACAACAGCGAGGAAAAGGACCCCTATCCCGCATTTCTCATATGGTTTCTCCGCGAGGGTGCGAAGAGAATCCTTTGGAAACTTCCCGCACAGTGTCGAGTCTTTTGCCTGATCGCGCAGCTTGACTTGTATGCATTCGTTCTGTAGAATGCATACGAATGAAGACGCGCGTCACCATCACACTGGACCCGGAAGCGCATCGAATCGCCAAGAGCACCGCCCGCGCTCGCAAAACTACGGTCTCTGGCCTGATCGAGAGCTTGATCCGTTCCTCCTCCGGTAAACCTTCCAGCCTGGTAGATTCGATGATCGGTTCGGCGGAACTCCGCACTCCCGCACAGCGTTCCGACGCTCTCTTCGACGCCCTCAAAGCCAAATTGTTGAAACCTTGAGGATTCTTATCGATACGGATGTGCTCTTGGATGTGGCCTTGGCGCGCCAGCCACACCTCAAGAGCAGCGCCGCCGTGCTCCGCTGGGCGGAGTCGCAGGGAGAAGCCTTCGTTGCGTGGCACTCCCTTACAAATTGCTCTTACCTGCTCAAGAACTCCGGCCGCTCCTTCCTGGAGAAGTTGCTTCGCATCGTCGCCGTCGCTCCTTGCGAAACTTCCCACGCCCGTCGTGCTCTCTCTCTGCCCATGGCAGATCTCGAGGATGCTTTCCAAGCCGCCGCCGCCCTGGCTGTGAACGCCGATTGCGTTGTCACGCGCAACGCGGCGGACTACCGCCGGTCTCCCGTTCCAGCTCTGATACCGGACCAGTTTCTGCGGCGGATCATCTGACCCGGGCTCCCGTTCCCCACTGGCGCAGCATCCGCGCTTCCTCCTGTTCGAACCCGCCCGGTCCTCGCGGCTCTCTTTTACAGAAGATCGCGAAGGCAACAGAGAGTTTTCCGGCTCAACCGGCCTCACCGGCTTAGCTTTAATGGCCTCGTAGTCAAAGCGCAGGTGTCGAGATCTGGATCGATCATGGCCCAGTCGCTTTCTTCGCCGGCGCGAGCCAGGTGAAGCGCTGGCGCATTGTAAGAGCAGCCTTCACCCTCTCTTCGATGGTCATGTTTCCGACCCGCTCCATCTCGGCCCGGAGCGCGGCCGCCGCACAAGCGCTCTCCCGGGGACGATGCGTGGTCGAATGGACCTCTTCCATTTGTAGCGATTCTCCGCCACACCGCTTCGCCGGCGCGAGCCCCTTGTGTTTGAGGATGGCGATCGCGAGCTTTTCCTCGACACCTTCGCCGAGGCCTGCGGGCGCACCGGCTGGCAGGTCTTTGCCTAGGTGTTGCCTGAGCGAACGGTTTATCGACGTGATCCGGCCCCCGGGGCCTGGAGTTGTGGGCAAGCCATCCACCGCGCCTCGGGCGACCACCCGGCTCGTCCCGGTGGAGCCTCTCATTGAGATCGAGAACCCTCCGCTCTCCCTATCAAGCCAGCACCGGGCTTGGCCCGGTGGACCTCCAATTAGGATCCAACCTCCAGTCCATTCCGCGTCCGGGCGATCAAGCCTCTCGCGCTGTCGCAATCGACAGACATTCTGCCAGAATTTGCATCCGTGACACCTCACTCTCCTCCCTTTAATTGATATCGTCCCGCGAGAAGCCGCACGATCAATAGACCAATAGGTACGATATAGGCAACCCCATACACAACCATATAGAACTTCCAACTCGAATTAATCCATATTTTGCCAGGTATCGCAGTCCAGAATACAGCCAGGCCGCATCCCAGCAAAAGAGCACCCAGAATCGCGCTTACCCAGCGCCCGCCCGTTGCGCGTAGTATAAGCGCGTACGCCGCTGCCATCCACGCAATAGGGAACGCAATCAGTCCCAAAACAATCCAAAGCCAAGGAACAAGAATCGAGTGCCGCCAGCAGCATGCGACGATCACCAATTGAATAACAACACCCCAAGCGAATACAATATAAACACTCCCAACCTCCTTCAACCAATCGACGAACAGCATCCTTCAATACTCTTTCGTGCCGCCGTGGTCGAGGTGGTCGAAGAAGGTCTGCACCGGAATGCGCGTGCCTTTGAAGACGAGAGCGCCGCTCATCACCTCCGGGTGCTGGGAGAAGACCTCGGTGATCGGGAGCTTTGCGGCCATGGCGGGAAGTTTCCACGAGCCGGCGGCACAGTCAAAAGCTTCGCGCCGACGGAACCGTGGTCTCTTGCTTTGCTTCCGTCGTTAATCCTGTGAGTTTACCGGGCGGCACAAAGTCTTTTTGTTGGCCGGGTTCGCCCATTTTGTGGTGGCGATCGTCCGACCCGTGCTGGTGCTCATGGCCAAAGGCGGGAGCGTCGCGTTTTGGACATATCCCGGGGGCGGCTTGTTCCTGAGCTTTGTGACGGGCACGGCGGGGGCGCTCGGCGCTCGGCGCTCGGCGCTCGGCGCGCTGTTCGTGCTGTTCGCGTTCGCATCGAAGAGCGGATATCCGGCGGCGGTGATGCCGATCGTGTTTGCCGGGTCCGGTCGTGAACGCCTTCGTGGCGATTGCAATGCATCCGCCGGCGGGAAACCTCGGTACCAGGGTGCAAATATTGACAAAATGAAGAACACCGTGGGCATGACGGCCAAAGAACGCGTCACGAAATACACCTACAACGACACGGGCGCTTTGTCGGGCATCTATGGCCGGGCGATCCGGCGGAAGAAGGAGTGAGAGTCTCGTCGCTCTGGCGGAAAGGGTATGAGAAATGTGGGCTATCCCGCTGACGCAACCCCAGAGTTGACGCAAGCGCCCGTCGCACTTCCAATCCTTCGGCGAAATGATTCGATCCATCACCCTTTACCCAGACCCCGTGCTCCGGGTCAAATGCGCCCGAGTTACAGAAGTCACGGACGAAATCCGCTCTCTCTCCCAAGACTTGATCGAGAGCATGATCGACGCCGATGGCGTCGGTCTCGCCGCTCCCCAGATCGGCGTCCCGGTCCAACTAGCGGTCGTCGATGTCTCGCATTCCGCGGAATCTATCTCCTATCTTCGCGTCGGCGGGGCCGATGCCATGCTGGAGTCCATCATGCCGCTCGTGTTCATCAACCCGGAGTTGCACCTCAATTTTCCGCTCGAAACAGAAGAAGAAGGTTGCTTGAGTTTTCCCGATCTTCGCGCCCGGATCACCCGGCCCGGTCAACTGAAAGCTACCCTCCACACCCTGGATGGGCGCAGCCTCGTCTTGGAGACCGACGGATTGCTGGCCCGCGCCATCCAGCATGAGACCGACCACCTCAATGGGGTGCTCTTCATCGACCGGATGAACGCCGCCGCCAAAGCCGCTCATCGGGGCCGTCTCCGCCGAATGAAAGCCGAAGCTCGCGCCTGATCCGCGCCGTTTTTTGATGCCGCAACGGGGACTGTTTTGGAGAACGATCCTCTACTCCATCGCCATCCTCTGGCTGGCCGGGGATCTCTTTCTCTTCCACGGCCCCCTCCACCGCATTATCCATCGCCGGCCCGCCGCTCTTCCTCCTCCTCCTGACGTCGTCGCCACGGTCAACAGCATCGCCATCACCCGGGAACGGCTGGACGCCGCGCTCGAAGCCTACCTGCGGCTCGGATACCGCAAGATCACGGACGAGACGCCCGCTTCCCTGGCCTTGACTCGCCGCGCCGTCCTGCTCGAACTCGTCCACACCGAACTCCTGCTGCGCCGGATGGAACTCAGCGGTTTCCGCCCGGAACCCGCGGCTCCTGAAGGCCCCGCGCCGGCGGATTCCGCCGGCGCGGCGCCGCCGGACGAGGAACAACGCTTGGCCCTCTGGATCGAAAGCCAGATCGCCTCCTCCATTTCCGTATCCGAAGAGGAAATCGCGGCTTGGTTCGCCGCCCACGCCGATTCCCTCCAGGTCCCTGGGCGCACTCTCGCACGCCATCTCTTTCTTTCCACCGCTCGCGCATCCAGCGCGGATCAAGAAGAGCGGATCCTCGCCTATCACCAAAGCATCCTGCAGAGTCAGGCGACTTTGGAGGACTTGGCTCGCCAACACTCCGAGGACGACAGCACGCGTGATGCTGGGGGCCTGTTGCCGGAATTCACCGAAGATCGAATGCCGCTGGGCTTTGTCGAAGCCGTGGATCGCATCCCGGAGAGCAAAACTGGCGAACCTTTCTCCACCTCTTTGGGTTGGCATCTGGTCGAAGTCGTAAAGCGCTTTCCGCCCCAGCCCGTGTCGCTCGAAGACATGCGGGGCGACATCCGGGCGCGCCTGGAATCGGAAAAACGGCGAAAGGCGCTCGACGCACTCATCGCCGTCTTGCGCGCCGAAGCCGAAGTGCTGGTCTTTGAAGAGAATCTGCGTTGAGGGAGGATACAGAACCGGTCGACTTCGCGCGCCTCCATGCTCACAGTTGCGCCGATGCCTGCCCCGGACCCTCCCATCCATAGCTATTTCACCGCCTGGGACTGGGCCGTCGTCATCGGTTACCTGCTCTTGTGCACCGGGGTCGGACATCTGCTCCGCGGGCGCCAAGCCAGCATCCGCGACTTCTTCCTGGGCGGCCGCTCCTTGCCCTGGCCCGCGGTGAGCGGCTCGATCATCGCTACCGAAATCAGCGGCGTCACCTTCATCGGGGTACCCGCCATGGTCTTCGCCGCCGGAGGGAACTTCACCTACCTCCAATGGGCCCTGGGATCGATCTTTGCCCGTTGCGTCATCGGGCTCTACTTCGTGCGCTACTATTACGAGAAGGAAATCTACAGTCCCTACGATTTCATGGGCCACCGGCTCGGTCTCGGCGTCAAAGGCCTGGCGACGGTCATTTTCTCCATCGGCAGCATTTTGGGACAGAGCGTCCGGGTTCTCGTCGCCGCTCTGGCCCTCAATGTTGTCACTCCCTGGTCCTTTGAAACGTGCATCGTCGTGATCGGTCTCTTCGCCATTCTCTGGACGCTCATCGGCGGTATGCGCACGGTCATTTGGACCGATGTCATGCAGTTTATCCTCTTCGCCATAGGGGGTCTCTGCGCCCTTTTCTGGATTGTCGGCTCCGTCGAGGGCGGCTGGACGACGCTTTGGAATCTGTCCACCGCCGGAGACGGTCTGGCGAGCTTGTGGACCAATGCGAACGCCCCCGAAGTGAACAAGTTCTTCCTGATCGACACCCGCTTCGAAGCCAACCTCGGCTTCACCCTCTGGGTCGCCATCTTCGCCATCCCGTTCCTCAACCTCAGCGCTTTCGGGGTCGATCAACTCAACGCCCAGCGGATGTTCTGTTGCCGGTCCGCGGCCGACGCTCGCAAAGCCATCATCGCCAGCTCGGCCGGACAGTTCCTAACTCTCCTGATGCTCCTCGTCGGCGCCGCTCTGTTCGTCTATTACCGCATCCACCCGCCCAGCCCTCAAGCGCAGGCGCTCTTCGACAAGACGGCGGACAACGTCTTTCCGACGTGGATCACCACGACGCTTCCGACAGGCGTGCGCGGCCTTGTTCTCGGGGGCGTCTTTGCCGCCGCGATTTCCAGCCTCGACTCCATCCTGGCCGCCCTGTCGCAGACCACCCTCTCCCTTTTCTGCCATCCTGAACGCCGCTCCGGCGATGGCGACAATCCCCGGAATCTCCTGCTGCTCTCGCGCGGACTCGTTCTCTTGTGGGGCATTTTCCTCACCGGCTTCGCCATCCTGTTGAATAGCATGCGCGGCGCCATCAATGTGGTTGAACTCGCCTTCGGGATGGTCGCCTACACGACCGGCCCTATGTTAGGCATGCTGTTGGCCGCATTCTGGCTCCGCCGCTGCAGCGTGGCCGGGCTCGTGGCCGGATTCATTCTTTCCTTTCTTCTCGTCCTCTTTGTCCGCAGCGATCTCCACACGATCCTCATCAACAGCGGCGTCCTCAGCGTGCAGCAAGCGGCCGAACTCGGCCCCTTTTCCGTTTCCCAGGACGGTTCCACGCTCCAATCCAGAATCCATTTCGCCTGGATGTATCCCATTACCACGCTGCTGACTCTCGCCTGCGGCGCCGCCGGCGGATTGACGTTCCACCGGCGAACCGAGAAGAATCCGGGAGACCCTGGGGGTCACTGAGGGCCGCCGGCACGCGGCGTCTTTGATGGTCAACAGACTGAAACTGTGGGAAGAGATTGACTGAACCTTGCGCAACACCTCAAGAATACGGCGATCCCACTCGACTCACCTTCGCGATTCGTGATGAGGCGCCCTTTTGGCTAGCGCGTCGTCCGGCCCAGCATGAAAGCCCATCTCAAACAACCATGGCGCTCCTCGCTCGTCTTCCGCGTGGCTCTGTTCGCGTCGCTCGGAATCGTCGCGCTCCTGCTCGTCGTCGGATTCTTCCACCACCGCGCCACCACCCGTGAATTGCTCTCCGGTTATCAGGAACGCCAACGCCAACAGGTCGACCTCATCGAAATCGCGGTCCAGTCCTTCGTCCGCGCTTTCATCAACGACATCCGCTACCTTTCCCAAACCCCGTCCCTCGCCCACCTCATCGAAGAGTTCGATGCGCCTACCCGTGAAATCCGCGAGCAAGACGTCATTCGCAATTTCCAGGCTCTACTGGAAGGAAAGCCCGCCTATTACCAGGTGCGTTTTCTCACTTTGCACAATGGGGGACCCGAAATCATCCGCCTCGATCATCTCATCGATCGCATTGCCGTCACTCCGCGCGACCAGCTTCAATACAAGGGTGACCGCGACTACTTTCAAGCCACTCTCGGACTCGCCCCGGGTCAATACTACCTTTCGGAGATCAACCTCAATCGCGAGTTCGGAGAGATCAGCGAGCCCTACACTCCCACGCTGCGCGCTTCGTCCTTGATTTACGATGCCTCCGCCGCGCCCTTCGGGATGCTCGTCATCAATGTCGACGCCCGGCATCTCTTCGAGGAAGTCCGCCGGCTCGTCGATTCGCGGGTCGAGCTGTATCTTGGCAACGCCGAGGGGCACTACCTCATGCACCCCGATTCGCGCCGGACCTTTGGCTTCGACCTCGGGGAACGCCACAATCTCTTCGACGACTTCCCCGGCGCCGAACGCATCCTCAGCGATTCTCCTCGATCGCTTTCCTCTACAGCCGGCCCTCATTTTCGCCGCTTTTCCATCGTCCCTGGAGAGGAACAGAGTCTCATCGCCGTCGCGGCGTATCCCACGGGAAATATCCTGGCCGGACTCGAACGGAACCGGAATCGAAGTTTTTTCGTCACCCTGGCTCTCGCACTCTTTGCCGCCGGCCTTATCGCCCTCGTTTCCAAAGTCGTGATCCGCCGCCTCGAACAGGTAACCGCGGCCATCGCCGCCTATCAACCAGGCGAACAACTCGCCGCGCTTCCCGTCGCCAGCGACGACGAGGTGGGGGTTCTGGCCCGCAAATTCCGGGACATGTCCCAGAACATCTCCGAACAAGTCCAACGGCTTGAGGACGCCCGTCGTGAGGCCGAAGAAGCCACCGAAGCCAAGGAGGCCTTTCTCGCCAATATGAGCCATGAAATCCGCACGCCCCTCAATGCCATTCTCGGCATGGCGCATGCCCTCGAGCAGGATTCCCCAAGCCCTGCCCAGGCCTCTCGCCTTGCCACCCTCCGCAGTTCCGCCCAGCACCTCCTTGCGCTCGTCAATGACGTGCTGGATTTCTCCCGTATCCGCGCCGGACAAGCTCGTCTCGACCCCACGATCTTCTCCCCAGCTCGCATCTTTAGCGATGTCTGTCAGAGCTACGCCGGAGAAGCGGAAGCCAAAGGACTCGAATTGCGCTGCCAGCTCGAACCAGAGATTCCCGCTTTCGTTCTCGGCGACGCCACTCGCTTCAGTCAAATCCTGAACAACCTGATCAGCAACGGCGTCAAATACACCGAGGCCGGTTTCGTCGAGGCCGCTCTGGGAGCCAGCGCCGCCGCGGATGCCCAACGCCTTTGCTTGATCATCCGAGTGCGCGACAGCGGCCCCGGCATCGATCCCGTCGAACAAGAGCAGATTTTCCGCCGCTTTCATCGCGCTGGAGCAGGAGGCCCGCGCCATCCCGCCGGCACCGGCCTTGGTCTAACCATCACTCGCGAGTTGGTCGAGCTTTTCGGAGGAAGCATCCGCATCGAGAGCGCCGTCGATGCCGGCGCCCTTTTCACCGTCTCTCTCCCGGTCCAGTCCGCGCCGGATGCCAAGTTGCATGCCAAGAAAGAGCCTCCTATCCCCACGCTGGCGGGCCGGCGTTTTCTTTACATCGAAGACCTTCCCTCCAATGTCCAGGTCTTGGAATTCCTGGTCGGTCAAACCGGCGCCGAACTTCTCCACGCCGGAAATGGAGCTGAGGGCTTGGAAATTCTCGAACGGCAGCCCTGCGATGGAGTCTTTCTCGACCTGCAATTGCCCGGGGCCAATGGTTGGGAAGTCGCCGGCGAGATCCGTCGCCGATTTCCCCGTCTCCCGATCGTGGCCGTGACGGCACAAACCTCTTCAGCGGCCCTGGAACGTTCTCAAACGGCGGGAATGGATGCCCACGTTTCCAAACCCGTCGAGCCGGATGTCTTCTATCCCCTTCTCGAGCGCCTATTCCCAATCGAGCCAATCCAGCCCCTCACTCTCGATCCGGAAAAGCTCGAGACCGTATTCGATCACGATCCCGGCAAACTTCAACGCATCTACCAAACATTGGCGGGTGAGTTCCGTGGCCATCGCTCCGAGATCGCCGCCGCCCTTCAATCCGGAGATGCCGAACGCTGCCGGCGAGCCGCGCACAAAATGCGCAACGCCGCCTTGCAACTCGGATTCGAACCCTTGCTAGACCTTCTCGAAGGCATCGATCCCGGCTGTTCCCGGCCAAGCGCCGCGGAAGCGGACCGGCGCCGCCGGGCCCTGGCTTGGATCGACGGCGCCGTCGTCCAGCTCGATGCCCGGCGGACCAGCCTGGCTGCCGGTCCGCCTCTCACGGGATAAGCCGCAAGCGCTCGAGCAATTGCTCCCGGTAGCTCGCCCCCACCGGAAGGGCCTGTTCCCCCACGAACACATAACCCCCGTCGATCCGGCTGATCGCTCGCTTGCGCACCAGGAAAGAACGGTGAATACGGACAAATTCGTTTCCCAATTGTTCCTCAAGCGCTCGCAGACTGGTGAGCGTCATCACCGTCCGGCCGGGACACACAAAGGAAACGTAGTTGGACTCCGCCTTCACATAAAGCACGCGGTCCAATTCCAAACGGACAATCTTGCTGCCGTCCTTGATAAAAAGATCCCTCCCCCGCGGCGCGGCGCCCGCAACTGGAGTCTTCGATCGTTCCCGGATCTTCTGAATGGCGCGGTGAAAGCGGGCGAAGTCCACCGGTTTCACCAAGTAATCGGCCACGTTGTACTCGTAGGACTCCGCTCCGAAATCCGTCTGCGCCGATACGATGACCACTGGGAGACCGGGCGGCAACGATTTCAGGAGCGACACGCCGTCCAACTCGGGCATCTCCAAATCCAGAAACACCGCATCGTACCTCTTGGCCGAGAGCAGATTCAAGGCCGTAAACCCGCTCTGGGCAAAGTCGCAGCTCTCGAGTCCCTCGACGCGAGAAGCAAAATGGGCAAGCATCTCCCCCACCAGAGGATCGTCATCGATCACCAGGCATTTCATGAAAAGCACGACGAAACCGGAACTGCTGCCCTTCCATAGCGGCGACCCGGCGTTCCTCCAAACATTCTCTTGAGCCCGCATTTCTCATAGCGTTTCGTGGCGAGGCGCTGCGAACCCCTTACTGCTAAGGCCGCGCGCAGCCGAGGGCGCAGAGCTGGGTGAGCACACCCTGTTCAAGCTCGAGGCAAGCGCGCCACAGCAGAAAGGGTGTGAGAAATGCGGGTTAGCCCCGCTCGATGCGGCCTGCTCAGGACGTGCCGGCCCCGGGGCCGGGAGGAAGCGGGACGCGCCGAAAGCGGAAGCGATCATCGTATTTGCCGCGATTGTGCTTTCGGCAGCAGGTGTAACAGGCGCTGTAGCGCGCCATCGGCCGCACCCGCAACACGACCGAGCCACA
>DATKCT010000086.1:0-3301 GCA_035513055.1 Verrucomicrobiales bacterium | reverse complement strand
AGGGTGCGGAAGAACTCCCGTTCGCTCTCGCCGAAGACGATGTGACGGCCGGCGAAACGGGAGACGACGTGATAGCAATGGGTCTGCCCCTTGGGACCGAGCAGGAAGCGGCGCAGCTTTCTCATGCCGCCACCCTGCACCCGGCCGCGCCCGTTCGTCAATGTTTTTGTTTTATGTCTGACACATTATATTCGCGACACCTCTTTCCTAGGGTGCTCCCATCCTAGCCTTCTCCCCACCGCCCCCATTGACGGCGGAGACGCCGCAGGCTATCTATACGCTTATGGTCCGGAGATTGACCGCTCTCCTGCTTCTGTTTGTCCTCCTGCCTGGCGCAGCCCTGCATGGCGTAGGATCCGTCGGATTCTGCCTCCGGTCCGGCCGTCTCTTGCTCGGTCCCAGCACCTGCCTCCCCGCCGAAGGCGCGATGCGCCCGGCTTGCTGTCCCCTCCCCTGCGGCTCTTCGGATTCGGCTCTGGCCGCACCGGGCGCCTTCAACCCGGCCCTCGCCTCGTTCCTCAAAGAACGCTGCTGCATCACCCTGGAATCTACCCCAACGCCTCCCGCGATCCTCCCTGAGGGTTCCCAGACCACGTCCTCTCCGTTGCTGGGCATCTCCGAGTCTTCCCTCATCGGAGGACCCGTTCCCGGCAGCCGAACTTTTCCGGCCCTCCCCCGCCCTCCACCGCACCGGCCGGGATCAGCGCCGCCTCTCTATCTTCTCCATCGCAGTTTGCTGACCTGAGCGGCGCATTCAGGACGCTCGTCCTCCGCCGCCGGGCCCGTTTCGTTTATGCGGGCTCATATCTGCACGGTCCCTTTTGACCGTCCTCAGCTTCTGCCCGAGATTGAAACCACTCCCCAGCCTGGACCAACTGCGTCGCGAACGCAGCTCGCCATTCTCGCGCCGCGATCTCCTGCTCCGGCTACAAACCGCACTGCTTCCAGCCGCGCTCCTCACCGGATTCGCAGTCATAACGCTGATCCTTTACGGAAACCGCCTCTTGCCGGCCCGGGAAGTGCAGATTCGACAAGTGCTCCCCAGGCCTGTCACCGCTTTGGAAACCGCCGCTTCCCCCGGCGCGCCCGCCGGCCACCTCGACGAACTCCCCCCTGGGCCAGTGACGTTCCAACCCCCGTCCCAACCCGGACCCGTCCTTTTCCAGGCGTCGGGATGGATCGAACCGGATCCGCTTCCTATCAAGGTCACCGCACTGGTGGACGGCGTCGTCGACGAGGTTCATGTCCTCGAAGGAGCAACCGTGGCCAAAGGACGTCTGCTCGCCACGCTCATCGACGATGATGCCCGGCTCGCCGTCTCGGCCGCAGAAAACGCCCTGGCTGAAACCGTCGCGGCGGCCGCGGCTCACGAAGCCTCTATCGCCGTTGCGGAAGCGCGCCGGCTCCAGAGCACGGCTGCGCTCGAAGCGGAGCGAGCCCGGCTTGAAGAGTTGCTGGACACCCAGAGCCGCCTTGAGAATCTCGATCCAGGGGCCGTGTCCGAGAACGCCTTGGTGGGCGCCCAGAAAGCCGCGCTCGCGCAATCGGCGACCGTCGAAGCTTCTATGGCTGCGTTGACGGCCAGCGAGGCCGATCTGTACCGGCTCGCCGTTCTTCATGACGAGTTCGACGCCCGCACCGGGTCCGCCCGGGTGGCCCTCGAACAAGCGGAACTGGCCCTCGAACGCACCCGCATTCACGCTCCGGTTGACGGGATCATCCTTCGGCTACTTGTGGCGCCGGGCCAAAAGCGGATGCTCGGCATGGATGATCCTGACAGTTCCACCATCGCGATTCTGTTCGAACCGGGCAGGCTTCAAGTCCGCGTCGACGTTCCCCTTGCCGACGCCGCCGGTCTCGCCGCCGGTCAACCGGTCCGCATCACCTGTCAGGCGCTGCCGGATCAACCCCTTTGGGGCGCCGTCACGCGCATCGCCGGAGAAGCCGACCTGCAACGCAATACTCTTCAGGCCAAGGTCCGAATCCTGGATCCCCCAGCGGTGCTGCGCCCCGAGATGCTTTCGCGGGCCGAGTTTTTCGCTTTGCCTTCGCCTCAGCATGCGCCTAACAACCCAACCCAGGACCAGGAATCCCCCACAACGACGGTCCTGCTCTTCGTCCCGCAGGCCGCCGTAATCGACCGGGATCCGCAGTCCGGAGTCGCAGCCGTGTGGACGTGCAATCCGGAGAAACCCCGGGCCGAACGCCGGGAGATTCGCGTGGGCAATGAAAAGCTCCAGGATCACCTGCTGGTCCTGTCCGGCCTCCACGCCGGTGAATGGGTCGTGCTGTCGCCGCCCTCCGCGCTCCGCACCGGAGACCGGCTGCGGCCGCAATCCATGGAACCGTGACCGTCATGACCGATCCCACTGCTTCCCCTCTCATGATCCACTG
Organism: Verrucomicrobiales bacterium; assembly: GCA_035513055.1. Taxonomy (GTDB): domain Bacteria; phylum Verrucomicrobiota; class Verrucomicrobiia; order Verrucomicrobiales; family DEV007; genus DATKCT01. The sequence continues at coordinate 907 of DATKCT010000086.1, read as the reverse complement.
CCGCGGTCTAACGAAAAGCTACCGGAAGGGCGCCCTGGTTCTCACCCCACTCGAAGCCCTCGATCTCGATGTGCCGCGAGGTGAGTTCCTCGCGCTCATGGGGCCGTCGGGCTCCGGGAAAACCACCCTGCTCAATCTTATTTCCGGCATCGATTCCCCTACCTCCGGCACTCTCGAGGTTGCCGGATCCGATCTCACGCGGCTCTCGCGCCGCGGCCTCACCGCCTGGCGAGCCCGCCACGCCGGATACATCTTTCAGCTTTACCACTTGGTCCCGGTTCTCAGCGCCTTCGAGAATGTGGAACTGCCTCTCCTCCTCGACCCCATGCCCGGTCGCGAACGCCGCGCCCGGGTGGAAGCGGCCCTCGCGCTGGTGGACCTTTCCGACCGGATGCATCACCGCCCCAGCGAATTGTCCGGGGGACAAGAACAACGCGTCGCCATCGCTCGCGCCCTCGTTGCCGATCCACCCCTTCTCGTGGCGGATGAACCCACGGGAGACCTCGATCGCAAAGCCGCCGCCGCGATTCTCGACCTCCTCCACACTCTCTCCTGCGACCAGAAGAAGACGATCGTTATGGTCACTCACGATCCCCGCGCCGCCGCCGCTGCACAGCGAATCTTGCATCTGGAGAAAGGGCGACTCGTAGAATCCGGGTTGGAACCTGCCTGCATAACATGATCCGAAGCCTCCCACGCCTCGCCGCCCTGGCCGGAAAACAACTTCTCCGGCATCGGCTTCGCACCGGCATCACCGCCGCGGGCATTGCCGCGGGAATGTTTCTGTTCACCTCGGTCGAAACCCTCCAACGCAGTCTCCGGGGCGCCACCGAAGTCGCAGCCGCCGACACCACTCTCGTCGTCTACCGGGAGAACCGGTTTTGCCCGGCCACCAGCCGCCTGCCGG
>DATKCT010000085.1:0-35595 GCA_035513055.1 Verrucomicrobiales bacterium | reverse complement strand
TCGAACGGCGACGGTTCGGGCCTTGGCATCCAACCACCGGCGGCTGAACTCTCCCAAGGTCACGTCACTCAGCCCCTGCCCGGTGATCCGCGCATGCGCCGCAGACAGAACAGCCTTCACTTGTGCGCCGGTCTTCGCTGCCCTCCAGGCGTCCTCAAAGTCGATAGCGAGCCTCTGCGCTGCCTTCCGGTCCGGCGTCCCGGTGCTGCGTTGAAGCCGTCGCCCCGCGGCATCAACGAAGCATGCAGTCCAATTCGATGTCCCCTTCCGTCGCCGTATTGAAGCCATGACTGCCAACAATACTGCCCACATTTCAGGAAGTCTAGGGAAGTTTGATTAAGTTTTCGACTAGTCTTTTAGCGCTCCTAAGGTGTTGATCCGGAACGCTTTCAGACGTTCTGAAACTTAATCAAATCCTATCACTATTCTAACCGTGGGTTCGAATCCCACCCCTTCCGCTCCGTTGAGCATCAACGAGTTGCGATGACGGAGCAGCCAGACTGCCAACCGGCCTGCTCACGATTCCCCCGCCGTCTACAATTGGAAGATTCGGGCTGGTCCCAACGCGGTCTCATCCCGTTCGCTGTTCCGCTATCGTCTCCGGTCTCATTTTAACTGCCGCAGAAACGCAAACAGGTCCCGGGCCTCGTCGTCGGTCAGGATCGACAGCAGTCCCTGCGGCATAAGTGACTGCCGGAGCCGCTGCATGGACTGCACCATGTCGAGCGGAAGGCGCACCTCGGCTCCGCCAACGCCACGAAGAAGCAGAGTCGCGCCCGTGCGGTCCGCGATCACGCCGGCATGGAGTTCCCCATCGTGTGTCGTGACGAGGTAAGCGTCATACCGCTGGGCGATGGCGGCGCTGGGCAGGACGGTGGACTCGACAAGGTCGCGTCCAGCGCGGACCGCGCCAATGGTGGTGAGGTCCGGACCGATGACGCCGCCGGCATCGCCAGCGCGGTGGCAGGCCGAGCAAGTTGACTTGCCGAAGAACAGCAACCGCCCGCGGATTGGATCGCCGCCGTCGAGCAGAGCCATGTAACGGTCGAGCAACTCGCGCTGCACGACGGCCTGCCGTTCCACGGATTCCCTCAGCGCCTGGCGCTGCGCCGCGCTCCCATCGATCCGCTGGCTGAGTTCCTCCAGCCGCGTCATCACCGGTTCCCAACCGGCGTCGAGTTGCGACTGGAGGTAGGTCAACAGTGGCGCCGGGAGATTGCCGTCGACGCGCTCCGCGATCGTCAGCAAATCCCCGGCGCTGATGAGCGGCTCCACCGGCGCCCGGGCCAACAGCATGTCGAACTGCACTGCGGTCGGCTCGGTCTGTGCCAGCACCTGCAGCGCCGCCAGACGTTGCACCGGCGCAGCGCCGGCGCTCATCTGCCCTATCAGCAAGTCGAACTGCTCATCCGTCAGCAGCGGCTGCCCGCGGATCCACGCGCCGAGCGCCGCAATCCGCAGCGACGCCGGCTGTGTGGCGTCGCCGGCAATCCCCCTCAGGTCCGCCTCCAGATCAGAGACTCGAAGTGTCGCCGCCGTCTGGAGAGCGGCACTGCGGATCGCTTCATCTCCGTCAGCCAACGCCGCCCGCAACGCCTCTGTCCATCCCCTGGGAACACTCGCGCCGTCATATCGGGCCATTGCTCCGAGTATCGTCAGACGCCGATGCGCATCTTTTGTCAGCGCCCCCTCCGCAACACGCGCCAGCAACGCCGCTCCCTTGGGGTCACGCTGCACCGCGACCGCATAGTTCAACAAGCCGGTCCCTAACGTGTCGTCGAGGGTCTCTGCCGTCAGCCAGTTATGCAACAGGTCAACCGCCTGCATCGACCATTCGGGACGAGCGCTCAGCAGCCGCACGGCGGTGTCCCGCAATGCTTCATCCGAGGCGGCCGCGGCCTCAATCACGCGCTCCGCCATCAACGACTCATGCGGCGGCCCGTTCAACAGCAACATCGCCGCCCGGCGCACACGAGGGTGTTCGTGGTCCAGCGCCGCCATCAGCGTTGCCCCGTCAGCGTGGGTGTGCAGCGCCCGGATCAGGGCGTGCTCGATAAACACGTCCGTGTCTTGCGAAGCCAACGCAGCAATGACCTGCGATACAATCGACGCGTCGCCGCACTCCGGCATCGCCTCCGCCGCTGCCAATCGCACCGGCGGATCATCGCGCGCCAGCAGCGACAGCAGTTGCGCCGCCGCCGGAGTGCGACGCAACGCCATCACCCGCGCCGCCACAGCAGCGATCACCGGATCGTCCGATGCAGCGAACTGACGAAGCGTCGCGTCGGCGGTCTCGTCCTTCGCCGTGGCCAACTTCCAAACCGCAGTGGCCGTGCCGAACGTGCCAACTTTCTCCGCAGGAGGCGCCGCGTTTCCCGCAGCCTGCACACGATAAATTCCGCCTGGCGCCATTGTGTCGCGGGTCTTGCCGGTCGGGCAGTGCTGCACGTACCACGCCCCTGTGTCGATCACCAACAAGGAGCCGTCCGGCCCAACCAGCACATCCGACGGGTGAAAGTCGGGGTCGTCCCCGGTTAGGAAGTCGAACGACTCGGCGCGGAATGTAGAACCGTCGGGCGTCAGCACGTGCCGGCGGACCTTGCGTGTGTTGTACTCGGCGGTAAACAGGTTTCCCCGCATCTGCTCGGGAAACGACGCGCCGGTGTAGCGCGCGATCCCGCTGTGAGCCACGGCGGGCATCATCGTGATCGGAGGCAGCGGACGGCCCGTGTCGAGCGTCTCGGCTACAACCTCGTCGTGATGCCGTGGGTAAAGGCCGCCGGGCGTGATATGCACGAGCGCATCGCGGACCCCGTCACGAGGGGCGGTCATCCAGTTATTCGTAATGACGATCCGGCCATCAGGCATGAACGCGAGTTCGATGGGATTCTCGAAACCGCGGGCGAGGACGGTGAGATCCGATCCGTCGAGCCGGCAGCGGATTACGGCGCCAACCTCGTCGTGAATGCTTACGCCGTCAGGTCCGGTGACGCTGAAGCCGTCGGGCCACCCGATCGTCATGTAGAGGTGGTCGTCAGGACCGGCGATGAGGCCGTGCAGCGAACCGTTGTCCTGGTGACCGAACCCCGTGAACAGAACGCGGCGCCGGTCGGCGACACCGTCGTCATCGGTGTCCTCGAGCACCAGAAGGTCAGGCGGGTCGGGCACGTAGACTTTGCCGGCGTGCCATGCCACGCCCATCGGGAATACGAGGCCGTCTGCAAAGGTGGTGGCGCTGTCATAGACGCCGTCGCCGTCGATATCCTCCAGGCGGCGGATGCGGCAGTCTCGCGATTGTTTCTGCAGTTCAAGGTAGAGATCCTTGCCAGATGACTCGGCAACAAAGAGCCGGTCGCGGTCATCGAGCGCCGCGAACATCGGATGCTTCGTCAGCGGCTCACCTGCGACCCGCGCAACAGTAAAACCCTCGGGCGCCGTCGCCCCGGCGCGCTCCTCACCGAACGCTGGCGCAGCGAGGGACGCAACGCTCACTATGACGAAGAAAACACGCACAAACATAGGGCCGTGTCGATGCGCGACTAGGTTCGATCCGTTCCTCGCCATGCTACCAGCCGGGCAAATCCGGCCCTGTGATGCCGTTGGACGCAACCTCCGCCGGCGCGACCGCTCGATCCCGCGCCTGAACGCGCCGCCGTGCAAACCACTTCCGCGCCTCCTCCACCCACAATACGCTGCTGGCGATGAGCCCGATGAGGAAGAAGTCGGCGAAGGGGATCGGCACCGTGTAGAAAATGCGGTTCATTGGCCCGGTGTAGATGACCAGGAAGTGCAACAGATTGCCCAACACAAGACCGCCGACGAGCCAGCGGTTCTTGAAAATGTCAAGGGTAAGTGAGGACTTGAGAGCGCTGCGGCAGTTGAGGACATTGAACCACTGGCACACAGCCAGCACTGTAAAGGTCTCGGTCTGCACCAGCGCAAAGGGCGCGCCGGTGGAAAGCCGCCAGAGGAAGAACCCCAACGTCGAGATCGCCATCGCCGGCGTCATCAGCAACACCCGGCCCAGGAGATCGCGGCTCAGCAAGGACGCGCCCATCCGCACGGGCCGCCGCCGCATCTCGTCTCCCTCCGGCGGCTCCATGATCAGGTTCACGGTGACAGTGCCCTCCGTCACAATGTTGATCCACAGGATCTGCACCGCGGCCAACGGCAGCGGGAGGCCGCAGAGCAAGGCGCTGAGCAGGACCAGCACCTCCGCCAACGAAGTGGCCAGCAGATACAGCACCGCTTTCTTGAGGTTTTGATAGACAAGCCGGCCTTCCTCGACGGCTTTGACGATCGTGGCGAAGTTGTCGTCGGTGATGACGATCTTCGCCGCGCCTTTCGCCACTTCCGTGCCGGTAATCCCCATGGCGACTCCGACATCGGCGGTGGCGAGCGCGGGCGCGTCGTTCACACCGTCGCCGGTCATGGCCACGACTTGTTTCTGCGACTGGAAGGCTTCGACGATGCGTAGCTTCTGCGCGGGATGCACGCGGGCAAAAACAGAGATGCGGTCCAGAGTGGCGCGCAGGTCTGGTTCGGACATCCGCGCGAGTTCAGCGCCATCCAAAGCGATGTCGCCAGGCCGGGCAATGCCCAATGCCGTGGCGATGGCCAGTCCGGTGGCTTTGTGATCGCCGGTGACCATCACCGGGCGGATGCCCGCCGCCAAACACTCCGCGACGGCGGGTTTCACCTCGTCACGCGGCGGATCCATCTGACCCAGCAGACCCAAGAAGCGCGCCCGGCCCCGATAAGGTTCAAAACCGGCCGCTGGATCGAGCGCGTCGCTATTCACCTCCGCCACAGCAAGCACGCGCAAGGCCTGCGCGGCCAGATCGGTAGCGGTTTGATGCGTTCTGGCCACGTCGAGCGTCCGCGGATCGCACAGATCGAGCAGCATCTCGGGCGCGCCTTTGAGCACGATGCGTCCACTTGCGCCGCGGCCGTGTTGGGTAGCCATCATCTTCGCGCCCGGGTCAAAAGGGATCTCGGCGCGCCGCGGAGCCTGCTGTCGCAGCGTTTCCGGATCCACACAGCCTTTCTGCGCCACCGTGAGCAGCGCGGACTCGGTGGGATCGCCCAGCGCGCGCCAGCGCGTGTCTTCAGCGTCGGGCGGGATGAGTTTAGAGTCGTTGCAAAGCACCACGGCTTCCAGCAGCGCGCGCATTGTGGCGTCGCCGGTCGCGGTAATGTGATTGCCATCGACCGTGAGCCTGCCTTCGGGAGAATATCCCGCGCCCGAGGCTTCGACGCGGCGCGCATCGGGCAGAATAAGCGTGGTCACGGTCATCTCGTTTTTCGTTAGAGTGCCGGTTTTGTCGCTGCAAATGATGCTCGTCGATCCCAATGTCTCCACCGCGGCGAGACGCCGGACGATGGCGCCGCGCCGGGCCATGCGCTGCATGCCGACGGCTAACGCGATGGTCATCGCCACCGGCAACCCCTCTGGCACCATCGAAACCATCTGGCTGATCGCCACCATGAAAATTTCATCGAAGGGAATGCCGCGCAGCAGCCCGAATGCGATCACGAGCGTGAACAGCACGATGGCCGCTTTCACCAGCCATCGACCGAACTGGTGGAGCCGCTGTTCCAGCGGCGTCTTGGGATCCGTCGCTGTCGCGGTGAGGCGCGCGATCTTCCCAACCTCAGTATGCAGCCCAGTGGCGACGATCACGGCGCGTCCCCGGCCAGCGGTGAGATGGGTGCCCGAATAGATCATGTTCTTGCGATCTCCCAGACCCGCGTCCTCCGGCAACGGGTCAATGTCCTTCAGAACGGGTAGTGACTCGCCGGTGAGCGCCGCCTCCGTGGTCTCCAGCGCCGCCGCTTCGAGCAGTCGCGCGTCCGCTCCCACCGCATCGCCCGCCGCGACCAGCACGATGTCGCCAGGCGCCAGATCACGGGCTTCGATGATGGATTCGGCGCCGTCCCGGACCACGCGCACTTTGAGCGACGACATCTTGCGCAACGCCGTCATGGAATGCTCCGCGCGTCCTTCCTGCACTGCGCCGATGATCGCATTGATCAGCACCACCACCAGAATGACCGCCGCGTCACTCGCGTGACCCATCACAAACGCGATCACCGCCGCGACGAACAAGATATAAATCAGCGGACTGGCAAACTGCGCCGCAAATAGCTTCCACAATGCCCTGTGTTTGGCCTCCGGCAGCTCGTTCGGGCCGTAGTGGGCGAGTCGTGCGCCGGCTTCGGCCGAACTCAAACCAGATTCGCTGCCGGTTTCCCATGCATCGAGGACGTCTCTGGAACTTGCGGCGTGCCAGCAGAGGTTCGGCGTTGCAGGCATGTGCATCACTGCCGCAGCAAAGGCCGCTGCTCAACCGTCGAGCGGAAGACGGGCAAACACGAGGGCAAAGATGCTTTCCTCCCGAAGGCCATCATAGCGCGGACAACTCGCAGGATTCACATGAAGAGCTGCTTAAGGATCAACAGATTGCTCACATCCGGCGCTCGTCGACGGCAAAAAATGCCAGCGGGCGGCGTTTCCCTGCGTCCTTTCGCCGAACCGGTCGTCTTCATAGACAGAACGGTCGCAACGGCCGCAGAAACGAACCGATGAAAACACAAGAATTGGAACACGATGAAATCAAAACCACGGTGCGGGAACGCTACGGCAAGATCGCCGCGAGCAACAACGATTGCGGCTGCGCCCCGGATTGTTGCCGTCCGGCCGGGGCAACGCTGGAGCAGAGTCGCGATGCCGAGGCCATTTCCCAAGGACTGGGTTACTCCCGGGAGCAAACGCAGACCGTGCCCGAGGGCGCCAACCTCGGCCTTGGCTGCGGCAATCCGCAGGCCATCGCCAATCTCAAGCCCGGCGAAACGGTATTGGATCTCGGCAGTGGCGCGGGATTCGACGCCTTTCTCGCCGCACATACCGTCGGGCCGGAGGGCCGTGTCATCGGCGTGGACATGACGCCGGAAATGATCTCGAAGGCGCGGCACAACAAGGCCAAGGGCGCTTACGACAACGTCGAGTTCCGCCTCGGCGAGATCGAGAACCTGCCCTTGGCGAATGACTCCGTGGACGCCATCATCTCGAATTGCGTCATCAACCTCTCACCGGACAAATCGCGCGTGTTCCGCGAATCCTTTCGCGTATTGAAACCGGGCGGGCGCTTGGCCATTTCAGACGTGGTCGCACTGGCGGCGATCCCCGCACGTCTCCGCAAGGACTGGGAACTCTACACCGGCTGCGTGGCGGGCGCTGCGCCGGTTGCGGAGATCGAGTCGTGGCTTGGGCAGGCCGGGTTCACGCAGATTCGCGTTGCGGCGAAGTCCGGAAGCGGCGAAAGAATCCGCGAATGTTTTCCGGAGCGCGTCGTGGAAAACTACGTGGTCTCGGCCGCCATCGAAGCCGTAAAACCGGGCTCGTGAAGACTGTCAGTCCAACGCGAAAGACAACGGCCTCTATCCTGACCTCATTGCTCTAATCGTAAAGATGCATGCCTCCCTGGAACATATCTGGCGTGAATTCTCCGGCAAGCTGGAGCAGTTCATCCGCACGCGGGTAACTGATCCGGCGACGGCAGAAGACATTCTGCACGACGTCTTTGTGAAGATTCAAGCGGGGCTCGAACGTCTCCGAGACCCGGCCAAGGTGCAAGGCTGGATCTATCTCATCGCCCGCAACGCCATCATTGATCACTACCGCGCCTCGAGAGTAACCGTGGAACTGCCCGAATCGCTCGCAGTCGAACCCGATGCCGGCAACGCAGGGGAGGAAGAACTCACGGCCGCGTTCCGCCGCATGCTATACAGCCTGCCCGAACCGTATCGCGAAGCTCTGGTATTGACCCAGCTCGACGGCCTCACGCAACAACAGCTCGCCGACCGGGCGGGAATCTCGCTCTCGGGCGCCAAATCGCGAGTCCAACGCGGCCGCGAACAATTGAAACAGATGTTGCGCGAATGTTGCGCCTTCGAATTTGACCGCCGCGGCAAGGTGATGGATTGCACCCCGCGCGGGACGGCGAAATGCCCGGAGTGTGGTTGAGGGCCGGATGTGAGGCCATGCCAAGCGAATCTCCTCCACTCAAGAATCATCGCCACGAAAGCCGTCCGCCGCTGCGCGCTGCGCGCCTGCCGGAAGAGTGGGAAAGCGCAGACCAACTATATCGCCGCTGGCGAGAGCCATTTCTTCAACCCGTTCACGCGTGGCCCAGACCTCGATCTCACGCTGTCGATCGCGCTCCGGCATCACGCTGAGCCGAGCGAAGGGTCCGGCGACAAAAAGATGGTCGACGCGACCGGCCAAATGAACGCCTTCCTCCGCGGCGAAGGTCAGTTCGATCTCGTGCGGGCGGACGTAGCGCCCGTCCTCGAGCTTGTTCACCTCCCCAAGGAACTCGTAGACAAACGAGGTGCGCGGCTGGTCATAGATCTCCTGGGGCGCGCCCGTTTGCTCGATGCGGGCGTTCCGCATGACAACGACCTGGTCCGCCAGTTCGAGAGCCTCCTCTTGATCGTGAGTGACAAAGAGTGTGGTTAGGCCGATCTCGTTGTGAAACTGGCGCAACCAGCGGCGCAAATCCTTCCGCACCTGGGCGTCCAGCGCCCCGAACGGCTCGTCGAGCAGGAGGACTTTAGGCCGGATGGCCAGGGCCCGCGCGAGGGCGACGCGCTGGCGTTGGCCGCCGGAGAGTTCGTGCGGCCGGCGATCATCGAAGCCGTCGAGCTTGACCAAACGGAGCAGCTCCTTCACTCGCGCGCCGATTTCGCGCTTGGCAGGCCTCTTCGCTCGCGGCAGAACGGAGAGACCGAATGCGATGTTGGCGGCCACGGTCATGTGCTTGAAGAGAGCATAGTGCTGGAACACGAAACCGACGCCGCGCTTTCCCGCAGGGACCCCGGTGACGTCCTCTCCGTGAAAACGGACGCCACCGCTGCCTGGGTCGGCATACTCCAGGCCGGCGACGATCCGCAACAGGGTCGTCTTGCCCGATCCGGAGGGACCGAGCAGGGCCGTGAGGGAGCCATCGGAAATCTCGAGCGAGACGCCGTCCAAGGCTGTGTAAGTCCCGAAGGTTTTGTGAATGGATTGGATGGAAACGGACATCTCGAGCGAAAATCGGTTCGGTGTTCTCAATGGCGGCCGGACCCGCGGCTGCCGGTGAAGTGTTCGATGGCGGACTTCAGCCCGAGGGTCACAAGCGCGAGAAGCGCGAGCAGCGCGGCGCAGGCGAAGGCGGCGCTGAATTGATATTCGTTGTAGAGCACTTCGACGTGGAGCGGCAGACTGTTGGTCCGGCCCCGAATGTGCCCGGACACGACGGACACGGCGCCGAACTCGCCCATGGCCCGGGCATTGCACAGCAACACTCCATAGAGCAATCCCCACTTGATGTTAGGCAACGTGACGCGACGGAAGATCTGCCAACCGCGGGCGCCGAGCGTGACGGCGGCCTCCTCCTGGTCATTGCCCTGACTTTCCATCAGCGGGATCAGTTCGCGGGCAACGAAGGGAAAGGTCACAAAAACCGTGGCTAGTACAATGCCAGGAAGCGCGAAGATGATCCGGATATCATGCTCTTGCAACCAAGGACCAAACCAGCCTTGGGCCCCGAACAGCAAGACGAAAACGAGGCCGGCGATGACGGGCGAGACCGCGAAAGGCAGGTCGACCAGGGCGATCAGGAGGGAACGGCCCCGGAATCGGAACTTGGCGACTAGCCACGCCGCGACCAGCCCGAATAGGGTGTTCAACGGCACTGCGATGGCCGCCGCCAGGAGGGTGAGCTTGATGGCCGCGAAGGCGGCATCCTCGATGAGCGCGTCCCGGAAAACCTCCCAGCCCCGGCGGAAGGCCTCGATGAACACGGCCGCCAACGGAAGCAAAAGAAAGAGCGATAAAATGCCGAAGGCCAACCCTATGAGCAGCCAGCGGACGGGAGTGGATTCGGTGACGGCGGAGCGGTAAGCCATGGGTTCAGCGCGTCTGCCAATTCAATCGCCGTTGCAGCAGATTGATCAGAAAGAACAGGGCGAAAGAGACCAGCAACATGCCCGCGGCGATCACGGCCGCGGCCTCATACTTGAACTGCTCCAACTGCGCGACGATGAGCAGCGGCAAAATCTCGGTTTTCATCGGCAAGTTGCCGGAGATGAAGATGACCGAGCCGTATTCCCCGATGGCCCGCGCGAAGGCCATGGTGAAGCCGGTCGCCAAGGAAGGCGCCAAAAGAGGAAGGATCACCCGGCGGAAGATGGTCCAGCGACCGGCGCCGAGGCTCGCCGCAGCCTCTTCCAACTCGCTGCCCAGATCCTCCATGACCGGCTGCACCGTCCGAACCACGAAGGGAAAACCGATAAACGTGAGCGCAATGAATACTCCGAAGGGCGAGTAGGCGCCTTGGATGCCCCAGGCCGAGAGAAATTTTCCCAGCCAGCCCGACGGCGCATAGATAGCCGTCAGGGTGATGCCCGCAACAGCGGTAGGCAAGGCGAAGGGCAAATCCACGATGGCATCGAGAAAGTTCCTTCCCGGAAACCGGTAGCGCACCAGCACCCAGGCCACGAGCAGCCCGAGCACCGCGCTCACCCCGGCCGCTGCTGCGCTGGCCCCGAAGGTTAGCCTTGCCGCGGCCAATACCCGCGGGGAGCTGAGGATGCTCCACCATTCCCCGGGTCCCAGACCCGCCGCCTTGATAAACAAGGCGGCAAGAGGGATCAGGATGATGAGACTCAACCAGACAACTGTGATCCCTAAAGAGATCCCGTACCCAGGGATGACGCGGTGTCTCGCCATGAATGCGCCGGTTGATCATTTCGCCAAACCATAGGCTTGGTCGAAGGTGCCTCCGTCATCGAAATGCGTCTCTTGCGCCTTGGCCCATCCCCCGAAGTCCTTGTCCACGGTAACCAGGGCGATGCTCGGAAGTCTGCCGCCATACTTGGAAAGGATCGCTTCATTGCGCGGGCGGTAGAAGTGCTTGCCGGCGAGATCCTGCGCTTCGTCGGTGTAGAGGAACTCGAGGTAGGCGCGAGCCGCCTCGGTGGTCCGATTCTTCGCGGCGTTCTTCTCCACCACCGCCACCGGCGGTTCAGCAAGAATGCTGAGAGACGGATAGACGATCTCGGTTTGGCCGGGGAACTCTTTCTCAATGAGAAAGGCCTCGTTCTCCCAAGAGAGAAAGACATCGCCGATCTTCCGCTGGGCAAAGGTGGTCGTCGATGCGCGAGCGCCGGTGTCCAGCACCGGGACGTTCTTGAAGAGCTTCGTGATGTAGTCGAGGATCTTGCGCCGGTCTCCCCCGTACTCCCGCTCCGCCCAAGCCCAGGCGGCGAGGTAGTTCCAACGGGCGCCGCCGGAGGTTTTCGGATTGGGCGTGATGACTTGCATCCCGCCCTTCACGAGATCGCCCCAATCCCGAACGCCCTTGGGATTGCCCTGTCGGACGACGAAGACGATGGTCGAGGTGTAGGGAGCGCTGTTGCGGGGAAGCTGGGCTTGCCAGTCGGCGGATAGGAGGCCGGCTCCCTGGGCGATGATGTCGATGTCCCCCGCCAGCGCCAGGGTCACGACATCGGCCTCGAGACCGTCGATTACGGCGCGAGCTTGCTTGCCCGATCCCCCGTGAGATTGATCGATGGTCAAGGACGGATGGCCCGCGGCGGCCCATTTCGCCTTGAAAGCCTGATTGACCTCGCCGTAGAACTCGCGAGTCGGATCGTAGGAGACATTCAGGAGAGTCAAGCCGCCGGAAGAAGCGGCGTTCTTGGACTTTCCGCAGCCCGCGGAGAAGGCAAGGAGGAGCGCCAGCGCACTCGAAGGGAGCAGATGCGTTTTCCGCCAGCCTGGAGACACCGGAGGTTCTTCTTTGGATTTAGTCCGCCTGGGAATCTTCGGAATCATGGTCGATGGCGATTTGGGACAAGCTGGCGAGGAAACCGTCTGCGGGATCCGCTTTGCGCGTGTTCGAATCGGGCGATTGCGCGGCAGGCTGAAGGTGGGCAAAGGGCGGCGCGACGCCGTCCCGAGACATCTTTCGCAGGGTAACCTCGACGACCTGTCCGAGCGTGTAGCGATCTAGGATATTGGCGATGGCGTTTCGGACGTCGATCATGAGCATGCGCAGCCCGCAATGATCTTCGTCGGGACAAGTGCAGCGCTGGTAATCCGCTTCGCTGGCGCAGCGGATCGGGGCAAGACGTCCATCGATCAGGCGGACGATATCGCCGATGCGGATGCTGCTGGCCGAAGCGCTCAGGAAGTAGCCGCCCAGCTTTCCCCGTCTGGCCTCGACCAAGTTTGCTTCGCGAAACTCTTGCAGGATACGTTCGATGAATTTCAGGGGCAACCGGTTGGCGTCGGCCAGCTCGCTGCCGGATACCGTGACGACGCCGAGTTCCCGTGCAATTCCCAGATGGATCATTGCACGCAAAGCGTATTCAGCTCTTTTGGAAAGATGCATCAGGAAATCTACACTGCGCGATATGAATTCAGAGTGTGAATTGGCAAGAAGTTTTTTTGAGAATTGATAATTCTTCCACCCCAGGGCTCTTTTCTGAAGTGTCTGTCACTTAAAGCTCCCTATTCCTTGAGCAGCACTGCACACGCCCGCTGCGCCCACACCGCTGCCTCGCTCTCCCGCAACTCCCGCAGACTCCGCCGCAAGCCTTATTTATTATTGTGTCAGTCACGTTAGGCTACGGCTTCCCCACCGCTCGGCTCCACTGGTTCGCCGATGTATATTTTAAAGTGTCTGTCACTTATTGTGCTTGCGCTGCCCTCGTGGACCGCGGTCTCACTCCCTCCCCTCCCGCGGATAGCTACACCTTGGCGGGGCGAGCCTGGATCGACTTGCTGGGCCTGCTGCCCACTCCCGCCGAATCCCAAGCCTTTGTCCGGGACTCCAGATTCGATGCCTGGGAACGTCTTATTTAAAGTGTCTGTCACCTTTTTCGGTCGCCCTATTTCGGAGCTTGGGCGCCGCCGCATCGGCGTTGCCCCGGAGCGCTGGCTCGTCTACTCTTCACGAGTCACTCCACCTCACCATGCCGCCTTTACCTCCCCGCCCGCGCCCCCGGCCAATGCGCGCGCCCGCGCCCACCATCGCAGTCCTTTCCTTCGCCTTCGTCTTTCCTGGGATGCTCCCGGCTTCACCTCGCGACGCTGAGCCCTGGGCTTGGCAACCCCTCTCCAAACCGCTCATACCAGCGCCCGCAGGCCAACCCGAGACCCCCTCAACAAACCATCCCATCGACTCCTTCGTTTGCGCTGCCCTCGTGGACCGCGGTCTCACTCCCTCCCCTCCCGCGGATAGCTACACCTTGGCGCGGCGAGCCTGGATCGACTTGCTGGGCCTGCTGCCCACTCCCGCCGAATCCCAAGCCTTTGTCCGGGACTCCAGACCCGATGCCTGGGAACGGCTCGTCGACCGGCTCCTCTCGAGTCCGCGTCACGGGGAACGCTGGGCCCGGCACTGGATGGACACGGTCCATTTCGCGGAAACGCATGGACATGACGAAGACGTCATCCGCGAGAATGCCTGGCCCTACCGGGACTTTCTCATAGGCGCCTTCAATTCGGATATGTCCTACGCCCAGTTCGCCCGTTTGCAGATCGCCGGTGACAGGATCGAACCCGGCAACCCATCCGCCATTATCGCCACGGGCTTTCTCGCCGCTGGTCCCTGGGATCAAAGTTCGCAAATGGGGATTCAGGACGGCACTATCGATAAAGAGCAAGCCCGCTACCTGGATCGCGACGACATGCTCACCAATGTCTGCTCCACCTTTCTCAGCACCAGCGTGCACTGCGCACGTTGTCATGATCACAAATTCGATCCGGTTTCGCAGGAGGACTACTACGCTTTGCAGGCGGTCTTCGCCGGGGTCGACCGCGTCGACCGGTCATTCGATCAGGATACGGCCGTGCACCAGGAACGCCTTCGGCTCCAGGATCTGTTGCGGAATCTCGAGTCCGGTTCCCTTCCGGATGACGCGGCCTCCGACCCCAGGGTCCGCGAAGCGGTCGGGGCTCTCGAGAACCGCGACCGTGAGGAAACCGCTCTGTGGAACGTCCTCAGGCCGGAAATGGCCCTGTCAGAAGGCGGCGCCGCCCTGTCCATTCAGGAAGACGGCTCGGTTCTCTCGAGCGGCCCCCGGCCGGACAAAGATCTAACAATCCTCCAGATGCCGATACCCGCAGGCAAAATGAGCGCCCTCCGCCTCGAGGTCCTCACCGGCGCGGAGCTTCCGCAGAACGGACCCGGGCGCCAAAACAACGGCAACTTTCACCTTTCCGAGTTAGAAGCAGGCCTGCAGTTGGCCTCCGGTCCAACAGCCGAAGTTCCACTCAAGTTCCGATCCGCCGCTGCCGATTTCGATCAGGACGGCTGGACCGCCTCTCATGCCATCGACGGAAACCTCGCCACGGCCTGGGGCATCTACCCGGCAATCGGAAAGCCACATCAAATCGTATTGCGGCTCCGCGAAAGCATCGACTGTCCGCATGGCACTATGCTCACCGTCCGGCTGCGACAAGAGCATGGGGGCGGGCATCTCATCGGCCGGGCCCGCCTATCCGCCAGCTCGTCGTTAGACGTAGAACCCGCGCTCGCTCCCCCAGAGGAGATCCGCCGCATTCTCGCCGTCGCCTCCGAGGACCGCTCCGCGGCAGATCGGCGGATTGTCCTCCTCCACGCCGCGAGTGTGGCGGCCAAACGCGCTTTGGACCGCTTGCCCCCCGCTCAACATGTCTACGCTGTCGCCTCTCAATTCGAACCGCGGGGAAACTTTCGGCCGGCCGGCGGCAGCCGGCCCGTGCACCTATTGGTCCGCGGGGACATCCATCGGCCGGGGCCTCCCGCAACTCCGGGCGCGCTGTCGTCCGTCCCGGGACTGCCCGCCCGCTTTACCCACGCTGATCCGGGAGACGAATCGGCCAGGCGTGCCGCCCTCGCCGAATGGATCACGCACCCGGACAACCCCTTGTTCTGGCGCTCGGCAGTAAATCGCGTTTGGCAATATCACTTTGGAACGGGACTGGTGAGCACCACGAACGATTTTGGAGAACTAGGCGAAACGCCAAGTCATTCCGAGTTACTCGACTGGCTCGCCGTGTCGTTCCGCGAGACCGGCGGCTCGCTGCGCTGGCTCCACCGGCTCATCCTGACCAGCGCCACCTATCGGCAAGCCTCCTTTCCCCGCCAGGATTGCCTCGATATCGACGCGGACAACCGGCTTTTATGGCGCATGAGTCCCCAGCGTTTGGAGTCGGAGTGCCTGCGCGACGGCATGCTTCAGATCTCCGGGAGCCTCGACTTCGCCATGGGAGGACCGTCGGCGCGTCAGTTTGTAACGAGAGCAGGTGTGCACATGACTCCGGTTGTCGACTATCTCAGCGTCGACCCCGCCAGCGAAGCCAGTCGCCGGCGCAGCGTCTACCGGTTTTTGTTTCGGACGCTTCCGGATCCGTTCCACCAAGCGCTGGACTGTCCCGACGCCTCCCAACTGAGCCCACGCCGCAGCTCGGCGGCAACGGTTCAACAGGCGTTGGCCTTGCTGCACGACCGCTTCGTCGTTCATCAGGCGGATCAAGCTGCTGACCAGCTCGAAAGCGACGGCTCTCCCGGCATCGCACCCATCGCCAGGCTCCTCCATTTCGCTTGGAGCCGGCCACCGACTGGCGCCGAGTGCGAAAGCGTCGCCGCTTACGCCGATGCGCACGGTCTGGCCAACGCCTGCCGCATCATTTTCAACTCCAATGAGTTTCTCTTCAGACCCTAACGCTCAGCCTGAACCGGCGGGGCATTCCCAACCTTCGCGCCGCCGTCTTCTCCTCCAAGCCGGCCACGGCTTCGGCGCGCTGGCCCTGGGAGACCTTCTCGCCCGGGCGGAACCTCCGGAGAGTCCTCCCGGCCTCAGCCCGCCACACATCCATCATCCCCCCAAGGCTCGCCGTGTGATCCAGCTTTTCATGAACGGCGGAGCCAGTCAGATCGACACGTTCGACTACAAACCCCTCCTCGAACGATGGCACGGTAGAACCTTCGATCCCGGTGGCGGTCAGCGCGTCGAATCCGTCACCGGATCACCGGGATTTCGAGTCCTGCGCAGCCCCTTTGAGTTCCGCCGGCACGGCCAAAGCGGCCGTTGGATCAGCGAAGTCTTCCCCCATCTGGCCAAAGTCGTGGACCGGCTGGCCTTTATCCTGTCCATGCATTCGCCGACCAATGTGCACGGCATCGGCAGTTACCTCCAAACCACCGGTTCGGTCCTTCCGGGCTTTCCTTGTCTGGGCGCCTGGATCAGTTATGCCCTCGGACGTCCGGGCGCCAATCTGCCCGATTTCGTGGTCCTGCCCGATCCTCGCGGACTTCCCTACAACAACCTCGGTAATTTCTCCTCGGGTTTTCTCCCCACGCGTCATCAGGGAACCGTGGTCTCCGCTTCCGCCGATCCCGTTCCCTTTCTCGAGCCCCCCGACGGCTACCCCGCGCTGACGCCGGCTTCCGAGAGCGCAGGACTGCGCCTTCTCCGCTCGCTCAACACCAGTCACCTTGCACGCTGGCCCGGAGATCCTCTGTTGGAAGGCCGGATCGCGGCATATGAGATGGCGGCACGCATGCAGTTGAGCGTTCCGGAACTTTTCGCACTCGACGGGGAAAGCGCCGCTATCAATCCCCTCTACGGTCTGGACGACCCGCAAACCGCCGATTTTGGACGCCGCTGCCTGCTGGCCCGGCGCATGGTCGAGCGGGGAGTGCGTTTCGTGCAAGTGTGGAGCGGGCCCGGCGGACCCAAGGACAATTGGGACAACCACGCCGACATCGTCACCGAACTCCCGTTCATGACCCGGCAAGTCGACCGGCCCATCGCCGGACTTCTCTGCGATCTCGAGAGCCGGGGTCTGCTTGAAGACACCCTCGTGATCTGGACCACCGAATTTGGGCGCATGCCCTTCAGCCAGGGACAAGCGGGACGCGATCACAACGGCGGCGCGTTCGTTACATGGCTCGCCGGAGCCGGCATCAAGCCCGGCGCCACGGTGGGAGAAAGCGATGAGTGGGGATGGAAAGCCCAGCGACGCATCTCTTGCCACGATCTCCACGCCACCTTGCTCCACCTCCTCGGCATTCAACACGAACTCCTTACCTTTCCGCACAACGGATTTGACCGCCGGCTCACGGATGTCCACGGAACCGTGCTGCGTGAGATCCTGGCTTGAAAGGCCGGAGGGTCCTCTGGCTTCCCCCGCGTCTCGCTACCACCAGGTTCGATCCCGGGCGTCGCGCCGGTAAACGCGCGCCAGAGCGGAATCCGGTTCCCGGCGCATCCGCATGCGAGACCACAAGGCCATGAGGAGCCCGGCGACAAATCCGCCGATATGCGCCGCATAGGCGACGCCGCCGGTCTGCGCCGAAAAGGTAAAGGCTCCGAATCCGTTGATGAATTGCATGATTGCCCACATCACAATGACCAGAAAAGCCGGAACAGTAATGATCCGGAAGAAAAAGACGGCGTTGACCCGGTTGTGTGGGAAGAGGACGAGGTAGGCGCCCAACACGGCGGAGATAGCGCCTGAGGCCCCAAGGGTAGGAATGATGCTACGCAGATCGGTGGCGATTTGCGCGGCGCTGGCCACCAACCCACCCACGAGATAAAAGAGGAGAAAACGCAGCGAACCGAAGCGGTGCTCGACGTTGTCGCCAAAGATCCAGAGAAAGAGCATGTTGCCACCGAGATGCAAGAAGCCGGCATGCATGAACATCGACGTGATCAGCGTCAGATAGATCGGATAGGGGCCTGGCGTCTGGGGCACCTCCACGACCGTGCCGTCCCCCAGATCCAAAAGCTCGCTGCCGACCAAATCGTGGCCCCCGGTGATCTCGGCAGGGACCGCGGCATATCCGGTGGTAAAGTCCGGATTGGCGAGTTGATACAGGAACACGGCCACGTTCAACCCGAGCAAAGCCCAGGTCACATAAGCCGGTTTCAACAGATCCCGGTCGTCGTCCGAAAGGGGGAAGAACATGATGGAGCGAGCCGGGCTCGGACCTCAGTGGCGCGGAGCGCCGAAAAGGAACGATCCTCCGAAAAACCGAAGACCGCAAATCCAACGAGAGGCCTAAAGAGAGAATCCTCCCCGACCCACCAGCTCAATCACGCCGCGCCTAGCGGTTCTATCTCGGGGGTGGATCCGAACGGCCAGCCTTCGCTTTCATGATCAAGCGGTAAAGGATGAGAAGCACAATCGCCCCAACGGTAGCGATCAGAATCCCCCCAAGATCAAAGGACTCTACTGATCCGAGCCCCATGAAAGTTCCGAGAAATCCACCGACGAACGCGCCCGCGATTCCGATCAGGATGGTGACGATGATCCCACCCGGGTCCCGGCCGGGCATGATAAATTTCGCCAGTGCGCCTGCGATCAGGCCAAGCAGAATCCAGGATAGTATGCCCATAGTAAGAGAATTGAGGTTCGATTCGTCCCGATCGTAATGACCTGGGCCCGGGGCGACAAGTCAAGAATGCAGTTCCGGAGGCAACGTGTGAACTTTCTCCCAACCCGGACCGGGCTACGCGGCCTTGAAAAGCGCGGGAGCCTTCCCCAAAGCGGCCTGAGGCGGAATCCCGGACGGAGACAGGGCGCGTGGGGAGCAGTTCGGGAATCCGCGTCCGGGGTTCTGCCGTTACGCGGCCTCGAAAGCCCGGGCAGCCGTGCCCCGAAGGCCCGAACTCCGGGCAGGTTGAAGCGGCGCTGGGGGTAGTTCGGGCTCAAGATGGTTCAGACCCCGGGAGGGTCGAGCGCAGTCAGTACGAGGCGCACGGCGCCACAGCAGAAATCGCTTGAGAAATCCAGGCTACCGCCCGCCTCCCGCATCCTCGCGAAAGGCCGGATGCGTTTCGTCGCCACCTGAGATCATGTAGGCCAGCAAATCCAACAGCTCCCCACGGTTCAACCGGTTGACCAAAGCCGGCGGCATCGGCGAAACTCCCGAGGGCTCGATCGATATCACCGACTCGCGGGGAATTTGGATAGTCTGGGTAAAATCGAAGGCATTGGTCGCCACTTCCACCTGGCCATCGCGTTCCTGAACCACCCGCCCCGAGAGCGCGGATCCATCCTTCAAAGAAATCACCGAAAAGACATATTGATCGGAGATGACCCGGCTCGGTTCGACCAAGGCGGCCACCAAGTCTGCATGACTGAACCGGGTCCCCGCCGCCGTCAAATCCGGCCCCGCCGATCCCCCTTCGCCGGCAAAGCGATGGCAGGCTGTGCACAAAGCCGCGTCAAACATCCTTTTGCCCCGCGCGAAATCGCGGCCGCGCAGTTCGCTGTCCATCATGGCGATCATCTCACCCGCGCTCCAGTTCTGGCCTGGCCCTTCGACCGGCGGCAGATCGGCAAATGGGTTGTGCGGAGTTTCGAGATTCCACGCCGCCACCATTTTGCGTTCGTCCTCGGTGGCCTCTTCCAATGCCTCTTTGCGGATGTTTTCCAAGAAGCCCCGGTAACTGTTGCCTCCGCTTTTCTGAAGGGCTTCCTGAAACCATGTAAAATACTGCCTCCGCTGACCCTCGGTCCACGGTCCCGGCGCGTTTTTCAGGCAATAAGCATAGTGCATCTCCTGCTGATCCGGAAGGTTCTCGAGCATCCGCAACACCGAGTTTCCGTATCCCGTGTTGCGCGACGCCAAGGCGGCCCAGTCCGGCGGAACTGCTGGATGAGACGCCGCCATCAAACGGAGAGTTTTCTCGACAACGCGCGGGTGTTTCAGGTAGACTAAAACCCGGCACAGCTCCCGGTTCACCGGCTCGCTGTCATCCGGATACCCTTCGTCGAGCCAATCGCCTAACCTGCGAACCAGGTCCTCACCGGGCCGTCCCAGGCGGATACAAGCCAGCGAAAGCGCTCGCAACAGATCCAAACGCCGGGTCTCGTCAAGCGTTGCCCAAGGAATGCCGCTCAAAGCTTTCAAGAGCGGGTCCCGGTCCTGCATCCCGCCCGTCCGGGCCAAAGCGATGGCGGAGGTGATCCGCGCCGCCGGATCGCTTTCGACGAAGACTTTTTCCCGCCAGGAGGCGACCGGTTGATGTTCCAACGCTACGCGCGCCGCGTAACGCAGCCAGCGGTCTTCGCTGCCCAAGTGCGGCCAAGCCGCCTCGATCGCCGCCGGATCCACCCGTCCGTGAAACCCCTCCAAATCGCGGCGCAGCTTGCGGACCTGGGTCAGCGCGCCGGGCAACGTGGCCGGAGCCGCCGGAGTTGTATCCTCAGATCCCTGATAGGACACACGATACAGAAGCGACTGGGTGTTCCGGCCGCCGACGGCGAAGTAAAAGGCTCCGTCCAGCCCGATGACCGCGTCAGTGACGGGCAGCCCGGTTCCGGCGAGGAATTCCTCCTTGTCTCCTTTGTAGCCAGCGCCATCCGGTTCGAGATGGATCGCGTAAATCGTCGCGAA
Organism: Verrucomicrobiales bacterium; assembly: GCA_035513055.1. GTDB lineage: Bacteria > Verrucomicrobiota > Verrucomicrobiia > Verrucomicrobiales > DEV007 > DATKCT01. The sequence continues at coordinate 15,148 of DATKCT010000085.1, read as the reverse complement.
GGTCCAATCCAGAGCGTAAATCGCCTTTTGATAGGGCTCCGGGAAGCGGGCGCCGGCGCCGGACAAAACTCCCGTGGGACAACCCGGTCCGATATCGATGACTCCCGGCAGACTATCGGCGAAATAATCCGGCCACTTGCCCGTGCCGTAGCGCCACCCATACTCGCTGCCGCTGGACACTTCGCAAATGCGAGTCGGCCGGTACCAGGGCGTTCCGAAATCCCATTCCATGTCCGCGTCGTAGGTGAACAGATCTCCGTGCTCATTGAAGGCAACGTCGTACTGATTGCGGTAACCACCGCTCACCAGCTCCCAATGCTCTCCGTCCGGCGTCATGCGGCAGACCCAACCTCCCGGAGCCATACGGCCCGTGGCATGCCCGCCGGCATCGGGTTGCCGCGGCAGCAACTGATCTTCATCCCACCGCTTCGGCAACAGGTAGGTATCGATCTCCTCGGGCAAATCGGTGTGATTTCCGGCAACAACATAGATCCATTTCTCGTCCGGCGACAGAACCAGGGCGTGCGGCCCGTGTTCTCCCCCGCCCCGCAGCCGGCGGATCTCTCGCACTGTCTCGACTTCGCCGTCTCCATCTGCGTCGATGCAGCGATACACGCCGCTGCCGCGCCCAGCGATGCCGCCTCCGTTCACACAGACATAAAGACTATCAAACGCCCACAGTAGGCCGTGGGCTTGCCCGATAGGCAGGTCCAATGGCGCGACTTCCGTGGTCGCCGGCTCCTCGCCCAGGGCCGCGGGTGCCACCCGGTAAAGCCGCCCCTCCTGATCACTCGTGATCAGTCGTCCTCCTCCGTCCACGGTCAGCGACACCCACGAACCCTGGCTGGCTTTGGGAACCCGGTAGACTTGCTCGACCCGGAAGCCGTCCGGGACGGTAAACTGCTCCGTCACATCCACCGGAACTTGCGGCTCCCCGGCGCCCTCGACGGCGGTGAAAACCGGTCCCCAAGGGGGCATTCCCATCGGCCCATGCACGAAGACTTTGGCCCAGCCCGAATCGTCGAAGTCCGGACCGGTCCATCCTTCTCCAGCGGCAGCGGCGCAGCGCCATTGCCCGTCACTGACCAATGTCACGTTGATCTCGCGCCGCCGGGCGCCCGTTTCCAAGAGAACCGCTAATCCCGCAATCCCTCCCGCGTTTTCAGCCCGGATCGCGACCACGTTTTCGCCCGCCCGCAACGCGTCCCGGATGTCGTACACCGAGGGTTCCTCCCAAGAATCACCGGATCCGGCGCGCTGGCCGTTGACGAACAATTCAAAGCGGTTGTCGCAGGCCACGGTGATGCGGGCCGTTCGCGGCGCCCGTTCCAAAGAAAAACTCCGGCGGAAAAACACTTCTTCCCGCGCTCCGGCCGTCGCGGCCTTCCAAATCCACGATGGCACTCCATCATCGGCCGCGGAGACGATTCCCGGTAGAGCCGGCAAGAACCAGAAACTGAGAAGGACCGTCCAATAGACAGACCGGAGACGCGGGATGGTTGGGTTCACGGGCAACACCATCGGCAGATCGGAGGATCCGGCAAGCAAGCCATTTGAACAGCCAAGGTCATGCAGCCGGCGGAAGTCCCGTCCCGACACCCTCAACTCCCCTCCTGCGCCGGGCCACAATGCGGCGGGTGACTTCATCTCCGATCACCCCGGCGAGAATCACCGTGCCGATGATGGCGAACTCGATATTTTGCGGGATCTCATCGACCAGGGTGATCATGTTGCGCAGCACCTGCATCAACGCCGCTCCGATAATGACGCCAAGAATGGTTCCCTGGCCGCCGCGCAGGCTGCAGCCGCCGAGCACCGCTGCGGCAATGGCGAAGAGTTCGTAGAAATTCCCGAAGTCGACCGGCTGCGCCGAATTGACGTCGAGCACAAACCAGAGTCCTCCGAGGCCGGCCAGCAGCGAGCAGATGACATATGCCAGCACAATCATCTTGCCCGTGTTGATGCCGCTGAACCGCGCCGCCTCTTCGTTGTTCCCCAGAGCCAACAGGTAGCGGCCCCAGATGGTCCGATTGAGAAAGATCCCGGCGATCACGGCGACCACGGCGAGAATGACGCAGGGCATGGGAATGCCGAACCCGCCCAAAAAGGGCACGGGGATCTCGTCAGTGGCCAGCCGGCGGAAATTCGTGAAGTCATTCCGAAAACCAGCGGTCTGATCCCGCGTGAAGCCCCGTGTTATCCCGCGGTAAATCAGCAAGCCGCACAAGGTCACCACAAAGGGCTGTAAACGCAGCCGGGTGATGAGCAGCCCGTGGGTCAGACCAATGAGTCCGGACACCGCCGGAACCAGCGCCAGCGCCAACCACAAGGGACAGCCCTTGTCCAGAAGCAGCCAAGGAAACCCGACTCCCACAAGGCAAACTACCGATCCGATGGAAAGATCGATCCCGCCGGTGATGATGACAAAAGCAACCCCGACGCTGATAATTCCGAACAATGCCGTCCGGCGAATGAGGTTCTCCTGGTTGAAATTCGACATGAAGCTCTGCCGCCCCGTGAGCAGATCGCTCATGATCCAAGTGGCCAGGTAGACCACGATCAACAACACCAAGATTCCCAGAATGCGCTTCATATCCGTTAGGGCGAGGTTTCTGCCGCCGGCGCTCCTCCTGTAGCCAGATGCATGATCGCTTCCTCACTCAGCCCTTCGCGAGTCAGTTCGCCGCTCAACCGCCCCTCATGCAAAACCAGGACGCGGTCAGACATTCCCAAAATCTCTTCCATCTCACTCGAAACAAAAAGCACCGCCACGCCGCGCTCCGCGAGATCTTCCATCAATCCGTAAATCTCCTGCTTGGCCCCAATGTCGATGCCGCGGGTCGGTTCATCCAAAAGGAGCACGCGGGGATCCACCGCCAACCATTTCCCGAGCACGACCTTCTGCTGATTGCCGCCGGAGAGAAGCCGCGCCTCCTGCCGGTCGCTCGGGGTCTTGATCCTCATTGCCGCAATCATATCCCGGGCCACCACCCGCTCCGCTTTGCGATCGCGGAAACCCCCGGCCCGGCGATGCGCCCGCAGACTCACCAGCGAGAGATTGTCACTCACGCTCATCGGCAGGATCAATCCCTGGCCCTTGCGATCCTCTGGAACCAAAGCCAAACCCGCGGCCACCGCATCTCGCGGCGAAGCCACCATGACCAATTGGTCATCCACGCGAATCTCTCCCTCCAGCGCCGCTTGGACTCCAAAGAGGGTTTGCAGCAATTCGCTGCGCCCAGCTCCCACCAAGCCCGCCATCCCTATGATCTCCCCAGCCCGGAGCGCGAATCCGATCGCACTGGCGGGATAGGCGCGCGTCCGCAATCCCTTCACTTCCAGCACGACCCGGCCTGGACGGTGAGGGCGTCTTTGGTAGAAACGCTCCACATCGCGGCCCACCATCAAGCGGACCATCCGGTCGTGGTGGATCTCATCCCGGCCAAGTTCGCCCGCGTTCTCGCCATCCCGCAGCACGCTGACGCGACCGGCCAGCTCCTTCACTTCTCCCAAGCGGTGTGAAATGTAAATGACACTCACGCCGCGGCCGCGCAGCTCGCGGATCACGGCGAACAACCTCTCCGCCTCGCTTTGGGAAAGACTGGAGGTCGGCTCATCCATGATGAGGATCCTGGCGTTTACCGACAGCGCTTTGGCGATCTCGACTAATTGTTGCCGGCCCAGGGTCATACTTTCCAAGGGCACATCCGGCGCGATATCCAGTCCCACCGCCTCCAGATAACCGCGGGCCTGGCGACGCAACATTTTCTCGTCAATCCATCCCCAGCGGTTCGGTTCGCGCCCCAGAAAGATGTTGGAACCTGCATCGAGGTTGGAAGCCAGATTGAGTTCTTGGTGAATCAAAGCAATCCCACAGCGCATCGCCGATTCCACCGTGTTGAACGACACCGGCCGGCCGTCAACGCGGATCTCTCCGGCATCGGCTTCCTGGACTCCTGCCAGGATCTTCATGAGCGTGCTCTTCCCAGCGCCATTCTCGCCGATCAGAGCGAGCACCTCCCCACGCTGAAGAGTGAGATGGACCCGGTGGAGCGCCCGGACCCCGGGAAAGCTCTTCGTAATCCCTTCGGCCTCCAGCAGGGGCGCTCCGGCGGCCGGGGTCATCGCGGAGAATTTGGCGCCTGTATAATCGAGGAAATGGCGACCTACTTGCCTACCTTAGCCTTAAGATCGGCCCAGAACTCCTCGACGTTGTCCATGCGGATCTGACGGGCCGGGATGTCGATGAACCCGCTCGACGGCACTGCCGCCGCATCTCCGGACTTCAGCCCCTTCAGGACCTCCATCGACATGTAACCATACTGATAGGGATTCTGCACCACGGCGCCGTGGACATGTCCATCGATGATTCCTTGCAGCGTCTCGTCGTCCTCGTCGAACGCCGCGACCTTGACTTGCCCGAAACGTCCCGCCTGTTCCAATGCCTGAAGGATCGCCGGCGTATTGTAGGCAAATAGCCCCACCATGCAGCCAACCCCAGGATGGCGGGAAAGGGTGTCCTCAGCGTTCGCTTTGGCCTTGGCCCGGTCAAACTGATCGGTCAGCGTATCGAGAATCACATAACCATTCCCCTCCAAGCGCTGCCCCGGCGGATCGAAGCGAGACGGGTCCTCGTCCCGCCCCAACAAATCGTCGATGACCCCTTGCCGGCGGCGGCGCGCGTTGTCCTGTTCCATACGCCCCACGAAGATCATGACCGAACCGCCGTCCGGCATGGCTTCCCGCACCAACTCCCCGCACATCCGCCCGGCCACGTAGTTGTCCATCCCGATATACGCGCGCCGCTTGGATTCCGGAGCGTCGGAATCATGCGTGATCAGGAGAGTGGCCTCTCCGATCCGGTTCAACAATTCCGTCTGGTTCACCGGATCGATGGGGCTAACCGCGATGCCGTCGACACCCCGCGTCACGAGATCCTCGAGCATCTGTTTTTGCTCGGTGATCCCACCCGCCGGCATGAGCACGTCGACCTCGACCCCCAAATCGGCTCCGGCCTTCCGCGCGCCAACCTCGGCGATGGTCCAGAAATCGGCCACGCCGTTGGTCACGAAGGCCAGTCGCTCATTGCCGGAACCCCTCGTTTTGCTGCATCCGGGGACCGCAGTCGACACGGCGGCCGCGACGGCAATCAAGATCAGAGGGCGAACACGGGGGAATCTCATAGCAGGCGGCCGTTGAGGGGAGAACAGGCGACCTTAGGCACGGGGACCGGAGAGGGAAAGTCAAAAACGGAGCTGTCTTCTGCAAGCAGAGTTTTCGTAAGGAGGTTGCGAGAAACGCGCCACAGCAAAAACCGTTATGAAAATCGCGGTCTAGCCCCGCCCGGACCGTCTCCTCCGCACCCAGAACGCCAGGAGCCCCGAAAGAACCAGGCCGCCGCTCGCCGGCTCGGGGATTATCGCCAGGATCTCATCGTGAAATACGCTCAGATTCACACTATATGTCACGCTGCCGGGGAAACCGAAGTAGTCGTAGACAGCCAAGCTGGATGAGGGCTGGCCGTCCAACAAGGCGGGCAAGACGTCTTCGAGCGGAGCGCCGTCAAGCAAGGCGTTTCCGTCAAACTGCGAGATCGCCACCATGATGCCCGCGAGTTCCCAATTGACTCCATTGTCGAAAAACAGGGCGCCGCCTGAATCCCCGGGCACTCCCTGCCCCTCATCGGGATCCCCACCGTCAAAAAGCGTGAGGATCGCCGGATTGATCGTCGGCTGACCTTCCACGGTGTAGCTGATCGCCAGCGTGCCCGCCGAGGCGTTCGTTCCCCACTGCTTCTGCTTGGCGCCGCCCCACTGCACCGCCAAAGCCTCGGGAACTCCGTCGGGAGGATTCACACTGCGGTCAGACCACAGATCGGGGTCTGGCGCCGTGTCGATGTCGTAAGCCTTGGGCGTCACGGTTCCGCTCCGTCCGTAACCAATCATCATGAACTCGTCCGCCGCGCCGGTTCCCGCCGTGGAAGACGACAGGCTCACAGGGGAAAGCGAAGAGAGAAGCGTCGCCTCTGCCACCCCCAATGAAGCGATATCGAACCGCAGCAATTCCAAGTCCACACCAGCCGCCGGCTCCATAGTTTGAATCACCGGAACGGAGAAAACACTCCCGCTGATGTCAAACTCCACCAGAGAATCGGACTTCCCCACATGGTCTGCCGTAAGGACCCAACCCTGCCCGAGATAGACGCCGCTCGCGTCCGGACTCCCGGCGGCGCGATAGACGCGCACCACGCTCTCGAAGCCCGGGTCGTTCGAAGGAGCCGACGTGTTGATCTGGCTCCCATCCGTCTCGTCCACCACGACGACTGCCTCAACCGGCGATGTCCCAGCAATCAACCCGAAAAGAATCGCCAACCCAAAAGAAGCCCCATTGGTCCGGAAACATTTCATGATCGATTCAGCAGCGTAAGCGTAGGCTCCACGCGAGCGGCCGCCGAGCCACTTTCAATTTGTCGACGGAGCCGCCGCCGTCATATGCCTTTTCAAATCATCGAGTTCCTTCTCGACGCGAGCAAGTTCCTGCGAGGTCGCACGCAAACGCACTGCCAAAATCTTTGCCAAAAATCCGTAAACCGCGGCGTAAAAACCTTCGTTTTCCTCGATCGGCCGCAGTTCTTGCAAAAACTGCTGATCCACCACCAGCAGCAAGGTTCGCGATTTCGCCACCACCGAAGCGGACCGCGTCGATGCGTCGACCACGGCCAACTCACCGAACAGGTCGCCCGGCGCGTCGGATTCTGCAATCTGCTCTCCCCCCTTCATCACTTTGACCGTGCCCGTAAGCAGGACGTAAATCCGGGAATCTTTCGCGCCTTCCTCGATGAACACGTCCCCGGGGTCGCACTCGAGAAAATAACTCGAGTAGAGGATGTCGTTCAGGTGCGGTTCCTTGAAATCCTTGAGCAGCGGAAGGTTCTGCAACGCGGGCGGAATCTTCCCCTCCTCGTGAATGTAGGCGTATTCCTTCATCGACAGGACAGTGCTTTCCAGGGCTCCACCCTGGAGCGCGGACTCTAGCAGAGAGGGACCCTTTTTGCCTAGGGGAAACGGCGTCTATTCGCAGGGACCCCCCTCCCGAAGGGCGGGCTCCTCGACGGGAATCTCCCGCCCCGCCCGCATTTCTCAGGGCATCGAGGCGCCAGACGCCGCGCTTGCGGCGCCATCGCCGGCAGGCGGCGGATGGTATCCCATCCTGACCCCGCGCGCTTCGCCCCGGGTCCAGGACCTGGTCAGGACACCCTGTTTTGTGTCCCTGTCTCGATCCTCCGCGATCTCAGGGAGCCCGGGCGCCGATTGCCTGAATGCACTCCCCAGGACCGCGGCGACGGGCGTCGCGTAGCTTGCCAACGCGTCTCCCGGGCCTGCAAGTCCAGCTTGCCATCCCGGACCTCCGGGGCGGCGCCGTCCTCATCATCGGATTCGGCGGCGAAGCCGGCGCCTTATCCCCACCTCTCGTCCTCGCGCTCGAGTGGATTCTCCGCCGGCCGGCGCCGATCTCATTCAGCAAAGAATCGGGGGATGCAGTGACAAACATGTAACGCGAATCCTCGTCCAGTCGCAAAAGCCCTTTCGATTAGAAACAAACCCGACACAGTCCTTATGAAGCCATACCCCCTCCTTTCGTTCAGTCTCCGTTGCTTGATGCTGGCCGGAACGGTCTCGCCCGCATTCGCGGGCGAGCCTTCTGAAGGTCCCGATACCCAAGTGGAATCCGCCGCGCTCGAAGACGGCGAGGCATGGTCCTGGAAAGACCTCTGGGATCTTCCGGTCCTCTACCGGAATCCCGTCAATCCCTACATCCAGGAAGTGGCCCTTACAGGCAGGTATCAATACCAGTACGCCGCGGTGGATTCAGACCAAGGCGACTGGGACCGGGGCGAGACCCGCCGGTGGCGCGCCGGAGCCTCGATCAAGTTCCTCCAAGACTTCGAACTCGCCGGGGAGATCAACATCAATGACGATTTCGAGCCCTTCTACAGCAGCATCGAGGAACTCCACGTGACTTGGAGACCGTCCGACCTCTTTCACCTGCAAATCGGCAAACAGAAAGCGCCTTTCACTTACGAGTGGTCGGTTTCCTCCAGGCGCATCCTGACCTTCGAACGTTCCATCGCCGACGAAATCTTGGTGCCCAACAAGAGCACCGGAGTATCGATGCGCGGATCCCACGAAAACTGGAGCTATCTTCTCGGCGCCTACTTCGCCGGACGCGACGCCGAATTCGGCTCCACGGACCGGGGAGAATTCTACCTGGCCAGCGTGGGCTACGATTTCTCCGAAGCCGTCGCCTGCCTGGATTCGGCAAAGTGGCGTCTGGACTGGCTCGTCAACCGGTCGGACCCACAAGGGGATGAAGACCGGCCCTACGACGGCGGACTCGCCACAAGCATGGCCCTGACCAAAGGAGACTTCGGCTTGGTCAGCGATCTGATCTTCTTCTGGGGAGACAGCCCCAACGCCTTACGGCTCGTCTTGCTCGGAAACTACGACATCACCGAAAAACTCCAACTGGTGTGCCGCTACAACGGAGGCTTCAGTCACGACGACGGTCTCCGGGTTCAGAGCCGCTATGAGCGCCAAGTCGATCTGACCGACGGCGGCCGGGGCGACGAATATCACGCTGTTTATCTAGGCCTCAATTACTACCTCAACGATCACAAGCTCAAGCTGATGGCCGGCGTGGAATATGCCAATATGAACGACAAGGAAGGCGATGGCGGAGATTTCGATGGATTCACCGGGTTCGCCGGCATCCGGCTCTATTATTAAAATTAAAGCGAGGTCCTCTCTCCTTCGTTTCGCGGCTCCAGCTTCTCCCCGCCGTGCCGGATATCTGTGCATCAGCATGCGGAGGGCAGTAATGGAAAAAGTCCCATAGATAAGCCCCAATGCGCCATACCGGGGCTCGTTGCCCACCGCCGGATTCGGAATCCACTTCGTTGTGAAAACAGCAATACCGTCGTAGCCCACGATGTGCTCGACGGCATCCTTGCCCGTGTTCGCCTTGACCGCCTGCATCTCGCTGTCCACCATAGCCCGGCTCGAGGACGGGGTCTGGCAACGAGCCCATGCCGCGGCCCGGAAGCTCCCCCGAGGATTTTCGTCTTGCCATACCCGCCGCGAAGCCTTGTGTGCTCGCTCTCCCATGGAACTTGCCCGCGGCCTCCATCTCGCCTACTGCACCAACATCCATCGCGGCGAAAATTGGTCTCAGACCTTCGCCGGACTCCAACATTGCCTCCAAGTCCGGGACGCCGTGGCCCCAGGGCGCCGTTTCGCCATTGGACTGCGCCTCAGCGCCCGCGCCGCCGAGGAACTCTCCGATCCGGGCCTCTTCGCCTCCTTTCTCCAATGGTTGGCCGAACACGACTGTTATGTCTTTACCATCAACGGCTTCCCTTACGGCAATTTCCATGGAACACGGGTCAAGGAGCAAGTCTATCGGCCCGACTGGACCCGGCCGGAACGTCTCGCCTACACGCTCCTCTTGTTCGACCTCCTCAGCCGGATGCTTGCTCCCGGCGCCGAGGGCAGCATCAGCACTTGTCCCGGGTCGTTCAAGAGTTTTCCCCTCGCTCCTAACGCCGAAGCGCAGATGCATGCCCAGTTCCACGCTTGCGCCCTGCACCTCGAGAAACTCAGCGCCGAAACCGGACATGACCTCCACCTCGGACTCGAACCCGAACCCCTTTGCTCTTTCGAGACCAGCGAGGAAACCGTCGCTTTCCTCCAGCGTCTGTTTGCCGCTTACCCAGCCGACGACGACCTCCTCCGCCGCCGCATCGGCGTCAACTACGACTGCTGCCACCTTGCCGTGGAATTCGAGCACGCCCGCGACGCCATCGCCCGGTTTCGCGCCGGCGGAATCCGCCTCAGCAAACTGCACCTCAGTTCCGCCCTTCGACTGACCCCCACGCCCGCCAATCTCGACCGCCTCCGAGCCTTCGACGACCCCGTCTATCTGCATCAGGTCGTCATCCGCTCCAAGAACGGAGACCTCAAACGATTCGAAGATCTCCAGCCCGCACTCGACTTCGCCGGCCAGCCGGGAATCGATCCCGGCGAAGAGTGGAGAGTCCATTTCCACATCCCCCTGCACCACGAGCCCTCTGAAGGACTGGCGAGCACGCGCGATCACCTCATCGACATCCTCGATCTCTTGGCCGAGGGCCCGGCCTGGTGTCGCCACCTCGAAATGGAAACCTACACCTGGGAAGTCCTCCCCGAGGCCCTGCGCCAGCATAATGTCGTCGATCAGCTCGTGCTCGAATACGAATGGACCTTGGCCGCCCTGCGCGAACGGGGCCTGGAAGCGACTCCCTCCCCGACATGAAGGCCGCAGGCCGGACCGCGGCCTTCATCCGGCTCGCGCGCAGCTCCAACCTGCCGTCCGTATGGACCAACTCGCTCACCGCGTGGATCCTCGCAGGCGGAACAGCGAGCGAGTCCGCCTCCCTCTGGATCCTGCTCTGCGGCGGTTCGCTGGTCTACGCGGGCGGCGCCGTTCTCAACGACGCCTTCGATGTCGAGTTCGACCGGCGTCACCGGCCGGAACGCCCCATCCCCGCCGGACTGCTCTCCACCCGCAGCGTCTGGATCACCGGTCTCCTCGCCCTCGCCGCCGGATCGGCTCTGCTCGCCTGGCGCGCCTCGCCCGGCCTCGCCGCCGCCCTCGCAATAGCGATCCTCTTTTACGATGGGATCCACAAAAAGTGGGTTGGCGCCGTGTGGATCATGGCCGCCTGCCGTGCCCTCTTGGCTTGCGTCGTCGCCTCAGCGGCCGCACCTGGATCCCTTCCCGGACTCACCAACCTCTTGCATGCCGGCGCTCTCTTCGTTCACACCGCGGCCATCACTTATACTGCTCGCAGCGAAAGCAGTCCCGGCCATTTCCGGCGCTGGCCGCTCTTCCTCCTGATGGCGCCCTTGCCGGCGAGTTTCGCCCTGCGGATTCCCCCTGAGCCGTGGTTCTGGATTGCCGCGACAGCCCTTCTGGGTTGGACCCTCGTCGCCGTCGCCCGCCTGCGCGGCTCGGAACCAGCCCGCATTGGGCGCTGCGTTGCCGCCCTCCTGGCCGGGTTTATCTTGGTCGATGCCCTTTTCCTCGCGCAAAGCTCTCCCGTGCTCCTGCCCATCGCCGGCGCTCTCTTCGGATTCACCCTCCTTTTGCAACGCTCGATTCCCGCCACTTAAGAAATCACCCGTGCCGCGGCGCGCGGTCCACTCGGCGATTCCTTGACCGCGGCCCCGGATTGCGGAGGATGGCCTCGGTTCATGATCCATTACGACATCGCGCTGAGCTTCGAGCATTGCGTCCGCTTCACGCATCAGGTGTTTCACCCGGACAACACCACCTTAAGCGAAGTGTTGGGATCGCAGAGTTCCTCCGGAAAAGTGTTGCTCTGCCTGGATTCAGGTCTGTCTGAAGGGCAACCCGCCCTCCTCGGCGCCATTCCTGCCTGGTTTCAGGAAAGACCCGGACTGCAACTCGTCAGCGAGCCTCTCGTCCTGCCCGGCGGCGAGCAGGCCAAAAACGACTGGTCCCTGGTGGAACGTCTCTGGATGCAGATCCATCGCCACGGCCTCTGCCGGCATTCCTACCTTCTCGCCGTCGGAGGAGGGGCGCTCCTCGATCTCGCCGGATTCGCCGCCGCCACCGCTCACCGCGGGATCCGCCATGTGCGCCTGCCGTCCACAACCCTCAGCCAGGCCGATGGCGGGGTCGGGGTCAAAAACGGCGTCAACCGCTTCGGCCGCAAGAATTGGGTCGGCGTCTTCCAAGTCCCTTTCGCCGTCATCAACGACCTCAGTCTGCTGCAAAGTCTCCCTCCCCGAAGCTGCCGCTCCGGCTTGGTCGAAGCCGTCAAAGTGGCCCTCATCCGGGACGCCGCCTTCTTCGATCAGATCGAGTCCATGGCCGGCGACCTCGCCGCTCTCCGCCCGGAAGCCGTCGAACAAGTCGTCCGGCGCAGTGCGGAATGGCACACCCGCCACATCGCCACCGGCGGCGATCCCTTCGAGCTGGGTTCCGCCCGGCCGCTGGACTTCGGACACTGGTCCGCCCACAAACTCGAGCCCGTCACCGGCTTTCGACTCCTGCACGGCGAAGCCGTCGCCGTCGGCATGGCCATCGACGTCCTCTATTCGGCCCTGGCCGGCTTGCTGCCGGAATCCACGGCTCTGCGCATCCTCGAGTTGCTCGAACGCCTCGGATTCCGCCTCTACGACCCTGCTTTGGAGGAGTCGAGCCAGGGTCGCCTCGTCGTGCTCGATGGCCTCGACGAATTCCGGGAACATCTCGGCGGCGCCCTCACGATCACCCTGCTTGAGGACATCGGCCGCGCCCGCGAAGTCCACACCATGGACGAAAACCTCATCTTGCAATCCCTGGCCCGCCTCAAACAACGCGACATCGAGCGGGAAGCGGCGCGCCAGCCCGTGCCGCGCGACGAAGCCGGACATCCGGCCTGAGGCCCAGCCGCTTTCGACCCTCAGGCCGCAGCGAGCATCCTCGAGCCTTCCGCCCCACTCTCGCGTTAACCCGCATTTCTCAACCCGGCGACGGACGCGCCTTTTCCTCGAGGTATCCCCTCCAGGCGTTCTGCGAACTGACCGGCAACGCCTCGACGCCTTCCGGAGGAGTCCGGAACCGGTTGCTCAACTCCTTGTCCAGCACCCGCGCCTTGACATAATCGTGCCATTGCAATTCAAAAACCTTGTCCAGCTCCCGCTGCAACTCCCGGTCGTATACCGGACACACCACCTCGAAACGCGAATCGAAATTGCGCGGAAGAAAGTCCGCCGACGATAGAAAATACCGGGGCTTTCCTCCGTTCCCACAGATAAAGATGCGGGAATGCTCCAGGTAGCGGTCGACGATGCCGATGGCCTCGATGTTATCGCTGATTGCCGGCTGCTCGGTAACAACGGAAAACATGGCCCGCACTATCAGCCGCACTTTCACCCCCGCCTCGGACGCCCGATAGAGCGCGTGGACTATCTCCAGATCGGCAAGATTATTGAGCTTAAGCCGCAGAGACGCCTCCTTTCCTTCTTTGGCCAGACGAATCTCATTCTCGATCCAACGCCCGACTTCTTCACGAAGCGAAAACGGCGCCGCCACCAAATGCTTGAGTGCCGGAGGCTGATAGCTGTTGGTAAAATAACGAAAAATGCGAGCCGCGTCCTTGCCGATCTCCTGATCGGCCGTAAGCAACAAGTGGTCCGTGTAATGATCCGCGGTGTTCTCGTTGAAATTGCCCGTGCCGATGCAGGAATAATAATGGGTCGCGCCCTTCTCCTTTCGCGAAATCAAACACAGCTTGGCATGCACCTTGAGACCGGCGATGCCGAGAATCACCCGGATGCCCGCTTCCTGAAAGGCGTTGGCCCAACGAATGTTGGCCTCCTCGTCGAACCGGGCCTGCGGCTCGACCATCACCATCACGTCCTTGCCATTGCGGGCGGCGCTCATCAGCGCCCGGGCTACCGCGGAATTCCGCGCCAGCCGGTACTGCGTCACCCGAATCGAACGCACCAGCGGATCCAGTGAAGCTTCCCTGAGCAAATCGATGAACAGATCGAAAGAGTGATAGGGAAAATGCAGCAGGATATCTTTCCGGCGCATCGACCGGAGAATGGTCGGCTCGGAAAGCCGCGGCGGACGGATCGTGCGCAGCTTCGGAAACCTCAACTCCGGGCCGCCCAACCGCGGAAACTGCATCAAGTCCTTTCGATTGTGGTACCTCGCGCCGGGAAAAATGGTGTCCCAGTCCGATAGCCGCAGCTTTTTCATCACCATCCGAAGAAAGTCCTCCGGGATGTCCGCATCGTAGTTGATGCGCACCGGGCTTCCCGCTTCCCGGGCCCGGATCCCCTCCGTGACCTTGTCGTAGGTGCTCTCCGTAAAGTCATCGTCGAATTCCATCTCCGCATCCCGCGTGAACTTGAGCGCGTAGGCGTCGAAACGATCGTAAGGAAGTCCCGCAAAAACCCCGGCCAGACCAAAACGAATGATGTCGTCCAAATACATCACCAAGCGGCGCTCGCGCACTTCCGGAAGCACAAGGAAGCGCGGCAAATCGTCCGGAATCTCCACCAAAGCGTGCGCCGGCCGCCCCTTGCCGCCCTTCCGCGTCATGCGCACCGCCAGATACATGGGAAAATCCTTCAGTCCGATCAAGCGTGAGCTGGCTTTCACCGAGATCGGCATGATTCGCGATTTGACCTTGTGCAAAAAGTACTCGTCCAGGTAGTCTTTCAGCTCATCCGGGATCTCGCGCTCCGTAATGAGCTGAATGTTGTGCTTTTGGAGTTCCTCGAAAACTCGCGCGTAGGCCTTGTTGAAGCGCCGCGTGTCTTTCACCAACTGCTGATTGAGCCGCCGCATCGTCCCAACCGGGTCGGGAATCTGCAGCTCGCGGTAGCGCCTACCCAAACGTTCCAAGCGTTTCAACGTGGCCACTCGCACCCGGAAAAACTCGTCGAGGTTGCTGGAATAAATACCCAGGTACTTGACGCATTCCATGAGAGGCGTATCCGGGTTCTCGGCCTCCTGCAAGACCCTGGCGTTGAACGAAAGCCAGCTCAGCTCCTTGCTGCGAAACACGGAGTCGTCAAGGATAAGCTCGGTGCTCATAATGAACGCCTCTCCCGCCTCATTGGGAGGCGGCTTCCCCAATGCTGTCCTTGACATACCAGGCCGCGCCCACCGCGCCGGCGAGATCCTGCAACTCCGCCGCGGCCACAGTGAGATCCTTCCAGAGCGTCGGCGTCACGTAGGCGGCCAGATTCCGCCGTAGCGGCTCCAAGACGTCGGGGAGGGCCTCAATCAAACCCCCGCCGACCACTACCCGGTCCGGTCCCAGCAGCTCGACCGCCGCCCCTACGGCCATGGCCAGATAGTCCAAGGCCCGGCCCACCACCTGCCTCACTCCGGGATCCTTCCGCGCCCATGCTTGGGAAAGCACCTTGCTCTTGATCTTGCGCAAGTCTGTCCCCGCCAGCTCGAATACGGTCGGGGCCCGGCCCCGGTAAGCTTCCATGGCGCAGGCCGAAGCGATGGCCAAGCGGCTGCAAGCCGTTTCCACCGGTATCAGTCCGCAGTCGTTGCCCACCAGCGAAGTGCTCGG
>DATKCT010000084.1:0-16484 GCA_035513055.1 Verrucomicrobiales bacterium | reverse complement strand
AAGCCACAGGCCAAACCTGGCGCAACCCGCAGGGCGGCGGTTCCTTTCGGCGCAGACTTCGTTTCTCGCTCCTCACAGACCGCTGACGGGTATGCTCGTCGCTCGCGCCTCGCCTGCGCCAAAAATCCCTCGCCGCAAACGCCATCGTATTTATGCTCATGACCACTAAGTCCTTGCGTCCCGAACGGGTTGAGCTTTGACCGGGCCTTCCTCCCCGCGCCGCGCCGGCTTGCCGCTTTCCGGTTCTGGATGCGGCGTGTTCGCCGCGGAAGCCACTTGTTCAACGCGAAGCACACCGTCGATGGAACGTAAGTGGAGGTCGCGCTGGGGAAAAGCGATCTCGATGCCGTGCTCCCGGCAGGCCCGGTCAATGGCCATGTGCAGGTCGTGCAAGATCTGGGTGCGGTTCAAATTGGTCGCCTCCGCGACGAACACGCGGATATCGAACCGGAGCGAGCTTTCGCCGAACTCGAGGAAAAAGACGTCGGCGGGGGGTTGTTCGAGGATCAAGGGATGTCTGCACACGGTGTCGAGCAAGACACGATGAGCCAGCGCCGTATCGGAGCCGTAGGCGATCCCCACGCTGAAGTTCATCCGGAGGACCGGATCGGTCAGCGTCCAGTTGACCAGCTCCGAAGTGATGAAGTTCCGGTTGGGCACGATCAGTTCCTTGCGGTCCCAGTCGGTGACGGTCGTGGCGCGCATGCGGATCCGGGTCACGACGCCGGTGACGTTTTTCACCGTGACCGTGTCTCCGACGCGGACGGGCCTTTCGACCAAGAGGATGATCCCGGAGACGAAGTTTGCGAAAATCTCGTGGAGACCGAATCCGAGCCCGACGGAGAGAGCGGCGACCAACCATTGGATCGAGGACCAGCCGATGCCCAGGAGAGAGAAGCTGTAAATGAGGCCAGCCGCTACGATGACGTAATTGGAGATGGTGCGGATGGCATAGCGGGTGCCGGGGTCCAGCTTGAGGCGTTGCAGCAAGGAAATCTCCAGAAAGCCAGGAAGATTGCGGGCCGCGATCGCGGTGACGCCGAGCGCGGTCAAGGAGACGAGGAGGCTGAAGAGGCTGATAGGAACGTACTGCTTTTGTCCGTCGAGGACGCGCGCGACGTCCCATAGGGGAATGTCGCGCAGCGTCTGGAAGGCCGGGAAGAGAGGCGACCAGGCGGCGAGCAAAGCGAAGGTCACCCCGAGTCCGACTGCCGTCCGGAGGAGGGTCCGGTTTTGGTTGGAGATCTCGACGACGTCGATCTCGTCGGCGGGATCGGGCTGAGGTTCGATTTCCTCTTCGGGCGCGTCGCCCTCTTCGCGCGCCTTTTGCTGGGAACGCCGTTTTTCCAAGATCAGTTTGTAAGCCAGGCGCCGCTGAGACACGAGAATCCAGCGCAAGAGAATCGCGTGAACCAGCACACCGAGCACGAGAATCCAGGCGGTCTGCGAGGACACGCGGTCTAGTTCAAGGGCGGAATAGTAATACCCGATGGCGGCCAAGACGGCGGCGCAAAGGGGTTCCAAGATACAAAGGGGATACCAGAGAAAGCGCAACCGGTTGACTAAGGATCCGGGATGAGATTGCAGCCACGGTGCGAAAATACCGCGGCGCGGGTGGAGCAAGACGGCTAGGGCTGCGGCCAGGATGATCATCCACAGGATGAAAAAGATCCTTCCCGGAGAATCCCCAGCCAAGGCGGCATGCCGGGCGTTTGAGCCATGAATGAGAAAGCGGATGGGAAAGGCGACGAGCAGCAGTGGCCCGAGCCAATGCCGAACCCGGCGAACCGATTCGTCGGGCCAGCGAAAATGCCCGCGGAGAACCCCGTGGCGCCGGCACAGACCATAGACAAAGAGAGCCCAGGCCAGAGCGGTGCCGGCCTGGACCAATCCGGCGGCCACTGCCCTGACTTCATCTCCAGCCGCCGGTGCAGAGAGCACCCGGTTGGCAAAAAAAACGAGCAGAAGCGGAAGCGGCAGCGCAAGCACCAGGGTGATTCCCAGGGCTTCGATCGTGTGGAGAACGCGGTCTTCACCCACCCGGCCGACCCGGCGGGACAGCAATTCCAATCTCCGGATCAGAGGCCGCCACAGCAGCAAGATCGTCACGACCACCGCCGCCACGGCGCCATGGGACACCGGGTGTTGGCGGAGATCGTCGAGGATGACATCCGGAAAGCGTCTTTCCCCGCCAGCAAACAGAAACTGGCGCAACGAAGCGGGCGCCGCGGAAAGCGTCTTCCACGACAGGGGCAAGGCGCTCCGGGTCCAAAGAATGTGGCGACGGATCCGGCCGGTCGAAGAGCGGATGTTCAGGATGAGCGCACGGGTGTCGGCCTCCAGCAGGCCTAAGCCGTTCTGATACTCCCGGTTGAAGGCCAGCAATCGATTGATGACTTTAGCGTGGGTAGCGCGGGCCAGCGACAGCGCGGCGGACTCAAGAGACGCCGTTGACCTTTCCCGATTGCGCTCCTCCGAACTCCGAAGTCCTTCGGCGAGATTCTCTAACTCGAACTGACGGAAACGCGCATCTTCCAGCCGGTTCGTGACGCCTTCGAGTTCGGGCCGGTAGTCCTGGACGCTGGGAAGACTGCGGAGCCTTTCCAGCAGCAGCGGTCCTAGGGAACGGGTGCGTTTGAACTGATCGAAAATGCGGGCGATCTCCGCGTCAATCTGCCGGACGCGGGTCAATTCTTGGCTGACCCGGGTTTGGTCCTCGCGCAGCCGGTCGAGACGTTGGGCCAATACGAGGGCTTCGGCGGCCAGGGCGTCGCAAGCGTCCAATACGTTGGCCATGTCCGGCTCGGAAGCGTTGGGGAGTTCCCGCAGGGCGGCGACTTCCTGACGCAACAATTCCGCCTCGGATACGCGCTTGGTAGCGAGACTCGCTTCGAGTTCGTCGAGACGCTCTTCCGCCCAGCGGACTTGGCGCCGCCGCAGCTCTGTCTTCAGGCTTGTAAGCTCGACGCGCTCCGCATTGCTGAGCTGTTCCTGCGTCAGCGCCGCTTCCGTGCTGCGCAACTGATAGAGGTGCACTTCTTGTGCGAGACGCCGCGCCCGGGACAGCTCCGGATTCTCACGGAGTGGTCCGGTCTCGGCGAGCCGGTCGCGCGTCTCTTGGAGGTCTTCCCGGATCTGGTCGAACTCGGCCTGCCAGGCGCCCGGATCGACCAGCCGGGCCGACTCGGCGCGGAGGCTCTCCTCGGTTTCCCGCAACGTGTTGCGAAGCTCCTGCAGCGAGTTTCGCAGGGTGCGGACGGCCATCTGCAACTGATCCGTAGGGGCGTCGGCCGACAGTTCTGGTATGGAAAAGGGAGCTTCGACGCCGGACCCGGACTCGATCTCCGCCTGCAGCTTGGCTGCCTCCTGCGGAGCGGTGATCCGGGCCGCGTGGTGGTTGCGCGCGCTCTCGCTGCGCTCGGACGCTCGGGCGAAGTCCTCCCGCATGGATCGATAGAGTTCCAGTAGTTGAGCCCGGTCCGGGTTCTGTTCTTCGGGAAGGGCTTCCAGTCTCTCGATTTCCGCCTCCACTTTCTCGGGCGTGATGCTCGGGATCTCCGGAAGCGCCAGCGGCTCCGTTTCGGACCCGGTTTCTTGACTCGCCGCCTGCCGTGGGAAGGGAAGCAGCATCGCTCCCAGGAAGCCGGCCGTAATGAGGAATGCCCGGACACCGGCGTATGTCGGAGAGTAGGGAGGTACCATGGTCGGCGAAAAGCCTGATGGGCGGCCTTGGCGCACCGGCAACGGCGGAGGATGCCTTCCGTGCGAACCTGGATGCAGGGCAATCCTATACCTTTCTCATCAGCGGGCAACTCGCCGCGGCAGCCCACATTTCTACTTCCCTTTCACCTGTGGCGCGCTGCGCCCCAGTGCCTATGCGCCGATCCGGACAAGGCTTTGGCGATGCACATTTTCTTGCGTTTGGAATCAACGGCCAAGGAAAGCCGGCGCCTCCCGCCCAGCTCTGCGCCCTCAGCGCCGCGCGGCCTGGGCAGTAAGGGGTTCGCAGCCGCCTCGCGACGAAACGGCAGGAGAAATTCGACTTGATTCGGGTTAAAGAGGGCGCGCCATGCCGGAATCTCCGCCCCTTCCTCTGGTCCGTCTCGCCCGCGCCGCCGACCTGGACACCCTCGTGGCCTACAACCTGCTCCTGGCCCGCGAAACCGAGGCCAAGGAACTCGACCGCAGCACCCTTCAAGCCGGCGTCGCCGCTCTCCTCGCGGACCCCGCGCTGGGCCGCTATCTCGTCGCCGAATTGGACCACGGCGTTGTTGGGCAAACGATGATAACCTACGAATGGAGCGACTGGCGCAACGGGACCATCTGGTGGCTGCAAAGCGTGTATGTCGATCGCGCCTACAGAGGCCGCGGGGTTTTTCGAGAGCTGTTCGCTCACGTGCGCCGCGCCGCGGCCGCCGAGCCCGGGGTCGCGGGACTGCGGCTCTACGTCGAGCAAGAAAACCTTCGGGCCCGGGAAGTCTACCAACGCTTGGGGCTCGGCCCCACCGGCTACCTGGTCATGGAACGTATCGGACAGCCGGCTTGACCTCGACCCGCCGGGTTTCTTCCTTTCCCACGAACCCACATTTCTCATACCCTTTCTGCTGTGTCGCGCCGCACCCCATCCTGCCTTCGTTCCGCTTGCCTCGGGCTTGAACAGGGTGTGCTCACCCAGCTCTGCGCCCTCGGCTGCGCGCGTGTTGGCGTCGCTGCGCTCCGCCCTTCGAGCGGCCCCGAGGGGCTCGCTGTCTCGCTTCGCTCGGCTGGCAGTAAGAGCTTCGCAGCGCCTCGCGACGAAACGGGATGAGAGATGCGGGCTATGCGTTACTGGCTGTTCAAATCCGAGCCCTCGGTGTTCTCTTTCGATGACCTCCGGCGCAGGCCCGGCCGAAGGGAACCCTGGGAAGGGGTGCGCAATTACCAAGTCCGGAATTCTATGCGGGACGACATGAAGCCCGGCGATTTGGGTCTGTTCTATCATTCGAGCTGTGCGGAACCCGGCGTGGCCGGCCTGCTCCGGGTAGACAGTCCCGCGCATCCAGACGCGACGGCCTGCGATCCCGGCTCGCCCTATCACGACCCGAAGAGCCGGCCCGGCGATCACCGGTGGCTCTTGGTCGACGTGGTCTGGCATGCGGATTTCCCGCGCTTCGTTTCTCTTGCGGAAATGCGCGCGGACGACCGCCTCGCCGGGATGTTGGCGCTGCGGCGGGGAAACCGGCTTTCCATCTCGCCGGTCGAGGAAGCGCACTTTCGCCGGGTCTGCCGGCTCGGCGGTCTGTCCAAGACACCCCGGAACGGATGATGGCGGGCGCCTTTGGATTAAGCGAGCAGATCTTTGAGGACGTTGCCATGGACATCGGTGAGCCGCAGATTGCGGCCGCCGAAAAGGTAGGTAAGTTCCTCGTGATCGATTCCTAACTGATGAAGCGCGGTGGCCCAGAGATCGTAGACGGTGACGGGACTCGAGACCGCCCGGTAACCGTAATCGTCGGTGGCCCCGCAGATGGTTCCACCCCGAAACCCGCCTCCGGCTAGCCAGATGCTGAATCCGAAGGGGTCATGATCGCGCCCGTCGCTACCCTGCGAGAAGGGCGTGCGCCCGAACTCTCCGGCCCAGAGGACAATGGTTTCGTCCAGAAGCCCCCGCCGCTTCAGGTCCTTTAACAAGGCGGCGATGGGTTGGTCCACTTGATGGCCCATGCGGCCGTGACCCTCTTTCAACTGCCCATGTTGATCCCACGGATTTGCCGCGTTTCCTCCTCCGATGTCGTAGGACAGGCAGGTCAGTTCGACGAAGCGCACACCCCGTTCCACAAGACGGCGGGCCAGCAGACATTGACGGGCGTAACCCGATTTTCTGGGATCGGCATCGTCGAGGCCGTAAAGCCTGCGGACTTCCTCAGGTTCATCGGCGAGGTCGCACAACCCGGGCACCGCCGCTTGCATTCGAAAAGCCGTCTCGTAGTTGGCGATGGCCGCTTCGATCTGGGTGTCCCCGCCTGCCCGGCCGGCGAAGGCGTGGTCCAGCGACGCCACAAAATCGAGGCGACGCCGCTGCGCCGGATGGCTTTCGCGGGCCTGGATGTTGCGGAGAGGCTCACCTGCGTCCGCTCCGATCAGGGAAGCCTGATGCGCCCCAGGCAAGAATCCATTGCTGTAGAGCCCCACGCCGCCGTGGGGAATGCCTGAGCCGCCGCTGCGTAGGACAACGTAGGACGGGAGATCTCGCGATTCGGACCCCAGGCCGTAACTAGCCCATGCGCCGGCGCTGGGGTAACCCAAGAACGGAAAGCCTGTATGCAGGAAAAAGTTGCCCTGCGCGTGCTCGCTGAACGGCGCCGTCATGGAGCGGACCACGCACAAATCGTCGGCGCACGAGCCGAGGTGGGGAAAGAGGTCGCTGACTTCGATGCCGCTTTGGCCGTAGGCACGAAAGCGCCAAGGCGAAGGCATGATCGTTCCGTTGTTGTTGAACTGCGTCCGCTCGACCGGCATGGGCATGGGCTTGCCGGCTTCCTTGTCCAAGCGGGGCTTGGGATCAAAGGAGTCGAGATGCGAGACTCCACCGGACATGAAACAGAAGATGACGTTGCGCGCCCGGGGTCGCATCGGCGGGAGCGGGGGCGTCACAATGGCTGGGGCGGAGGAACCGGCAGCGCCGGATCGCATCGCCGCGAGGGCGGCCAGGCCAAATCCGGTCGAGCACCGGGCTAACAATGACCTGCGGCTGAGTGGAAAGGATTCGAACCGAGACATGAGCGATTCCGGATTAGTGCAGATAGATAAACTCCTTAAGATTGAAAAGCGACTGGGCCAAGTCGCGCCATTCTCCGCCCGGCCCAGTGTCTTCGCCCAGTTCTCGCCGCATCCGTTCCCCCTCGGCCCGGCAGATGGTCAGCTCTTGTTCCAGGTTCTCCGATCGCAGCCGTTCGTCTTGCGTCATCGCAGCCGCCAAACGCTGGCCGGACCAGCTCTTTCCGCCATCCGCCGATGCGGCGACTTCCTCCGGGGATAGGGCACGGTCGAAGACACGGGCTCTGAGGATCCGGCCCGCGAAGAGCTTGCCCGGCGCCGCCGGCGAATGCCGCATACCCAGAACGATCTCGGCCGTTTCCGGTGGAAAATGCGCCGGTCCGCCGCTGCGATACGCTTTTCCATAGGGTTCTCCCCCGCGGTAGCCGGCGATCGTTCCGTCCCCGTCCCAGACCACAGCGATGTGGATGGATTCCCCTGCGCTCCCGTTTTCGGCCGGTCCTCCAAAGTCCCGTGTCCTTTCAAAAAAGTTGCTGCCGGCTAACCAACGGCGCGGCTCGCGTTCGCCGAATACGATGGAGTCGAAAATGCCGCCGCCGTGAGTTTGGACCCCGATGATCCCGCCGCCTCGCTGCTCGAGGTTGGCTGGAATCACCCAGGCTTCCAAAGTTTTGGCTTTGAGAGGGCGCGTTAGCGGTCCGGCGGAAGCCCAAGCCGTCGTGCCGTCGAGCGCGAGGGCGCCGTTCTCCTGGCGGGCGCCGCCGTGCAGGGTCAACCGTGGAGCAGCCGCTCCCTCCGTATCGACGTTGCTGGCGGAGAAATCCCATTCCCAAAGGGCATCTGGAGCAGCGGGCGCCTCCGGGGACCGGTCGCCGGCCGCGGTCGCCCGGCGGCGGACCGTTTCACGCAGTTCGCCAAGCTGCGCCTGCAACGAGGCCTCTCGCTTCTGCGTTTCAGCCAGGGTTGCCGCGGCCCTCTCCCGCGCCTGGCGCGATGCTTCCAAATAATCCACCGCGCCCTGTATCTCCCCGGCTCGTGGTTCGCGCCCGAGCGCCTGGCGAAACATCCCCGCGATGCGTTTCTCCGTGGAGGCCTGGCCGTCGCCGGTCGAAACCCGGTCCGCCCATTCTTTGGCGAGACGGATGACGAAGGGGTCGTTCAATAGCGCCAGGGATTGGGCGGGCACGTTCGTGGCGTCCCGGCTGCCCCGCGTGGTGTGAGGTTCCGGGGCGTCAAAGACTGCGAGCAGCGGATCGAGATCGTTGCGCATCACGCGGAGGTAGATACTGCGTCGACCGCTTTCGCCGGAGACGGGGGGACCGAAGAGAGCCGGATCCAGCGTTCCGGCCGTTGCCAAGATCGCGTCGCGAATGGCTTCCGCTTCGAGACGGCGCACGGGAAAATAAGACCACAGCGCGTTCCCGGGATCTTTCTCCGCGGCGCCGGGAGGCGGCTGGCTCGAAGCGCTGAAGGCGTCCGACAAAACGAGAATCCGCAGCATGCTCCGGATCGACCAGCCGTCATCGGCGAAGCGGCACGCCAGGTAGTCTAACAATTCCGGATGCGTGGGTTCCCGCCCTAGGCGGCCAAAGTTGTCGGTGGTCGCGACGATGCCCTTGCCGAAGACGTGATGCCACAGACGATTGACGATGACGCGGGCCGCGAGCGGATTATCCGGCGCCAGAATATCCTCGGCGAGTTCGAGCCTGCCGCTGGAGCCTGCTGGGTAGGCCTCGCTCGAGAAGACCTCGAGAAAGCCGCGGGGAACCGTCTCAAGTGGACGCCGATGGTTTCCGCGCTCGAACAAGGGTTGGTCGGCAAATTCGGTTTCCACCACGCCAGGAACCCGAACCGGTTCCGGGAGTCGCCGTTCCAAGCGGCGGTATTCCCTCAGCAACGCCTCCGACCCGGGGGCGTCGCCGGTCTGCGCTGGCAGATCGCCGCTTCGCACCAGCATACCGAGAAAGGAAGCTCCAGCATCGTCGAGGTCGCCGCTTCGCCAGGATTGCGCGATTCGGCGTACGGTGTGGCCAAAAAGCGCGTTCACATTCACCTTGGCGCTCACGGTCGACAGCGCCGCCAGCTCGAAAAGGGGGCTCCATGCCGAGAGATCCTCGGCGGGCGGTCCACCGCTTCCGGCGGGAACGGCGATGACTTCGCGCAGTCCAAACCACGAGGGCGGCCCCTCCGTCCGCGAGAGCACCGGCTGGTCCAGCGCCGTGCTGATCTCGGTATGTATGCGGTCTCCCGTCCAATACCGGAGATCCCAGTGCTGCCAAGCCCAGGATCCCCCGTTCAGGCGGCTCACCGGATACACGGTCCCGTCCCGGGGATAGTTCTGCACGGCATAACGCGCTACGGCGCCGCCGGCGCCCATCGCGCGCAGGTAGAGTTCACGGCCGTCTTCCAGCAGGAGGCCCCTCGAGTGAACTATTCCGCTGTCCCGCGGGCTGACCAGGTGGCTGTACCAGCCTGCGGGCAAGACGTCGTCGAGGATCCGGTCCCCTTCCAAGCGCACGGCGAAGGCGCCCGCTGGAACAGGGCCATGTTCCACCCCTGTGCCGTGAGGGAACCAGGCCGCATCGTCGCTCGTCGCGGGCCAGTGAATCACTCCGGGCCGCTCACGCCACTGCCTCCAGTCGCGCAGATTCTTCAACCAGCGATCTCGCAGCGCCTTCCAAGTCCCCTCTGATTCAGCCTCCGTTGCGGATCGCAGGTCGCGCCACGGCTTCAACAGCGTTTCGGATGCCGGATCTTCTTCTTCGCCGGACCCGCCGCTGAGCGCCGGACCCTGACCCATTTCCCAAACTGCCGCGCTCTCTAACCAAGCTTCCGCGAGCTGCTCCCTCAGGCCGTCCTTCAAAGTTTGGAGCAGCTCCACAATCTGGGCGCGGGTCTCCGGCAGATTCACCGTCCGCAATGCGGGCCGGCAACTGGCGAAAATCCCATACCAGGCGTAGAAGTCGCGCTGGCTCACGGGGTCGAACTTATGATCATGGCATCGCGCGCAGGACACCGTCAGGCCTAACAGAGCCTTGCTGACGACGTCGATTTGGTTGTCGACGAAACGCACCTGCTCGTCGAGGGCGTCGGTCGGCGCGAAACCGTGAAAGACCATCCGGAGGTGGGCCGGTCCTGCGGCGGACTCGTTCACACCCCGTTCCAGATCGATCCGCGGCGCCGGCAGCAAATCGCCCGCGAGCTGCTCGCGCACCAGTTGGTCGTAGGGAACATCCGCGTTCAGAGCCCGGATGAGATAGTCCCGGTAGCGCCAGGCATGGGGAATGGCGGGATCTCCTTCGCTGCCGTGCGATTCCGCATAGCGAAACCAGTCCATCCAATGCCGCGCCCAGCGCTCCCCGTAATGCGGCGAGGCGAGCAGCGCGTCCACATAGCGCGCGTAAGCGCCCGGCTGCGTGTCTTCCAAAAACGCCTGGAGCTGGGCCGCGCTGGGCGGCAGGCCCGTGAGGACAAAGGCGGCGCGGCGCGCCAGCGTGGCCGGTTCCGCAGGTCCCGCCGTATGCAACCCTTCCGTCATCAGGCGGGCCGCGATGAAGGCGTCGACCGGATGACGCTCCCCCGCCGTTTCCGGCGGTTCTTTGTGAGTCAGCGGCTGGAAACTCCACCATTTCCGGCGCTCCTCGCGCACCGAGACCCAATCCTTTCCGGTCTCGACCGTCCCGGAAGGCGCAGGAGCGTCTCGAGGATCGTATGCGCCGGAGTTCACCCAGCCGGCGAAGTCGGCGAGGGCGCCTTCATCAAGCCGCGGGCGGCCGTGCGGCATCTTCAACTCGCCGGCGGTGTGCCGCAGGGCGCGGATCAACAGGCTGGCCTCGGCATCGCCTGGAACGAGGGCCGGGCCGGATTCCCCCCCTTCCAAAAGACCGTCCCGATAATCCACGGCGAGGCCTCCTTTGCGTTTCCCATTGCTGCGGTGGCACTCGTAGCATTCGTCCACGAGCACCGGGCGAATGCGTTGCTCGAAGCCTTCCAAGGCGGCTGAGGTCCCGTCGCTTCCCTCTCCCGCAGCGGTCTCAGTCGCGATGGTCCAGGCCCAGACCGATGCGGCGACACCCAGCAGCCGGCCAATCTGAACCAGAAACCGGGCTGAATGGCGGGATGGCGCTCTGGATTTCATTGGCGGTGAACCGGATCCCCCAGTCCCGGTGTCTTGCATTGTCCGCCGCGTTCGGGCCGAATCAAGTCCCGGGCCGCCTCCGAACAGAAGCCATGGAACATTCGGCCTCCCGGGCATTCGGGCTGGCCCCGCAACGCCATCCGTCATTAAATGCGGGCGGCACGATGAAAAACTCCGTCCTCCGCTCACTCCTCGCCGGGTCACTGGTCTTCGGTTCTCTTGCGGCGTTCGCCGCGGATCAGCCGAACATTCTGTTCCTGTTCTCCGACGATCACGCCCTGCAGGCCATATCCGCTTACAGCGGGGGCCGGCTCAATCGGACCCCCCACATCGACCGCATTGCCTCGGAAGGAATGCTCTTCACCAACTCCTTCTGCTCCAATTCCATTTGTGGACCATCCCGCGCCTGTATCCTCACCGGCAAACACAGTCATTTGAACGGCTTTCTCGACAACGACTCTTCCCGCTTCGACGGCGCCCAAACAACCTTCCCCAAGCTGCTCCAGCACGCCGGTTACCAGACCTCCTTGATCGGAAAGTGGCATCTCGTTTCCGATCCCACTGGGTTTGATTACTGGGAGATCCTGCCGGGCCAGGGCGATTACTACAATCCGGACTTCCTCCAGATGGACGGATCGCGGAAGCGGTATGAAGGCTACTGCTCCGACATCATCACCGGCCTGGCGCTGGATTGGTTAGAACAAAAGCGGGACGCCGGCAAACCATTCCTGCTCATGGCTCAGCACAAGGCGCCCCATCGCAATTGGGCTCCGCCGGAGCGGTATCTCCGCTTGTTCGACGAAGGCGATCTCCCGGAGCCTTCCACCCTTTTCGACGACTACAATGGCCGCTCCAAGCTGCTCGCCGAGAATGAAATGACCATCGCTCGTCACATGCATTGGGGGCACGACATGAAGTTTCACGGGGAGAACCGGTTTCTCGAGCATTTTCTCGGCGGCATCGGCAACGGCGAATACAACCGTATGACCGAGGCGCAGAAGGCCGCCTGGGATGCCGCCTACGAACCGAAGAACCAGGCTTTCATCGAGGCCATGGAAGCCGGCACGCTGTCCGATGCGGATGTCGTCCGCTGGAAATACCAACGTTACATTAAAGACTACCTGCGTTGCATTCAGGCCATGGACGACGGCATCGGGCGCATTCTCGATTACCTGGATCAATCCGGCCTCAGCCGCAATACCATCGTCATTTACTCTTCCGACCAGGGTTTCTACTTGGGCGAGCACGGCTGGTATGACAAACGCTGGATGTTCGAGGAGTCCTTCGCCATGCCCTTTCTCATCCGTTGGCCGGGCGTGATTGAACCGGGCACGCGATCCACCGCCTTGATTCAGAACATCGACTACGGACCCACGCTCCTGGAAGTCGCTGGGGTCAGCGTTCCGGGAGAGATGCAGGGCCGAAGTTTTCGCACTGTGCTCGAAAACGGGGGATACGCTCCCGAGGACTGGCGCGATGCCCTTTACTACGCCTACTACGGCGAGCGCACCCACCACGTCGCCGCCCACGATGGCATCCGCACCCTGCGCCACAAGCTCATGTTCTTCCCGCGGACGAACGAGTGGCAGCTCTTCGATCTGCAGCACGATCCGCGCGAAATGCGCAGCGTGCACGACGACCCGGCCTATCGGCAGACCCTGGCAAACTTGCAGGAACGTTATCGGGAACTGCGGGACGAGAACGAGGTCAACAGCGCGGTCATTCCCGGCTCCCGCCTCACGGAAGAATGGTGGCGGGAACGCTGGCGGGAGAAGAACGAGCAGACCCGCGAGGGACCCGCCGAGCTGCTTTTCGTCGGGGATTCCATCACTCAATCCTGGGAAGGTCCCGGCAAGGAGCTTTGGGAGGCCCGCTACGCTCCGCGGCGAGCCGTGAACCTCGGCTTCTCCGGCGACCGGACCGAGCATGTCCTGTGGCGATTGCGCACCGGGCAATTTGGGGGAACTCGGCCCAAGGCCGCCGTGGTCATGATTGGCACCAACAACACGGGACACCGCCAGCAAGCCGCCGCGGAAACCGCCGCCGGGATTCGCGCCGTCGTCATGGAACTGCGAACCCGCTTCCCGGAAATGCCGGTGTTGCTCTTGGGCGTGTTTCCGCGGGGCGAAACCGCCGCCGATCCCCTCCGGCGTCTCAACGCCGAGATCAACGGCATCATCGCGACCGCGGCATCGGAGGATCCGAAGGTGGAATACCTGGACATCGGACAGGTCTTTCTCGAGGAGGACGGGACGCTCTCCAAAGAGATTATGCCGGATTTCCTGCACCTCTCCGGGGAAGGCTACCGCCGCTGGTCCGAAGCCATCGAGGAACCCCTGCGCCGTTTAGGGGGATTTGAAGAGCTGAAGTGAAGCGCTGCGGAAGTCAAACCGAAGCTCAGGCCGTCGCTGCGGTGTAAGACTTGGTCACCTCGTCCCAGTTCACGACGTTCCACCAGGCCGCGACATAGTCGGCTCGCCGGTTCTGGTAGTGCAGATAGTAAGCGTGTTCCCAGACATCGATGCCGAGGATCGGAATTCCAACGTCTGCGTCCGGGACCACGCCTTTCATCCAGGGGTTGTCCTGGTTGGGCGTCGAGACAACGGCGAGCTTCCCGCCCGGTTTGACCACGAGCCAGGCCCAACCCGAACCGAAGCGTTTGGCGGCCGCGTCACCGAAAGCGGTCTTGAAGCCCTCGAGATTGGAAAACGCGTCCCGGAGGCCATCCGCCAGCTTGCCCGCCGGCGCCGGACTCGTGCTCCCGGGAGCCATCCAACGCCAGAACAGAGTATGGTTGACGTGTCCACCCCCGTTGTTGCGAACCGCCATCCGGACCGATTCGGGAATGGCTTCGAGATCCCGGATGAGAGACAAGACTTCTTTGCCGGCGAGCCCCTCCGCTTCGACGGCTTTCTGAAGATTGGTTACATAGGCGGCATGATGCTTGCCATGATGAATGTTCATGGTCATGGCGTCGATGTGGGGCTCGAGGGCATCCGCGGGGTAGCCCAGGGGAGGGAGTTCCAGCCCAATGGACGGCGGCTCAGCCGCGGAGAGCGAGGCGATCGAGGGCGCAACAGCCGCTGCCGTAGCGGCTGCCGAGGTGGTGAGAAAAGCGCGGCGGTGCATGAAGAAGGCGTGGGTCAGTGGTTCAAGGGTTCGCAGCCCAAAATGTCCGGTCAGATGCCCCATTCAGTGCGACATGACCGGTTCGATCGGAGAATGTACGGCTGCGCCATCTCGTGTCAACGAAACCGTCCGGTTCGGCTGCGAGGCGCTGAGTGACCTGAATGGCATTCAATGACAACTGTTACGGAGCAGGCCCGGCGCTTCAAACATCTTGACGCCATCCCCGGCGTTTTGGTATTTGAAACGGATTGCCGCCTGAGATTGACAGCTCGGAGCGCTGCCGCCAATTCCCGACTGGGGATTTGACCCCCGGGGGTGTTCACGGTTTCGAGGCTCCGAGAGCGGACGGCATCGTTACCAACACACGCTATGAATCGCTTCGCACTCTCCGAAGTTCTCTCCTCTTTCCGCCTTCCGGCATCCGGAGCCGGCGTCGCTCTGGGAATGCTTCTCACGGTTCTGTCTCCCTCCTGGGTCGATGGAGCCAGTCACAGCGACGCTCCACTGATCAAGCAGGATCCTCAGGCCAACATCACCGACGTTTACGCGTTCGTGGGCGCCCGGTATAACGATCCAGCGAAAGAGGTGCTCAACGTGCTCGTGTCGGTTCGTCCGTTTTCGGATCCGGGCGACGGAGTCATTTACGAGCGATTTGCCGACGATGCCCTCTACAGCATCCATATCGCCCATCCCGATACGGGCGCGACAGTCCTGCGCTATGATTTCACCTTTTCCGACGTCAATCCGACGGGGGGCACGCGCTTGAAGAATCCGGACACGATTCTTTCTTACGGACTTGGGACCACTGCGGGTCCGATCGTTTCCATCGGGGATGGGGCTCAGAATTACACTCAGGTGTATACGGTGCGGAGAAACGGTTTGACGGCCGGCACAGGTCTGCCCGTCCCGCCTCCGAATGTCGGCGGCCGGACCACGCCTTTCTACAACGACTCGCTGACCGGCAAAGCCATCAGCGGCGCAGGGAATTTTTCGGAACTCGACAGTTACACGCAGCAGGCCCTTGCAGATTTGAGCACGGGAGAGGCTGTCTTCTGCGGTCCGCGGGAAGACGGGTTTTATGCCGACACACCCGCGATCTTCGACCTGCTGGACGATCGGATTCTGGACAACAACGGCAACACGGGCGACGGACTCGGCCAAGACGGCGGCGGCGTCGATGGCTTCAAGGGGTTCAATGTGCTTACCTATGCCCTGCAAATTCCCATCGACGCTCTCGAGAACCATCCCGCCTTTCCGGATGCCGCAACCCCCGGCGACGTCGTCGTCGGCGTCTACGCCTCGGTCAGCCGCCGCCGGCTGACCATCCGGCCCAGCAGCGGAGATCCGGTGCACTCCGGCGCCTGGATTCAAGTGAACCGGATGGGAAATCCGCTCTTTAACGAGGCGCTGGTTCCGCTCCGGGCGAAGGATCGTTACAACCGGACCTCTCCGACGACGGACAACACCTTGTTCCGCACGTATGCCTTGAACCCCGAGTTGGCGACGCTGATCAATCTTATCTTCGGCACAAACCTTGCCGACAGCGGGCGGACGGATATCGCGCAGATCTACATTCCCGACGTGCTGAGAGTGGTCACTTCGGAACCCGTGCGGCTTCCGGGCCAGGGCGGATTCAGCCGCCTGAGTTTCATTGGCTTCGACGTCACGGCCGGGTCTATTCCCTCCGGTTGGCCGAACGGCCGGCGGATCGGCGACGATGTGGTCGACATCGCGCTGACGGCGTTGTCTGGTCCCGTGTCTCTGACGCTGATTGGCGACAATGTCGCCGCCAACGATCAGTTGTACAATCAGGTCTTTCCTTACCTCGGCACACCGCATGCCGGTCCGTCCGTGACCCAGCGAGCCGACCCGGGCTTCTAGCCCTCATTTCTCACACGCATTCTGCTGTGGCGCGCTGCACCCCATCCTGGCTTCCTTCCGCTTGCCTCGGGCTTGAGCAGGGTGTCCTCACCCAGCTCAGCGCCCTCGGCTGCGCGCGGCGTTGCCGTTGCCGTCGCTGCGCTCCGCCCTTCGCGCAGCCCAGACGGCTGGGTGTCTCGTTTGGCCCGGCTGGCGGTTAGGGGTTCGCAGCGCCTCGCGACGAAACGGTATGAGAAATGCAGCCTGGCCGCGCCCTATGTCTCGACGACGCCTCCCTGCGATGCGCCGCCGCGCTCTCGAATGGATCCCGGCCGCCGCGCTCTGCGCCGCCGCCGTTCTCGATGCGGCCCGGGCCCAGGAAGGAGCTGCCGCGGGGGACCCGGGTCCCTCCGCTCCTCAGGTCAGGCTGCGCCTGGCTGAGGAGAGGGATAGGAGCGAATCCACGCCGGCGGATGCGGCGGGCTGGAGCCGCCTTGGGGAAGAGCGCATGCTGCGTTACCGGCAAACGCTGGATGTGCGCTATGTGAGTGAAGCCAGGGAAGCTTTCGAGAAGGCCGCCGGGTTGGATCCAGATTCCGCC
>DATKCT010000083.1:0-41508 GCA_035513055.1 Verrucomicrobiales bacterium | reverse complement strand
GCGCCAGTTCCCGCCAATCCTCGGGGAAGAACGACGTCAACAGCTCCCAGTCCTCGTCCATGCACTGCGTATCCTCCATGACCGGTGAGGCTCGCACAGTGAGAAGCGGCTGTCAACAAACAAGTTAGCGCTTATGGGGCGATGCCCCGGGCTGAAATAGCCCGCGCCTTTGGCGCTATGAGAGGAACTAGGCCGGGCTTTCGGCCGGCCGCTTGCTGGCGCCCCTGCCGGGGTGCGGATCGAGATGCAACTCACACCGGTGGTGTCGCTGCGCTCACCACCGGCTACAAGCTGTGAAGCCTCCGGCTTCTCCCGAGGCTCTGCAAGCTGCTTCCAGTGAAGTTTGGAGCCACGTCCAGTGGCAAATGGCCTGCCCGGGAGGCCGAAGATGGGGTGATCCCGAAGGGATCAGAGCTTGTAGCCGGTGGTGAAGCGCAGCTTCACCACCGGAGACGGTCGATTCATCACCCGCACCCCGGCAGGGGTGCCAGCCCGCGGCCTTCTCCTTCGATGGTCCAGTCGCGGGCAGGGACGCCCGCGCCACGGTGACGCCCTTTAGCCCGAAATCCCTGCCGTCCTCAGTCTCTCGGCCAAACTGTCGAGATTCTTGGGTCGAACGCTGCGGGCCGGACGCGGCCCCGGATCTTCCTTCTTTTGCAGGGCGCGGCGGAGCTTCTTCAAGGCAATGTTCTGAAGCTGTCGAATCCGCTCCCGAGTCACTCCGAACTCCTGACCAACCTCCTCGAGCGTCTTCGGCTTTTGCCCATTGAGTCCAAAACGGGCGTCGATGATCGACCGTTCCCGGTCATCCAACACGCTCAACAAGCCTTCCAACTGGTTGTGCATGTTCTTGTGACTCAACAACTCGAACGGCGTAAGGGCGCTTTCGTCGCCGACGATCTCGCCGAACTCCGTGCTGTCGTCCTCGCTGATGGGCGCATCCAGAGAAGCCGGCCGCAAGGAGGCGGACTTGAGCTGAGACAACTTGCCCCGGTCGATTCCGATCTCGTCCGCAAGCTCGTCGTCGGTCGGTTCCCGGCCGAGTTCCTCGCTCATGGTCATGGCCACCCGGCGCATCTTGGAAATCTTGTCGACCATGTGCACGGGCAAACGGATCGTCTTGCTCTGGTTGGCCAGAGCCCGTTTGATCGATTGCTTGATCCACCAAGCGGCGTACGTGCTGAGCTTGCCGCCCTTGTTGGGGTCAAACCGTTCCACCGCCTTCATCAACCCAATGTTGCCCTCGGAAATCAAATCGAGCAGAGGCAGGCCGTAATTCGCGTAATCTTGGGCGATTTTTACTACT
The DNA here is from genome assembly GCA_035513055.1 of Verrucomicrobiales bacterium. Taxonomy (GTDB): domain Bacteria; phylum Verrucomicrobiota; class Verrucomicrobiia; order Verrucomicrobiales; family DEV007; genus DATKCT01. Next base: position 40,202 of record DATKCT010000083.1, on the reverse strand, counting down.
AACCGCAGATTCGCGCGAATCATGTGAGCGCGCGCCTCCCGGTCGCCCTTTTTGATCCGGTCGGCCAGTTCCACCTCCTGCTCAGGCGTCAGGAGTTCGGTCTTCCCGATCTCCCGGAGATAGATTTTGATGCCGCCGTCTAGTTCGAGATTAGCCATTTGGGTTGAAGGAGCTTGCGCTCCTGAATTCGATGTTCTGGAAAGTTACTTTATTCCGGATGTTCCCCCCCGGAAAGGGCAGCCGCGGAGAAAAAGACTGCCGAAAGTCCCTTGGTATTCATCCGTCCGCGTGAGCCCGCCGCAAGCTTCATGCCAGGGGCGTCAATGTTCCACAGACTCTGACTTCGCGCAGGAGGCCGCCGTTCAAACATGGTTTTTCAGGAAAATCAAGCTCAAAATCTTAAAATCGAGCGGCTGACAGAGCGGCCCGGCATTTTTTCCCGCTGGGAGGCGCTGAAAGGCCAGTTGACGGATTCTGCAACGCCGCGTCGCGAAAGTAGAGGGGCGGGGGGAGAAGCCCGCCCAAGGAGGGATAAAGAACAGCCGCAGGCGCCGGCTCCTCATCCGGAGCGCGGGCCCGGGGGCCGCCCCCGCCGCCTTATCGTGGGCCGGGCGCCGTTCCTCAGATCTTGAAGTCCCAACCCTGCCGGTATTCCTTATTCACGAAGGCGTTCGCCTCGGGCACGTTGGTGATTTTTACGTTGGCGCTGTCGTATTCCAGCTTTCGGCCCAGTTTCAACGCCAGATTCCCAAGGAGAATGGTCTCGGTCAAATTCGCCGCGTAGGCAAAATTGGAACCTGGAAAGTCCTTCGGCTTTTCTCCGAGACAAGCCATGCGCCACTCTTCGTAGTGACCGGGCGAGCGCTCGAGCATGCGGGGAGGCCGGCCGATTTCGCGGGATTTCTCCTGGGGAATCAGCCGGGGGCTGTCTCCGTAATCGCCACTTGAGAGAATGGCCGCCTTGGTTCCGAGGAACAGAGCGCCGGTCTCCGGGAGATTCCGGCCCAACTCGAGATAGGGCGGGCGCTGTGGGTGCAGACCTCCGTCGTGCCAATAGAGGTCGAAAGCGGGATGCTTACCTTTGGCCTCGAACTTCCAGTGGACCATGGACGCGGCCGGAAAGCTCTCCTCGGGCATCGGGGTCATGCTCACGACCTCGACAAAGGACGGGGAAGGAGGATCGAGAGCCCAGATCACACAATCCATAGTGTGACAGGCCATATCGCCGAGCGCTCCCGTTCCAAAATCCCACCAGCCTCGCCACTTAAAGGAGTGGTAAACGTCCTTCTTGAAGGGCCGCACCGGGGCCGGGCCCAGCCAGACATCCCAGTTCAGGCTCTGGGGCACGGGGTCCTCGCCTTCTGGACGATCGAGCGGCTGCGGCCAGACCGGGCGGTTGGTGAAACAGTGGACCTCGCGAACCTCGCCGATCGCACCGCTGTTGACCCACTCGTACATGAGCCGGTTTCCCTCGTTGGCGTGGCCTTGGTTGCCCATCTGGGTGGCCACATCGTATTTCTCCGCAGCCAACTTGAGTTGGCGGGCTTCCCACACCGTGTGGGTCAGCGGTTTTTGGGTGTAAACGTGCTTGCCCGCCTGCATCGCCAGCACCGTCGCCGGATAATGCTGGTGATCGGGGATCCCGATCATGACCGCATCGAAGTTGTCCTTTTCCTTCTCGAACATCTCGCGGTAGTCCTGATAAGCCTTCGCCTGCGGCCAGCGCCGGGCCGCCCCCTCCCACTGGGCTGTGTCCACGTCACAGTAACAAGGACAGATATCCTCGCTGCGGGAGACGGCATCGATGTGAGATCCGCCGATGCCGCCGGTTCCCACGAAAGCCACACGCAACTTCTCCTGCCCGGCGTTTTGGCCCGTCAGGATATTGGGAAAAGCCGCCGTCGCCGCAGCGGCCAAACCGGCGCCGCCGCCGCTTCGCAGAAATTCGCGGCGATCCACCGAGGGGGGAAAAGAGGAAGGAGTATTCATGGATGGGGTCAAAGGGATGAGGAACAAACGATGGCGTTCGTAAGCGGAAAGATCACGCAAGCCGCGCTCCGGGTCGAGAAAAAATCGCGGGGAGGTATGGCGCAATCGTTCGCGGGCAGGAGTGCCCGCGCCACAGGGGGAAGAAGGGGACAGGCGAGACGCCCGCCCCTATGTGGGGCCGCAAGAGTTCGCGGACAGGGGCGCCCGCGCCACGACAACTATTGGCCGGAGGATTCGGAACCGGAGGCAGGACCGGCGCCGGAATCGCCAGGGACCGGGATCTCAACAGCCTCCCGCGCGGCCTCACGCTCCTGGATTGCTCGCGCTTCGGCTTCCCGGATCCGCGTCCACCGGTTCTCTAAAGCGAAAAGCTGACTCATGGTCACGAACCGGAAGCCGCGCTCGGTGAGTCCGTCGAGCGTTTTGGGCATGGCGTCCACGGTTTGAGCATGCAAATCGTGAGCCAGGATAATGGCGCCGTTGCTCGCCCCCTTGATGATGCGGTCGGCGACCACGCTGGGTCCAGGCCGCTTCCAGTCCAAAGGGTCCACCGACCACATCACCGCCGGGTACCCGAACTCCTTGAAGGTCCATTCCCGTTGCCGGGTCGAGAACGAACCGTAAGGAGGCCGCATGGTCAGGGGTTCAACTCCGGCCGCGTCCTTGATCGCAGCCCGCGTCTTCTCGAGTTCCTGCCGGAGGGCCGTATCCGATAACCTCTGAAGATTGGGGTGGGTATAAGTGTGATTTCCAATCTCGTGACCCTCTTCCGCGATGCGCCGGACAATCAGGGGAAACTCTTTCACGTTCTGACCGACGACGTAAAAGGTCGCGCGCACTTTGCGCTCCCGCAGCAGGTCCAAGAGGCGCGGCGTGTTCTTCGGATGCGGCCCATCGTCGAAAGTGAGCGCCACATAAGGCTCGGGAATCTCGACGCTGAAATAGGCCGCCCGCACCGGTTTCCCGTCCGAGGTAACTTCAGCGGACGCCGCCGCCTCCGAATCCGCGGAAGGAACCGCCGCCGGAACCTCTCCCTCGAGCACCCTTCCGCCGGTCTGCGCACAACAGGGAACGACGGCCAACAACAACGCAAACACGCCGAAAAGAGGCGCCGGACAAAGGGTTTCTTTCCTCGTTTTCATCGTGGTCACGATACCTCCTCGGAGAAAAACCATCTTCTGCCGCCCTTCCCCAACACGCAAGCATCAATCCGGCGGGGAGGCCCGCTCTTCTCCGGCGTGATTTCGCGCAGCGGCGAAGCGCTCGAGGAGGGGCCAGAGACGCTGCACCGTCTCTTCGGGCCAGAGGGCCCGGTCTGTCACCAAGGCGGCATCCAAGGCGCGGTGTTCCGGCCAATCCGGCTCTGAGGGCGTGCGGGGAAGCAATAGGCGCAACATCTCCCGCGCCGCCGACACATTGGCCCGAAGATGCTCGAAGACCATGCCGGCCGTCACGGCTTCTTCCCCTTCCCGCCACGCGTCGTAATCGGTGACGAAAGCCAGGGAGGCGAAGGCGATCTCCGCTTCCCTGCTGAGCTTGGCCTCGGCGACATTGGTCATCCCCACGACGTCAAAGCCCATGCGGCGGTGGAATTCCGACTCCGCCCGGGTCGAAAACGCCGGGCCGTCCATGTTCACGTAGACTCCGCCTTCGTGGCAGGTCAGACCCGATTCCCGCGCCGCAGCCGCGGCCAGGCGACTCAAGCCGGCGCTCACCGGTTCCGCAAAGGCCACGTGAGCGACGATCCCGTTCCCGAAAAAGCTGTGTTCGCTTCTCCGGCTGGTCCGGTCAAAGAACTGATCAGGCAAGACCAGATCTCGCGGGCGCAACGGTTCCTGGAGACTCCCAACGGCGGTGACGCTGTAGATCCAACGCACGCCCAGGGAGCGCAAAGCCCAGATGTTGGCCCGGTGGTTGATCTCCGCCGGCAGCAAACGATGCCCGCGGCCGTGCCGCGGCAGAAAATAGACCGGCCTGCCCTCGAGTGTCCCTCCGACAATGAGGTCCGATGGAGATCCGAACGGGGTGGAGACCCGGATTTCCCGGCTTTCCCGGAAGCCTTCGAGATCGTAGAGACCGCTGCCGCCAACGACGCCGACAGCCGGTTCGGAAGGGAGCGCAGAGCGCATGCCCTCGCCTACGCCGAACCTGGAGCGGACTCAAGAGGGAATCCCCTTTTGCCCGGTCTCCCCAGCGATTCCTCCTTGCGCGACATTCCAACCGCCCTATAGTGCGCGCCCTCGACCGGGGGAGCCCGTTTCCTCCGGCCGGCCCGGCTCCCTCGCGCGTTCGCCGGGTTCCTTCACCTCCACCACGCATGTCCACCGAGTTACTCACTGAACTGGTCGAAGCCGGCGTTCACTACGGCCACCAAAAGCGCAAATGGAATCCGCGCATGAAGCGCTTCCTTCTTGAGGAGCGCAATAAGATCCACCTCATCAACCTCGAGGAAACGATCAAACAGATCGACCGTTCCGCCGAGTTTCTCAGCGAACTCGCGGCCAAGAACGGCAAGATCCTCTTCGTCGGCTGCAAGCGTCAAGCTCAGGACGCCGTGCGTGAAGCGGCCCAGGCCTGCCACCAATTCTACGTCAATCACCGGTGGCTGGGGGGCACTTTGACCAATATGAGCACGATTCGGAAAAGCGTCGGCCGCCTCGAGTTCCTCGAGCGCATCGAAAAGACGCCGCAGTTCAAATCGATGAGCAAAAAGGAACTCGCCGCCCTGAACCGCGAACGGGAGAAGCTGGTTCGCAATCTCGAGGGCATCCGCAGCATGGACGGCCTGCCCGACGCTCTCGTCGTCGTGGATTCGGCCCGGGAAGACATCGCCGTCCGGGAAGCCCGCCGACTGAAGATCGCCATCGTCGCCCTGGTCGACAGCAACGCCGATCCCGACCTCATCGATTACCCGATCCCCGCCAACGACGACGCCATCAAATCGATCCGTGTCATTCTGCAAAAGCTCATCGATCCTGTCATTGCCGCTTCAAAGGGAGCGGCGCGGCTGTCAAAGGCCAAACGGACGGAAATGTCGGTGATCGACGCCTGACCCGGAGCGCGGCTGGCCCTATCCGGCGCTCCCTTCATCCGGCTCGAGATTCGCATCGGAGCGCGCTCCTTCAACCGGACTCCCGAGCCCCGCGGACGGCGCAGCCCCCTCACTCCCTTTCCCTTTTTCATCGCATCGCACCCCTCGCCGAATCATGGCCGAAATCACCGCCCAACTCGTCAAACAACTGCGCGATAAAACCAACGCCAGCATGATGAAATGCAAGGAGGCGCTGGTCGAATCGGCCGGCGACCTCGAACAAGCCGAGACCATCCTCCGGAAGCGCGGAATCGAGGGCGCCGGGAAAAAAGCCAGCCGGACCGCTCGAGAAGGCGTCGTCGCAGCTCATATCGTGTCACAAGGCCGCACCGGAGCGTTGATCGAGGTCAACTGCGAAACCGATTTCGTGGCCAAGAACGAGCGCTTTCAACGCTTCGTCGCGGACCTGGCGGCCCAGGCCGCCGGCAGCAGCGCCACCGGTATCGAAGCCCTGCTCACCGAATCGAGCGACAGTCAGCCAGGTTCCACCGTGGAATCCGTGGTCAAGTCCGCGATCGCGGAACTCGGCGAGAACATTGTGCTCCGGCGCCTGACGCGATTCCAGATCGAAACGGGTCGCCATGGCGTGGTGGCCAGTTACATCCATCTCCACGGCAAAGTCGGCGTGCTCCTCGAGGTCGGCTGCGAAAAACCGGAGACGGTGACCAACGAAACATTCCGGACCTTTGTCAGCGACGTGACCTTGCACATTACGGCAGCCCACCCGGCCTGCCTCTCTCGCGACGAAGTGCCCGAGACCCTGGTCGAGAAGGAGAAAGAGATCTACCGGGAGCAAGTGACGGGGAAACCGGACAACATCGTCGAGAAAATCGTCCAAGGAAAACTGGAGAAGTTCTACAGCACCATCTGCCTGCTCGAACAAGGATTCATCAAGGACCCGGACCGCACCGTGGGTGAGCTGCTCAAAGCCACTTCCCAAGCCGCCGGCGACGCTCTGAGCATACGCCGTTTCGTCCGTTTCGCCGTCGGAGAGGACGCCTAGTTTTTGCCACGAAGGACACGAAGGGCAGAAGTGGAAGCTTGGCTAACCACGCCCCTCTTCCAGCCAACGCCCGTGCGCTTCGCGGGCCCAATGCAATAAGGCCTGCTCGAAGGAAACCCTCTGCTGCGTTTCCGCGGAGAGTTCCTTGCGGTGACGCCGAATGGCTTTGCGCAACTCGAGGAAGGCCGCATACAGGCCCGGTTGCTCCACGGTCCTGGCCGGATCTCCGGTTTCTTGCTGTTCCTCACTCATCGGGGAGTTTTCCCGCGGCTTTCTCGGTGTTCGACCGGATTCAAATCCCAACGGCCGACCGCACTTGAGCAGCGATATTCCTAAACACTGCGCTCATCCCGGAGCGCTGCGGATCGTCCAAGGCCACGGGTTCGCCGGCGTCGCTGCGTTCCCTGGTCTCCATCTCGAGAGGCACCTCCCCCAGCAGCGGAACCCCCAGGCGTTGCGCCTCCCGCGCCCCGCCCTTCTCGCCAAAAAGGAAGTAGCGTTTCCCGTCAGAAGGGCATTGGAAATAGCTCATATTCTCTACAATGCCGAGCACCCGGACGTTGACCTTTTCAAACATGGCCACGGCCTTGCGGGCGTCGATCAGGGCGACCTCCTGCGGAGTGGTGACGATGACAGCGCCGTCCAGCGCCACCGTTTGTACGATGGTAAGCTGAATATCCCCGGTGCCCGGCGGAAGATCGAGCAGCAACATATCGAGATCGTCCCAAACGACCTGCCGGAGAAACTGTTGGGTGTAGCGCGTCGCCATCGGTCCCCGCACGATCACGGGCGAGCTGTCTTCCACCAGGAATCCCATCGAGATCAACTGGAGACCGTGCCGCACGATGGGGATGATCCGGTTGTCTTCCGTCGCGCCGGGGCGCTCTCGTGAACCGGACATGTGGGCCACGCTGGGCCCGTAGAGATCGCAATCGCACAATCCCACGCGCAACCCCTCCCGCCGGAGGGCCACCGCCAGATTGACGGCCACCGTGGATTTGCCCACGCCGCCTTTCCCGCTGGCCACCGCCACCACGCTGCGCACTCCCGGAATGGCCAACTGGAGCGTGGTCCCCCCAGCAGCCGCTCCGGTTTGTTCCGGCTCCCGTATATCGAAATCCAAGTCGATCTTGCCGACGCCCTCCAGCCCCTGCAGAGCCTCGCGGCAGTCCCGGTAAAGCTGCTGCGGCGTCTGCGGATCCCGCGTCGCCACAGAGATCCGCACCCGCACGTCCCGCCCCTCCTCGACAACGACCTCTTTGACCAAGCCGAACGACACGATGTCCCGGCTGAATCCAGGATAGCGCACCCCCTTCAACGCCTCCCTAACCTGTTCTTCCGTCAATTCCCTCGCCATCAGAAAGCGCCAATGTTTCGCCGCCCTGTGGAAATGCAACCGCGGGCATAAGAGTTCGCGGGCAGGAGTGCCCGCGCCACACGTTCGCGGGCAGGAGTGCCCGGGGGAGCGCCAATAAGCCCACCACCACAATATGTTGAAGCCGCTGCCAGCCTTGACCCACAACATCTGGTGGATTCGCCCACATTCTGGTTGCGCCGGCTCCACCTTTCCTTCAATTTCCTTCCCAAGTCTTCGGCTTTTACGCGGATTATGCGTCTCAAATCCCTTTCCCTCAGCGGCTTCAAGTCGTTCGCCGACCGCACCGTCCTGGAGTTTCATCCGGGAATGACTGCCATAGTCGGCCCCAATGGCTGCGGTAAATCCAACGTCGTGGACGCCATACGCTGGGTGCTGGGTGAAAGCTCCGCCAAAGCCCTGCGTGGAGGCGAGATGGCAGACGTCATTTTCAACGGCACCGACAAACGGAAGCCGGTTGGGTCCGCGGAGGTCACCCTCACCCTGACGGAGTGCGAGCAAGGACTCCACGTCGAGTTTCACGAGGTCGCCATCAGCCGGCGGGTGTTCCGGGATGGGCATTCGGAGTTCCGGATCAACAACAACCTCTGCCGCAGAAAGGACATTCAGGATCTGCTTTCCGGCACGGGCATCGGACAAACCGCCTATTCCGTGATGGAACAAGGCAAGATCGATTTGTTGTTGAGTTCAAAGCCCGAGGACCGCAGAGCCGTCTTCGAGGAAGCCGCGGGAATCACCCGGTTCAAGCAGCAGAAACGCGAAGCCTTGCGCAAGCTCGAATACACGGAGGCCAACCTCCTGCGGCATGAAGATTTGATCGCGGAACTGACGCGCCAGCGCAATTCGCTGCAACGGCAGGCGGTCAAAGCTCAGCGTTACCAGGAATTGCTCGAGGACGTGCAGACCCTCGACCTCCACGTCGCCCACCGGCGGCAGGAACTCCTCCGCGCCCAAAAGGACGAACTGCTCACCTCCATCCGGGCTCTGACCAGCGAAGAGGAGGGAATCCGCGCGCTTCAGGAGGGTGTCCGGAAGGGGCTGCTGGAAAAGGAAGCCATCCTCGGCGGACTCGAATCGGAATACCACGCCTTGCTCCAGAAGAAGTTGGACCTGCAAGACACCCGGACCTCCTGCACGGAGCGGCTGAGCCATCATGCGGAACGGCGGGCCGAGTTGGAGGCTCGCATCCGGGATACAAGCCAGGAAATGGACAAGACGCGGAGCTTGCTCGACGAGCAACGCCACGCTCTGGAAGATGCGGAGCGCGCGCTCCTCGATTTGCAGCGGCGCCGGGAACAACTCAGCGGGGAGCTGCATGCGGCCGAGCAGCAGCACCGGGAGGCCGGAAGGGAACGCTTCAGCGCTCAGCAAGCGGCTGCAAAACTCCGCGATGAACGGCAGGAAATCCTCACCGCCATCGCGGGCTTGGAAGCCGCCGGGCAAAGCCGGCGGCAACAAGCGGAACTCGACCGCCGCCGGGAAGAGCAATTGGCCGCCGATACCGAAGCGCTCGGCAAGGAACAAGTCGTACAGGCGCGAAACCAAGAGAACCTGCGCCGTAACCTCGATCAGTCCGATGCCGCCGAACGAGAGCTGGAAGCCCGCCTGAAAGAACAAACTTTGCGCGTATCGCGGTCTCAAGAAGAGCTGCGCGGCCTCGAGAGCGCTTGGCGGGAAGCGGAACGCGCCTTGGCCCTGACCGTTTCACGCATCGAAATGCTGCGCCGCTGGGTCGAGCAGGGCGAGGGCCTGGAAACGGGCACACGCTGTCTTCTCCAAGGGCTCGATGAGCCGGAAACCTTTCGGGGCGCCGTCCGGGGAGTCCTCGGCTCCATGATCCACGTGGCTGATCCACGCTTTCTTCGGGCCATCGAAACCGCATTGGGCCCTTTCCTCCAGACCGTCGTGCTGGCCGGCGACGCCGATTTGGCCGACTCCGCGCTGGAACGGATGCGCGAACGCCGCCTCGGGTTCGCCTCGGTGCTCACCGATCAAGCAGGGATGGCGCCCGGCCCTTTCACCGCCGCGCTCCCTCCCGGCGTGCTCGCCAGGGCCTCGGAAGTCCTCTGCGCCGCCCCAATCATTCAGCCGGTCATCGATCGCCTCCTCGGAAACGTCTTCATTGTCGATTCACTTGCCGCCGCGCGCCGGACTCAGCCGCAATGTCCTCGATCTCTGCTGGTGACGTTGTCAGGAGAAATGCTGCTCCCGGAGGGCATTGTGCAGGGCGGCGCCCTGGCGGAGTCGCCCGCATCCGTGCTCCGTCTCCAGAACGAACTCGACAGCCTCGAAACACGACTAACCGGACACCAAGCGCATGCAGACGCCGCGGGCGAACGCCTCAAAGCCGGCGAGGAATCCCTGCGAGACTTCGTTGCCGCGAAAGAAGAGTTGGCCGCCTCGCTCCAAGACTGCCGGCTCGCCCGCTCCCGGATGCGCGACGAGCAGGTACTGTCGGAAAAAGAGTGGAACCGGATCAGCCAACGGCTCGCCGCCCTTGAACTCGAACGCTGCGCATTACACCAAAAGCAAGCCGAATGGACCACCGAAGACCGCGCCGCCGCGGCCAGGCTCACCGAGCGCAAACACAGTCTCCACCGCATCGATGCGGCAATTCCCAGGCAAGACGCCGCTCTCTCTCAGCTCTCCGAACAGGAGATTGAAGCGGGCCGGACGGTTGCCGCTCTTCGCACTCAGGTAGCCGTCGAGCAACAAGCCGAAGAAGCCCTTCTTCGTCATCAAACCCCACTCACCGGCCGGCTCCGGGAACTCGATGAACTGCAACTGCGCCGTTCCACCGAAATCGACAATTGCCGCCAGCGCATTCAGCAGCTCGAAGCGAACAGCGAAGAGCTGAATGGGCAACTGGTCCAGGCCGAATCCGGTCTTGCAGAAATCGGGGAGACCCTCGCCGGGTTCAGTGCGCACCGGCAAAACCTCAACCGCGAAATCGCCTCCCTGCAGGGGGAAATCGACGCGCATGCCGCGCGTCGAAGCGCTGTTCAGGAGCAGCGAGGAAAAGAGGAAGTGGAATGTGCCAAACTGGATCTCCGCCTCGATCATCTCGCTCAGACCATGCAGGAGCGCTACCGCGTCGACCTTTTCACATTTGAATCCGATCCCCACCGGCTTCTCGCCACCCTCACCGGACTCACTCCAACGGGCCGCCGCAGCCGCAGCGAAGATGAAGCGGCCGCTGCCGGTCTGGATGTGCCTGGAGAACCGGACTGGGAACAGGTGGAATCTCTCGCTCTCGATATGCGTCGCCGCCTCGACGCCATGGGTCCGGTCAATCTCGAAGCCATCGAAGAATTCCAAGAACTGGAAGAGCGGCTCACCTTCAACACCGAGCAACGCAACGATCTCCTCCGTGCCAAAGAGGAACTCCACCGGGTCCTCCTTAAGATCAACCGGGAATCGCGCGCTCGCTTCGTCGAAACCTTCGCGAAGGTCCGCGAAAACTTCCGGATCATGTTTCGAGAATTGTTTGGGAATGAGGGAACCTCCGATCTCCTTCTGATCGACGACGATGATCCGCTGGAAAGCGGCATCGAGATCATTGCCAAACCCCCGGGGAAAAAGACGCAATCCATCACTCTGCTTTCGGGCGGCGAACGCTCGATGACGGCCGTGGCTTTGCTCTTCGCCATTTACATGGTCAAACCCTCTCCGTTTTGCGTCCTCGATGAGCTTGACGCGCCGCTCGATGAAGCCAATATCGCGCGGTTCCTCCGGGTGCTGGACCGATTCGTTCAGGAGAGCCAGTTCGTCGTCATCACTCACAACAAACGCACGATGACCCGCGCCGACGTCATGTATGGAGTGACCATGGAGGAATTCGGCGTCAGCAAACCCGTCGGAATGAAACTCACCGGACCGGCCGAAACCGCTTCGATTTCATCGTAATTCCGGGCTCAATTGCCTATTGCCCCAGCCCTCCTGGCGCACTAATGTTTCTCAGCCGGCGGGGGACCGCAGTGGATTGTTCCATCGTAAAAGCCCGCCTGTTTTCGGCAATCCAACCTCAAACTCTACTGCCGCCATGAAAACCACAGCACTCTTCGCCGCTGCCGTAGCGGCCATAGCTCCATGGAGCTATGGACAGGAAGAATCCACCTATTCGCTCACAGACTTTTCCATCGGTGAGATCGTTTCCGGATCTCCCGTCAAACTCGACGAGCTTGGGGGCAAAGTCGTAGCCCTCGAGTTCTGGGGCCTCCAATGAGGGGCTTGCCTCGTGAGCATTCCGCAGTTGGCGGAATTCGAGAAGCGTTATAGCAAGAGAGGGTTTCAAGCCATCGGCATCCACGCGCAAGCCGGAACCGATGAACAGATCCGGGAGTGGTGCAAAGACAACCGGGTCGAGTTTCCCATGGCCAAGTCGGGACGAAGTCCCATCGAGATCAATGGCATTCCCCGCATGTTCGTTTTCGACCAGAGCGGGAAGCTCATTTACGACGGGAGACCCGGAGACGAAGCGGAAACTCTCATCAAGCGGCAACTCCGCAAATCTCCCGCCACTGGCGATGCCGCCGCGCCAGATGCGTCCGCCAGACTCCAGAAGCCCCAAACCTTAATCGAAGAAAGAACCTGGACCAACGCGGAAGGCGCTACTCTGCGCGCCGCATTGCTTTCAGTCGAAGGAGAGAACGGGATCTTCCGGCGCCCGGATGGCAACACCTTCACCTACGCCCTCTCCAAACTCTCGAAGGAAGACGCCGCGCTCGCGCGCGAAAAAGCCAGCGCCGGAGCTGAGCCGTAGAAACCATTTCCACACTGCTTTCAATTGCCTAGAAACAGAGCGGGCGGAGGATAATCTCCTCCGCCCGCTGCTTTCAATCCGTGAAGGAAAGGCCGCTTCATCGAGAACGGCCCGGAGTTCGGGCTGATTACCCAGCCATAAAGCGTCCTCCGCGAGCCCGGCCGATCTTGGTGAAGTTCGAATTGAGAATCTTGAGCGCCGAGTTGTAGGAAATGCCGGCTTGCTTGGCCGCTTCCCGCCCCGACATGCCGTCAGGCCCGGCAGAACCGAGAACCGCCGACAGACGTTCCAGCGCATCTTCACGCGCCACACGAGTCCGCTTGCGCTTCGCGCCGCCTTTCCGTGCGCTGCCCAGGCGACGCTTCTTCCCTCCCGCTCTCTTCTTCTTACGCCGCGCCTTTTTACCCACTGGAAGCAAAGGCAAAAGCGTCATCGCGCGTTTCTTTTTCGCCGGCGCCGCAGGAGCCTGAGAAAGTTGCGATTCCAGTTCCGCCACCTGCGCCATCTTCTCTTTGATTTGAGCGCTGATAACGCCATCGCGTTTCCGTTGGAGAATGCCGAGCTTGCGCTCTGTGATCCCAATTTGACGGTCCAATTGGTCGAGTTCTTTCTGAATGGAAGCCATAACGCATCCGATCATGCACTGCGGAAAGTGTAAAGGGAAGTAGAAAATCCAGCGTTTTTTACATCAAAAATAGTGGCGCATTCTTCACGGCGACGCGCCGCGCCTGCCGTTGCCGCTATCCTCACCACCAAGGAAACCGCGAACGCGACTTGTTCTTTCTCGGTTCCTGCGAAGCTGCGGCTCGAGAAAACGCGTGCCGCGGCGGTTTCGCCAATGCGCAGCAAGAACTTCCCTGCCGGCCCACGACCGGAAATCCACATTGCCTCTCTCCTTGATTGACGCGGGCGGCAATTCTCTCCAACCTGACTTCATGCGCATCAGTTCCAACATCGTCGCGATGCTCAACACCCAGACCGGCCACGAGTTCTCCGCGATGCTTCAATATGTGGCCATCGCCGCCCACTTCGAAAAGGAAGCTCTCCCGGGTCTTGCCGCGTTCTTTCAAGCCCAGTCCAACGAAGAACACGGACACGCTCTGCGCTTTGTGCGCTACCTTGGCGACATAGGGGCCGCGCTCGATATTCCGGCTCTGCCCGCTCCCCAATGCTGTTTTGCGTCTGCCGAATCGGCAGTCCTGCTCTCGCTCGAGCAGGAGATCCAAGTCGGCCAGCAAATCAACGCCCTCGTCCACCAAGCCAAAGCGGAAGCCGATTTCACCACCGACAACTTTCTTCAGTACTTTGTTCAGGAACAATTGGAAGAGATCTCCACCATGGAACAATTGCTCTCCGTAGTGCGTCGGGCTGGAGAAGACAATCTCCTTCTCGTCGAAGAGGTGCTCGCCCGGAATCCACGCAAACCCGAAGGCGCCTGACAAAGTCCGGGGGTACCAGCCGCATTCGCGGATTCAACCCCCGGTTACTTTCTTCCATCGCTCCGCGATGGAAGGCGGTTATGGGCATCGCGCGACATTTCTGGGTGGCGGGCGGGCGGGCAGGTTCGAGGATTGTCCGGCTCTCGTGGAGGGACGGACCCCCGGACGACCTGGCCTGAACGGGGGGGGGTGCCATGGTTAGGCGGTCGAGAATGCCCGCCCTCCAAACCGGGTGAGCTGGAGACGCCGGATCCTCACCGCAACCTGCCGCCGTCCGGCGGAACCGCGAAACTTCCCGGAAAAGGTTCCGCATCCCGGCGCCGGCCCCGGTTGCCGGCGCTCCACGGCGCCCGCCCCGGCTCGTGAAAGAGAGCCACCCCGATAACCCCGACGTTGCGGGTGTCGCCATGACGCTGAGCCGCATACGACTCGCTCACAGAAGAGAAGCGGAAGCCCGCCACTTCGTCCATGCTGGTTCGGAATCCAGCAATCTCCAAGGTGTCTCCGCCGTCCACCAAATAGCCTCGCTTCCGATACGAGGCCGTCCGTCCGTCGATGACATCGAGTCCGTCTACCGATACGACCAATTCCAACGCGTTTCCGGTGCGATTGCGCAACACCACGCGATAGGGGGAACCAGGGGTTCCCACCACCACCGCCCGGTCGCCATCGCGAAAAGCCGGATACCACCGGCCGAAACGATCCTTCAACCCCGCTTCCACCGCTCCTCCCGCCAGGTGAAAACTCGAGCGCGAACTCGCGCCCGAACCGCCCAGACTGCGCGACAGTGCCCGGGCGCCGGGCGCATCGTCGTAATGAAAGCTCGCCACCGCCCACGGTTGGTTGCCGCCAGCCCGGTTGAACGAACTCCAGCGCATCCCTGCCCGCACAGGTTTGCCCCAGCCCGTGGCTAATCCGGGGCGCTCCGCGTACTCGGAGGAGCTGGCCGCCGCGGCGTCCGTCATCGGAACCGCGGGATCCGCCGCGCGACCGGTGTAATCCATTGAGGGGACTTGAGCGCACTGGCTGAGCCCGAACACAGCAGCCGAGACCAGCAGTGCCGCCGCGAAGCGGGAGGCGAAGCAAACGCCCAACCGGCGGAAACCGGAGGAAAACGGGGAAACACAACCTTTCATAGTGCTGGAAAATCTGCAATTTTGAGGCTGTGCCGTCAAGGAAAATGCTGAAAATCCCGCAAACAGCACAAAACCCGGCCGTTCGCGGTCTTTTTCTGCTTGACTCGTTCCCTGTGCGTGCTGTAAAAACTGCATATGAATCCCGCTCTGCCGGCCCGGCTCAGCCGACGCGAACGCGAGGTCATGGAAGTGCTCTACCGCCTCGGTCAAGCCTCCGCCGCCGACGTCCAATCCCGCCTGCCCGGTCCCCCAAGCTATTCCGCCGTTCGCGCCATCCTCAGCGTTCTCGAAGACAAAGGCCACGTCAAACATCACCGCGTCCGACGCCGCTTCGTCTACCTTCCCACCGAATCGCCCAAGCGCGCCAAACGCAGCGCCATCCGCCGTCTTCTCGCCACCTTCTTCGACGATTCCCCAGAAAAGCTCGTGGCTTCCCTTTTGGATCCCTCCGAGAACAACCTATCCCCCGCCGAGATCGATCGCGTCCGAACCGTCCTTCAATCCCAGCCCCGGCCAGACGGTTCCCAACCCGGCGCCTAACTATTATTCACATGAGCGCCCTCTTCGCCCTGCTGGCCTCCGGCGTCGCCGGAGCCGGACTCGCGGTCGCAGGTTTGCGCCCTCTCGAGCGCCGTTTTCCCGGCACAGCCTCTCTCGTGCCGCCCTGTCTGGCCGTCTTTTTGCTCGCTCTTCCCCTTTTGCCCGCCCTCCCGGCCTGGTCCCCCTTCTCGCAAGGCTCCCACAGTCTGGTTCTGCTCAGCCCAGACGCTCCCGCCTGGCCGCTCCAACTCCTGGCGGCGGCGGCCTGGCTGACTGCCTCGGCTCTCCTCGCTCTGCGCCTCCTACGCCGCCTTCTCCGGGTCAACCAGCTCAGCCGGGAACCCTTTTCCCTCCCCCTCCGCGATCCCCGCATTCTCGACATCGCCCGCTCCTGCGCGAACGAACTGGGCCTGCGCGATGCTCTCCGCCTGCGCTGGCTACCCAACGATCTTTCGCCGTTCGTCGCCGGAGTGCTCAAGCAGACCGTCTATCTTCCTCTCACCGCCCAGAATTGGCCCTCCGAGAAATGCCGGATGATCCTTTTGCACGAGTTGAGTCATGTCCGCCGTCGAGATCCCGCCGCCAAACTCCTTCTCGAAGCGCTCCTTGTCGTCCACTGGTGCAACCCCTTTGTCTGGATCCTTCGCCGCAGTTTTCTCGCCGCCAGCGAAGACGCCTGCGACCGCCGGGTTCTCGCCGCAGGATTCCCCGCCGTCCGTTACGCCGGCTGCCTGATCGATTTGGCATCGGAAAAGCCTGAAGCTTCAGCCCTCCATGCCGCCCTCGGAAGCCGCTCGAACCTTTCTTCCCGTATTCGCCGGATCCTGAATCACCCCGCGCACAACTTCGCTGGAATCCGGCGCCCCCAGCAGGTCTTGGCGATCCTGCTTTTCCTCGCCCTGGTAAGCGTCACGCTGGCTTGCCGGGAATGGCTCGATCCTGGAGAATCAATCTCGCCGCCCTCACCCTCCCTTCGCCAAGCCGAACTCGTTCTGCGCTTGTCCGCTGACCCCTTCCCCGGCAATTCCAGCCCCTAACCCGGATTTTTCATTCCGAGTCCGGCGCCCCCCATCCGCCTCCGCCAGGCGTCTCCAAAATCAGCGAGTCGCCCCGCTGTGCCTCCCAAACCACCAAGGGGCCTAAGTCCACTCGCGATCCATCGGGACGCATGATCCACTGCGCTCCCGCCATCCCAGCTTCCCCTCCGTCCCCTCCCGGCGGACCGTCCTTCCGGTGCTGAGTCAGCAACGACAAGGTAGCCGGCTCCAAAAACGTCATTTCCCGGACCAACCCCTCTCCGCCCCTCCACCGGCCCGCTCCGCCCGAGCCCCGGCGCAACGCAAACCTCTGCAATCGCACGGGATATCGCCGTTCCAAGATCTCCGGGTCCGTGATCGCCGTGTTCGTCATGTGCGAATGCACTCCGCTGCATCCGTCGAAGCCGGGGCCGGCGCCCGTTCCCCCTCCCACCGTCTCGTAATAGCTGAACCCTTCGCCGCCGAAAACCACGTTGTTCATGGTCCCCTGGCTTCCAGCCAGGACCCCAAAAGGCCGGAGCAATGCTTCCACCAGCCGCTGACTGGTCTCGACGTTGCCGCCTGAGACCGCCGGACAGCTTGCGGGCGGACCAGCAAACCCGGGATTCAAAAAACAGCGGGGAAGACGCAGGTTCACGGCCTCCATCAGACCCTCGTTGAGCGGAAGATCGCGCTGCGAAAGAAGGCGCAACACGTAAATCACAGCGCTGCGCACGATCGCCGCGGTGGCGTTGAGATTACCGGGATGCCGCGGATCGGTTCCTCCAAAATCGAGATCCAGTTTTCCCCCGGCCCGGGAAACCCGGACCCGGATCACCGTTCCGTCATCCAGATGCTCTTGGACACTGGCGGTCCGATCGGGAAGGGACTTGGCTACCCTTCCGGCAGCCTGTGCCGCGAGACTCCGCAGATCATCCATTCGCCGCTCCACCTCCTCGCAACCAAACGCGCTGCACCATTCCCGCAGGAGCTTCTCGCCAACTCGGTTCGCCGCCGCCTGCGCCTCCAAATCGGCGAGGTTTTCCTCGGGATTGCGGGAAGGAAACCGCCCGCCCCTCAGAAGATCCCCCATCCTTTCAAAACAGGCTATCCCACCATCAAAGAGCTTCACCGGGGAAATGACCACACCCTCTTCCTCAAGACTGCGTGCATCCGGAGCCATCGACCCCGGCCGGATCCCCCCGATCTCGGCGTGGTGAGCCCGGTTGGCTACATAACCCAGCAAAGTCCCTCCATCCTCACCGAAAACGGGCGTCACCACCGTGATGTCCGGCAGATGCGATCCCCCGAACCCAGGATGATTGGTCGCCACCACGTCTCCCGGCGCCAGCTTCACCGCTCTCGCCACCTCCCGGACACACAGACCCATCGCTCCAAGATGAACCGGAATATGGGGGGCATTGGCCACGAGCCGTCCCTTCCGGTCCAGGAGGCAACAGGAGAAATCGAGACGCTCCCGAACATTCGTTGAAAGCGCCGTCCGCCTCAATTGTTCTCCCATCAGGGAAACGCCATTCCTAAATCGTTGCGTAAAAAGCTCCGCAGATACCTTATCCTGTTTATGATATGATGCGAGACTCCATGTCGTCTTGGATCTCTCTCCTCCGTCGGCATCCCCTTGCGGCGCCGCCAGAAGCGAGCCCCGCTCTCCGATCTTCGCCATCCATCCCGGCTCGAGGAAAAAGCTGCTGTGCGCATCGAAAAAAAGCGCGGGACCCTGCACGCGGGCGCCGTCGTAAAGACGCTCGTCTCGCCAGTACACCGGTGTTCTTCGGCGTTCACCATGACGCCAGGTTTCGAGGAAATCCGATGGCTCCCAATCCGGTTTGGAACATTCACGAAAGACCTCCGGAGGCCGGGAATCCGGATACACAGCCGCCCGCAGACGAAGACTGACCAGTTCAATCGCTCGTCCCTCCGGATCGTATCCGAATTGTTGGGCGTATATCTCGCGGAAATCTCGCACCAAATCCACTGCTTCGGCCCACCGCACCGTCAAGGCAGACTCCTGCCCCGCCACACGAAGCTCAGCCATTCCTTCCAAGCGCGCCCCTTCCGCCTCTGCGCCCGCCTGGCGCAGCCCACCACAGGCCTCCGCCTTCAGCCCTTCCCATTCCTCCGCCAGCCTCTCGCCCGGCCTGATTTCGCGAAGGATCTGCCGTTCCGCGAACTGCTCGACCGGAGCCCGCTCCAACCCTCTGGCGCTCAGCACTCCCGCCTCGAGAGGCGCCAGAATGCGCCGGATGCCCAAGAGCCGCGCCACCGAACAGCCATGCAGACCGGCCGCGCCGCCGAAGACAACCAGTCCGAACTCCGCCGGATCCAGCCCCTCTCGCGCGCTGACGCACTGGATGGCGCCCGCCATACGTTCATCGGCGATTTGAAGAAAACCCTCGAGAAAATCTTCCCGGTCCTGCCCGCTCAGCTCGTGTTCATTTAAGAATCGCGCAAAAGCCCTCTCAGAAGCACTGATGCTGAGCGGTAAAGAGAACTTGGTAACATCAATCCTTCCCAGCAGGAGATGCACGTCCGTGAGCGTCAGCGGCCCACCCAATCCGTAGCAAGCCGGCCCGGGATTCGCCCCTGCGCTGTCCGGCCCCACAGTCAACTTCCCTTGATCGTAACCGCACACCGATCCGCCCCCGGAGGCGACCGTCTCGATCCGCAACGCCGGCGCCAACAACCGGGCGTTTCCCACCCGTTGATCGAAGCGAAAGTCAAAACCGCCGTCGTAACGAGACACGTCGGTGCTCGTTCCACCCATGTCGAGGGCCAGGATCCGCGTCCAACCTAAGCTTTGTCCCGCCGCGACCGCTCCCATGACGCCGCCAGCGGGACCACTCAGCAGGCTGTCCTTGGCTCGATAGCTAGCGCGGGGGAGCAATCCTCCGCTGCTCGACATCAAAGTCAGCATCCCCTGGCCCAGACCCTCCTCGATTCGGGAGAGATAGTGGTCCATCACCGGTTCGAGGCTGGCATTGACCAGCGTTGTTTCGCTTCGGTGCAAATAACGCACGAAAGGACACAACTCGCTGGCAATCGACACGCGCCGCCAGCCGGTGGCACGGAGACGGTCCGCCACCGACGTTTCGTGGCTGCCATTGCGATCGCTGTGCAGCAACGAGACGGCGGCAGACCAATCTCTGCCCAGCTCTTCTCCACTCCCCTCCTCCGTCTCCATCGCAGCGAGGTCTTCGCTCAGCGATTCCCAATCCAGCGCTTCCAACTCGTGCCCGGCGGCATCGAGCCGTCCTCCCACTTCGATCACGCGCGCGTGCAAGGGCTCCGGCCGGCTCGGGTGCAGCGCAAACAGATCGGGGCGCGTTTGATCCCCGATTCGCATCAAATCCTGGAATCCGCGGGTCACCAAGAGGAGTACTTTCGCGGTCTTCCCTTCCAGCAAGGCGTTGGTCGCGCGCGTGGTGGCCAACCGCAATTCAAGATCCGGCAAGGCCGCCTCGAGCGGCGTTGCCGTCAGCAGATGACAGCCCACCAGAGGCGCTTCTTTGCCGCTGAAGATCTGGACGACGTCCCCGTCCACCGTGGATGGTCCGCCTTCCCATTCCAACTCCAGCGCTGCCCCAACCTCCCGTTGACCGGTCACCCGGCCAGCGGGCCCGCTTGCGGATCCGGCAATTCCCGCGCCCACGAGAAAGGATATCCGGGCTGGGAAGGGCCACCGGACTCGCACCCGCCGGTCTCGGGCTGCCTCGAGCACTTCCAGCCGGAAATCCCCGGTCGAGAGCACTTTCACCCAATGTTCACATCCTGCGGGATCGATCCCCAAACAATCCGTAAAGGTCCCCCCCGTGTCGGCAAACACCCGCCAACGGGAATCCTTCCTCGGCGCCATCGAGACCGCCGCACCGGACTGCGGCCAAACCGGAATGCCTCTCCCCCGTCCTCAGGAAGCTTTGTCCGTCCGGCGGAAGTTCTGGTAGCGCTGGTTGAACTTGTCGATGCGCCCGGCCGTGTCCAAGAGACGCTTCTCTCCGGTGTAAAAGGGATGCGAATCCGCGGTGATCGAGCAGGACACAACGAAATACTCTGCGCCATCGATGGTCTCCTTGCGGTCAGAGCGCATCGTGGAACGGGTGAAATAGCGCTTGCCTGTGTTGAGATCCTCGAAGCACACCGGGTGCAGGGGAGGGTGGATGTCCGCTTTCATGGCGCCGTTTTTCCTTCGCTCTTTGATCAGAGCCGCCGCTTATAACCCGGATCTCTGGGTTTTCCAGTGAAAATGCTGCTGAAAATGCGGATGCTTGGCCGGGGACACGCTGTTTCGCCGGGATTCTCCTTCTCTGTAGTTGAGCCGAAGGTCCTGGTGGGAAAGTTCTGGTCAGAGCGACGCAGCAGGGGAAGGATCCCACGATGAGCCGTTATGGAGACGAGAAGGTTCTGGTCGTGCCGCGCCGAGTGTTCGATGAACTGGGGGCTTTTCAAGGGCTCGCATTCGATGTCGAACGTTACGTCCCCAAGCTCTTGGACCCCTCCTCGAACTTCTTTCTCGACCGGGCCGCGGCGGAGGACGACCCCAGCCACAAGCAGATCATCCCTTACGCCCTCTTCCATCACAACGGTCGTTTTCTGCGCTATGTGCGCGGCTCGGGCTCGGGCGAGCAACGTTTGGCATCCCGCGCGTCAATCGGGATCGGCGGTCACATAAACCAAAGCGATCACGATAGTGCCTCCCTTGGAAAGAATCTTTACCTCACCGGAGTCGAGCGAGAGATCCGCGAGGAACTCATCATCGGCGGCCCCTACCGCCAACGGATCGTCGCTCTGATCAACGACGATTCCAACGAAGTCGGGAGCGTCCATCTCGGGATTGTCCATATTTTTGACCTCGAGAACGCCGACATCCAGGCCAACGAACCGGATATCGGCGAGATTGTTTTCCTCCCTCCTTTCTCTCTGCGCGCCGAGAAAGATCGCCTCGAGTCGTGGTCGCAGCTCTGCCTCGAGATTCTCGATCCCTTTGCCCATTGATGCCGCCTGTGCGCCAACGGGAATTGGGAGAGCGCGTTTTGAAGGGGAACCGGGGCGGGAGGTGCCGGCTTTCCTTGGCCGTTGATTCCAAACGCATGGAAAACGTTCAACGCCAATTCCTTGTCCCGATCGGCGCAGAGGCAGTGGCCCATTGATGCCGTGCTTCTCCCGGAGTTGTGCTTTCCCCTCCCTTCCCTTATCTAAAAGACCTGGCCTGAATCGAGGCCTCACATGTCATGGATCCCACATCTTTCTCTCATTCTTCCAGCCGCCCCAGCCGCCGCGACTTCCTGCACAGAGGAGCTGGAGCCGCATCCGCGGGTCTCGCCGCGTCGATCGCCGGATTTCCAGCGATTCTCACGGCTCAGGATGCTGTTCCGCGGCTCCGGATCGGGTTGGTTGGATGTGGAGGGAGGGGAGGCGGGGCCGCGTTGCAAGCCCTCAGCGCCGACGACAACACCGAACTCACCGCCGTCGGCGATGTTTTCCCCGAGGCGATGCAAAGCGCGCTGCGTTCCCTGCGGCGGGGCCGGCCCGGTCAGGTCAATGTCGACCCAGACAAGCAGTTCCTCGGGCTCGATGCCTATCAAAAAGTCATCGGCAGTGGAGTCGATGTCGTCCTGTTGGCCACGCCGCCCGGATTCCGCCCTCAGCATTTCCGTGCCTGTGTGGAAGCGGGCAAGCATGTCTTTCTCGAGAAACCCATGGCTGTCGACGCTCCAGGGGTACGGTCCGTTATGGACTCCGTCGCTGAGTCCAAGCGAAAGAATCTGTCGGTGGTCGCCGGTTTCTGCTGGCGCTACTCCCGCTCCGTGCGCGCCGCCTTCGACCATATCCTCGGCGGAAGCCTCGGAAACGTCCTCACCTACTACGCCACCTATTACACCAACCCGGTCAAGCCCATGCCCCCCGCCGACACCCGGCCCGAAGGCATCTCCGACGTGGAATGGCAGGTGGGCAACTGGTACAACTTCACCTGGACCGGCGGCGGCGGTCTGGTCGAGCAAGCAGTCCACAGTGTGGACAAAATCGCCTGGGCCATGCGCGACCAGCCCCCCATCGCCTGCGTCGCCTCGGGCGGCCGGCAGATTCCCAACCACGAAGGGAACATTTTCGATCACATCAACGCCACCTACGAGTACCCCGAAGGCGTCCTGGCCTTTCTCGGCTGCCGGCAGATTGCGAACTGCTACGGCGAGAACGCTGACTACATCGCCGGGTCCAACGGTCAATGCGTCATCGGACGAGGAGAGCGCCCTTACATTACCGGCGCCGCCCCCTGGCGGTTCCGCGGGGAAGACAACGACATGTATCAGCAGGAACATGATGAACTCTTCGCTTCGATCCGCCGCGGCGAACCGATCAATGACGGGGACCGGATGGCATCCAGCACTCTGCTGGCCATCATGGGCCGTATGGCCGCTTATACCGGACAGCGCATCACCTGGGATCAAGCGCTCAATTCCAAAGAGGATCTGGCGCCCGATGATCTCTCTTGGGACTCTCCGTTTCCCATCGCTCCCATCGCCAAACCCGGCGTGACCAAGTTCTTCTAACAAAGATCGCTCCTACTGTCCTCATCGCTATGATTCGTCCTTCGCGCTGGGTTGCCTGGGCCCTGTTTTCTGCCTGCGGGATTCTCCCATCCACGCTTGCCGCCGCCGATTCCCCGGATCAGGAGTTCACCCGCTTTATTCAACCCATCCTCGAGTCGGCCTGCATCCGTTGTCACGATGCGGAAAACGCTGAGGCGGATTTGCTCATGACCACGCGCGAGGCTCTCTTGAAGGGAGGCGATTCCGGAGCCGCGCTGGTTCCCGGTAAACCTGAGGAAAGCCTGATCCTGACGCTCGCCGCACTGCCCGGCGACGACCCCGACGTCATGCCCCCCAAGGAGGAGCCCCTGGATCCGGAGCAACTGGAACGTCTGCGCGCCTGGATCTCCTCGGGCGCTCACTGGCCAGAGGGCGTCGTCCTCGGACAAAAACCCCGCATCACCTTCCGTGAACACATCCAGCCCCTGCTCGAAGTCCACTGCGTGAGCTGTCATCAACCGGACAATGCGGAGGGGGACCTCGATCTCACCACCCGGGCCAAGGCCTTTTCCACCGGAGACAACAGCCCTTGCCTCCAGCCTTACGATCCCGATGAAAGTCTTTTCTTCATCCTCGCCTCTCTGCCCGCCGACGACCCGGACTTGATGCCGCCAGCCAAGGACGGGGGCCCCCTTCCCGCCGTTGCCCTCGAACGTATCCGGCTTTGGATCTCTCAGGGCGCCGTTTGGCCTCCTGACTTGGAAATTACCCAACGCGCCAAAGACTCAAGCGAGCAACCGCCCTCCCCCGACAACCTCGAACTCGTCCAGCGGATTCGCAATTTCATCGTCGAAACCTCCGGCGAATCCGCCGAAACACCTCTCGAGCCTTACATCCACACCGTCCCCGTCACCGATGCTGTCTATCATATGGTCCCCGTCCCCGGAGGCGAATTTACTCTGGGCAGCCCCGCCGGCGAAAAGAACCGCGCCGATGACGAAGGCCCGGCAACGCGGGTCGTCATGGCGCCTTTCTGGATGGGTAAATATGAGGTGACTTGGCCTGAGTACAAGCCTTTCATGATCACTCCGGTCGATCGCCACAAAGACGGAGCCAAGAAAAATCCCTCTCCCGACGACACCGATCTCGACGCGGTGAGCATGCCCACCACTCCCTACCAAGACATGAGCTTCGGCATGGGTCAGGATGGGTTCCCCGCCATCAGCATGACTCAGCACGCCGCCAACAAATACTGCCAGTGGCTCAGCCTCCAAACCGGACATTTCTACCGGCTCCCAACCGAAGCGGAATGGGAATACGCCTGCCGCGCCGGAACCACCACCGCTTACTCCTTCGGAGACGACCCTTCCGAACTCGGGGACTACGCCTGGCACTTCGACAACAGCAACGGCACGTATCACCCCGTCGGTCAAAAGAAACCCAATCCCTGGGGACTTTACGACATGCACGGCAACGTCGTGGAATGGACCCTCGACCAATACTCGCCGGATGGATACGCGGATTTTGCCGCGCTCGCCGGCCCCATCGCGCAACCCTTTCGGCGGCCCGTCAAGCTCTTCCCTCGAGTCGCCCGAGGCGGTCACTGGGACGACGACCCCGAGCTGCTCCGCAGCGCCGCCCGCACCCCGTCCTCCGCCCTTTGGAAACGCCAGGATCCCCAGCTTCCCAAGAGCATCTGGTATCATACCGACGCGCGATGGCTCGGGTTCCGGTTGGTCCGCCCAGCCAAAGTCCCCTCCGCCGAAGAAATGCACTATTACTGGAATTGCGGACGGCCGGAAAAGGTCGGTCTCCCCCGCGACGAGTAACCGGTCTTCCTTACCAGTCCATTGACTCCTCGACTGCCTTCAGCAACCGGCGCATATCTTCCGGATACACGTTGCCGATCGTCCCGATCCGGAATGTGTCGACGTGCGTGACCTTCCCGGGATAGATCACAAAGCCGCGTCCCTTGAGCCGTCCATAAAACTTCCGGAACTCGTATCCGGCGGCGCCCGGACTGAGAAACGAAGTGATGACCGGCGACCGCGATTCCGCCGGCAAGAGACAGGAGAATCCCAAACCCTCCATCCCTTCGGCCAGGATCCGTTGATTCTCGCAGTAACGCGCGTAACGCGCCGTCACCCCCCCTTCCTCCTCCAATTCTCGCAGCGCTTCCGCGAAGGCCCGCACAGTGTGGGTCGGCGAGGTGTAACGCCACTTTCCCCGGCCATCCTCCATCGTGCGCCACTGGTCGTACAAATCGAGGGCCAGTGATCGCGCCCAGCCCTGAGTCCTCTCCAACTCCGATCGCCTCGCCAAGACAAACCCAAAGCCTGGCACCCCTTGAATGCATTTGTTGGCGCTGCTGATCAGGAAATCGATGCCCCAATCCCCTGCGTCCATCGGAATGCCTCCGAAACTGCTCATGGCGTCCACGAGGAAACACCGTCCCGAGTCCCGCACAATCCGGCCGGCTTCCCGCACCGGGTTGAGCATGCCCGTGGTCGTTTCGACATGCGCCATCACGACATGCGTGATCCCCGGATCGTCCCTCAACTGACGTTCCAGCCTCGCCAGATCCGGCGGCCGGAGTTCGCCGCTGTCGTGGACCACGTGAGAGATTCGCAATCGCGCCGCGATCTGCGCCAGCCGTTTCCCATAGGCTCCGTTGCTCAAGACCAACAGCCGCCCGCCGGGCGGAAGAGCCGTCCCGATAGCCGCCTCTGTGGAGAACGTGCCGCTGCCCTGCATCAATACGCTGGTGTAACCCCCCTTCGCGCTAACCAAGCGTGCCAGCGCTTCCCGAATCGGGGTCACCACCCCGGCGTTGTAGTCCTCGTCCCATGTGCACCAGTCCCGCAGCATGGCCCTGCGCACCGCCGGCGTCGTGCTCAGCGGACCCGGGGTCAGCAACAGGTAGGGGTTCTCGTCTTCCGCTTTCATTTCAATGTCCTACCAAGGCAGCGAAAACGTCTTGACGTTGCTCATCGTTTTCATCGCCTCGATGACGCCTTCCTTGACTCCGAGCCCGGAATCCTTGACCCCGCCAAAGGGAGAGTTCTCGACCCGGTAGCCGGGCACTTCGTTAATGTTGACCGTGCCCGTGCGAATCCGCTTCACCGCTTCCAGCGCGGCGTCCAGATTGCGGGTGACAATCCCCGTCGACAAGCCGTAGGCGGTCCCGTTGGCCAGAGCGATCGCGTCATCGAGATCCTCCACCGCCAGCACCGGCGCCAACGGCCCAAATGATTCCCACACCACCATTTCCGCGTCCCGGGGTACGCCGGCGATCACCGTCGGTTCGAGCAACGCTCCCCGTCGCTCTCCTCCCGCCAATACGCGCGCGCCCTGTTTCACCGCATCCCGCACCAGACCCTCGAGTCGCCGGGCCGCCGCCTCGTCAATCACCGTCCCGACCCACGTGGCCGGATCCGCCGGATCCCCGCAAACGTAGTCCTGCGTTCTCTCCACCAGCGCTTCCGTGAACACTTTCAGGGCCGATCGTTGCACGAGAATCCGTTTCACCGCCGTGCAACGCTGACCGGAATTGCGGTAACTGCCTTCCGCCGCCAACCGCGCCGCCAATTCCAGATCCGCGTCCTCCAACACGATGAGCGGCGAATTCCCACCCAGTTCCAAGCACAGCCTTTTGTACCCTGCCGTAGCCGCAATGCGTTTTCCCGCCGCCACGCTCCCGGTGAAAGACACCAGTTCCACGCGCTCGTCGCGCACCAACGAGTTCACCACCGGATCCACCGGCCCCACCAGGGTGCTCAACATCCAGCCCGGCAATCCCGCTTCGTACAACAACTCCGTAAATCGCAAGGCCGTCAGCGGCGTCTTCTCCGAAGGCTTCAGAATCACCGGCGCGCCCGCTGCAATCGCCGGAGCTGTCTTATGGGAAACCTGATTCAACGGATGGTTAAAGGGCGTGATCGCAGCCGCCAACAACACCGGTTCCCGCAAAGTGAAGATCTTCCGTTTCTTTCCCTGCGGAGAGATGTCGCCGGAAAACACCTGCCCGTCGTCCCGCAGCGCCTCCGCCGCGGCGAACTCCAGAACATCCAGGGTGCGCCCCGTTTCATACCAGGTGTCTCGCTGGCACAAACCGCTCTCGAGGCGAATCAGCCGGGCGAATTCCTCCCTCCGCTCCTCGAGAAGCCGCCGCGCCCGCCGAAGAATCTCAGCGCGCTCGTACCGCGACAAGGCCTCCCTCCCTTCGCCTCCCGTCTCTTGGATGGCCCGTTCCAAAAGCTCTGGCCCCGCCAACGACACCGATCCCACCGCGCTGCCGTCGTAAGGATTCCGCACCTCAAGCCGTCCTTCCCCCGCCTCGGCTCGACCCGCTATATAAACAGGAAAATCCATCGGTCCTCAGGCGCCGCCCGCTTTCGTCGCCGTCGCGTTGCAGGCAAGATCGAAGACGTCGAAATTCCGAATCTCGCCTCCGCCTAGCAGCGGATGGCTAGCGTCCAACGCCTCCGTGACGATCAGCGGGACCATCTCCTCGAACCGGCCGCCATGCGAGCGCAACCCGCCCTCCAGCAGCCGCAAATCGTGGTCCGCCGGGGTCCTCCCCAAAACCACATCGCTCCCGCTCAAAACACTCAAGTCCCCGATCCGGTCGCCCGGCAGCTCCAAATCCCGGACCGCCTCCTCCCGGGTATAGACTTCGGTCACGCCCTCGCGCGCGCGCAGCCATTCCACCATCGCCGGAAGCCGGGCGACGCCGTTCACATGAACACTAACAAAAGATCCGAGCGCCCCGTGATGGGCCACATACGGGTCAGTGATAGGGCACACCACCCGCAGTCCCGTCCCGAACTCCGCCAAGAGTTCGCTTTCCAAAAAAATCACGTTCGGCGAGCCGTCGGGCCGGTTCTTCGCGTTCATCCCGTGATCCGCCGTGATCGCCGCCACCGCCCCGAAATCGATCAACCGCCCGATCTCGCGGTCGATCGCCCTGTAAAACGCCAGGCATTCCGGGGCTTCCGGTCCGAACTTGTGCTGCAGATAGTCTGTGAGCGACAAATAGAGGAAATCGGCCATCCCCGCATGAGCCAAGGCCAACCCAGCTTCCAACACGTACAAACTTGCTTCCGCACTGTAGATATCCGGCTTCAATCGCCCCACCAGAGCTTCCACATGCGCGATTCCGTGCGTCTCCCGGCGCGCTTCGTCGACTTTCTCCGAGGAAAAGGCGATCCCCTGCAAGCCCTTCGAAAGCAGCGTCCGCAGCTTGTCTTTGGCCGTGACGAAGGCCACTTTCCTTCCGGCCGCCCCGGCCGCGGCCAAGATCGTGCCGCATCGCAGGAACTCCGGAGAGTTCATCATCACTTCCGCGCCCGTGTCCGGATCGAGAAAGAAATTCCCGCTTATCCCCGTCGCCGCAGGCGGCACACCGGTGACGATGCAAGCATTGTTGACGTTGGTAAAGGTGGGCAGCGCCGCTCGCGCCAAGGTCCGGAATCCGCCGTTTCCCAAGGCCCGCTCGAGCCGCGGCATTGCGCCCCGGCTCAACGCCGCGTTCAGATAGGCGTCGGCGCAACCATCGATGCAGATCACCGCCACCACGCGGCCGGCTGGCGGAGCGTAGATGCGTCCATTTACTTCAAAACCAGTCTCGTCCGAACCCGTTGCCGTGCCCATCGGCGGAGTAGTAGCACGTTCCCCAGTCCATGCCAGCCCGTCCACAGGAGAATTCGGATGACGGTTGGCGACGGCTGGATCTGCGCTCCCGTCTCTCACTTCCGTTCCCCAGCGGCCTCGGATTCTGCGTCCGGCCAGACGGCTGGATCCGCATGGATTTTCCGGGTCACCCACCCCGGCACTCGCACCGGAGTATAAGCCTCCAGCGCATCGAGAAGCCGGCTCCGGTCATCGTCCACCAGCAACAAGGCCCGGTGCTCCGGAAGGAGAAACCGCTCTTCAACCATCCGGTCGAGAAAACGCAGCAACTCGTCGAAATACCCGCAGACGTTCAGCAGTCCGCAAGGTTTTTCCGCCACCTCCAACTGATTCCAACTCAGAATCTCGAACATCTCGTCGAGCGTCCCGAAGCCCCCCGGCAACACCACGCAGGCATCCGACAATCGCGTCATGAGCGCCTTGCGCTCGTGCATGGAATCCACAGCAATCAATCGGGTCACCCCTTCGTGACCCACCTCAAGTTCCATCAAATGGCCTGGAATCACACCTGTGACCGGCGCCCCTCCGCGCAGCGCGGCGTCCGCCACTGCGCCCATCAATCCGACCCGTCCGCCGCCGAAGACCACCTCCAAGCCTCGCCGTGCCAGCGTGGCGCCTAGTTCCGTGGCCTCCCTCAAAAAAGCTGGATTGCGCCCCGGACTGGCGCCGCAGTAGACACAGACCGACTTCACGGCGCTCAAGACGAGTGGGGCGTTTGCGAAAGAGATGGGCAAAATTCGCGATCAACCTTTTTCCCGTTCAAGGCGCGAGGAGGGAGTCGAGCGAGATCAGAAGCCAACGGGTAACGCAGAAATGGGAAAAGAGGGCCGCGATTCTCATAAAAATCGAGCGAAGGGAGCAGATTCTCTCATCCTCGAAGAATCTGTTTTGTCTACGTATTTCGCAAACACCACACTCGCCGGTTTCCGCCGCCTCACAACGGACCGGCCTCGTTCTCATTCAATCAATCACTACCCAGGATTCGATGTCGGGCGGGGTCAAATCCACCCGGCCAAGTCGCAATCGCAGCGGAATCCGCCTGTCCACGGACACCGGCATGGTCGCCAGTCGCAGCATCCCTTCGAGTTCCCCGTCCATCGTGTGAAGTCGAATCCTCACTTTTCGGCCCACCGGCAATCCCCATTCCTCCCGGATGGCCTCCAGCCGCGACTCTTGCTCCCGGCGCCAATTTGCGAAGCCGTCCAAATGCCCGGATTCGAAGTCGAACACACCTTGCGCGCTTCGTTCACTTTCGGCGTCGATCGGCCCCAATTCAGCCTTGTTCCTCGCTCCCGCTGCCTTCACCGCAATCGCTCCGCCGCCTCCAGCGCAAAATAACTGACGATCATGTCCGCTCCCGCTCGCTTGATCGCGATCAACGATTCTTCGATGGCCGCTTTCTCATCGAGCCAACCCGCCGCCGCCGCGGCGCGAATCATCAAATACTCTCCACTGACTTGATAGGCGGCGATCGGAAGCCGCGCCACCTGGCGAATACGCCAGATCACATCAAGATAGGCTCCGGCAGGTTTCACCAGGAGTATGTCGGCGCCCTCCCTCGCATCCAGTTCCGCCTCCCGCAATGCTTCGCGAGCGTTGGCGGGGTCCATCTGATAAGACTTTTTGTCGCCCTCCTTGGGCGCCGATTCCAGCGCCCCGCGAAACGGCCCATAGAAGGCCGAAGCGTACTTCGCTGCGTAGGCCAGGATCCCCGTCTCCGAAAATCCCTCGGCATCCAGCGCCGCGCGAATCGCCGCGACCCGGCCGTCCATCATGTCGCTTGGAGCCACCAGATCCGCTCCCGCCCGTGCCTGACAAAGCGCTTGCCGGCACAGCGCTTCTACGGTCTCGTCGTTGAGCACCCGGATCTCTCCGCGCGGGCCGCGTTCGACAATCCCGTCGTGCCCTTCGCTGCTATAAGGGTCCAGAGCCACATCCGTGATCACCGCAACTTCCGGGAAGCGTTCCTTGATGCTGCGCGCGGCTTGCGGAATCAATCCGGCCGGATTGCAGCTCTCTTCCCCCCCAGGAGATTTCAAGGACTCTTCGACTTTCGGAAACAAGGCGACCGCCCCAATCCCAACGCCGGCGGCGCGTCCCACTACATCCAGCAGTCCGGCCGGACTCCAGCGCAGGCATCCCGGCATCGCGGCGATGGTCTCATCTCGATCGCTTTCATGCACGAACAGCGGATAAATGAGGTCTTCCGGCCGGAGCACGGTTTCCCGGCAGAGTCCACGCAAGGCCTCCGACCGCCGGTTGCGGCGGGGCCGTATCGGAAGGGGTTTCATCGCCTTTCCATCAACTCGTAGGATTCCCGTCCGTCCTTCATGGTCCAGCCCTGCTGCGCCAATTCCTCACGCATCGCGTCGGCGGAGACCCAGTCCCTGGCTTGCCGGGCGGCCCAGCGCCGATCCGCCAAGTCGCGAATCTCCGCGGGCGCTTCCTTCAGCTTCTTTTCGTAGCCCAGCGCGCCCAGGCCCATGATAGCTAACAAAGTCCTTAAAGCTCTCCACTCCCGCCGAGCCTCTGTGGCGGACGAGGTTTCCGCCGGCAGCTCGCGCAGCGCCGTAAAGGCGCGGCCCAACGCTTCCGGTGTGTTGAGGTCGTCGCACAACGCCTCCCAGGCCGGTTCAAACGACGCCCAATCCTCACAACGGCCTCTCTCATCCTCCATTGCTTGCGGCGCCAGTCCCGCCCGTTCCGCTAACTTGCGTTCCGCCCGGACCAATCCCGCTACCGCCTTCTGCGCAGCCGCCAACGCCTCGAAGGTGAAGTTCAACGGCTTCCGGTAATGCCCCGAAAGATAAATGTAGCGCAGATCCAGCGGTGAGAACCCGCGTTCGGAGAGGTCGTCCAAGGTGTAGAGATTTCCGAGACTTTTGCTCATTTTGCCTCCATCGACCATCAAATGCGCCACGTGATGCCAATGCGCCGCAAAAGTCCGCCCTGTGCAGCACTCGCTCTGGGCGATTTCGTTCTCGTGATGGGGAAACATCAAGTCGATGCCACCGGAATGAAGATCGAAGCTTTCGCCCAGGTATTCGATGCTCATGGCGCTGCACTCCAAATGCCAACCCGGACGCCCTTCGCCCCAGGGACTCTCCCAAAAGTTCTCCCCATCCTCCTGCCTTCTGGCTTTCCACAAGGCAAAATCGGCCAAGGCATCCTTGCCGTATTCGTCCGCAGCCTGAGCCGCTTGCCCCGGCCCGGTCCGGAGTTCCCGCTCATCCAACCGCGTCAGGCGCCCGTAGCCTGGAAACGAGGTCACCCGGAAATACACCGAACCGTCCTCCGCGCAATAGGCGTGCCCTTTGTCGATGAGCCGCACAATCATCCGGATCTGATGCGGCACATGCTCGACCGCGGACGGTTCAACGTGCGGTGGAAGAAGCTGGAGAGCAGCGGCGTCTGCATGAAAACGCCGGGTCCACTCCGCGGTAAAATCCGCCAGCGTCCGTCCTTCCGCCCGTGACTGCCGAATGGTCTTGTCGTCCACGTCGGTAATATTGCGGACGTGACGCGTGGCCATCCCGCTGGCCTCGAGAACCCGCCGGAGAGTGTCTTGCAGCACGAAGGTGCGAAAATTTCCCACATGCGCCGGCCCGTAGACGGTCGGGCCGCAGCAGTAAAAACGAAAGGTCTCGCCATCGAGCGGCTTCAGCTCCCGAATCGAGCGGGACAAGCTGTCAAAAAGGCGCACGGACATCGGGCCCCTAATGCCTGCGGGCCGCCGCGAATGCAAGGAAAAGGCCGGAGCGCTGGCCCGCATTTCTCATACCGTTCTCCCAGCTTTCACCCCCATCTCAGCATGGTCCCTGCCCCGCCCCGCGACGAAACGGCGTGACAAATGCGGGCCCGTCGTTTTCTTCTCCCTCAACCCGGGCGACGCCGCCGCCGGATTTCCCGCCTGGTTCCTCGCTTTTTTGCTGATCTCTCCATGCCCATGAAGCGAACGCTTCTGCCTCTCCTGCTCCTCACCGCCGGCGCCTCGCTCCTCCTGCTGCTGTGGAAGCAGAACACCCTCGATGCCTCCGCCGGTCAAACCCGCTGGTACAAGGGAAACACCCATACCCACACCCTGTGGAGCGATGGCAACGATTTCCCCGACATGGTGATCGCCTGGTACCGCGACCGCGATTACGATTTCCTCGCCCTCTCGGATCACAATGTTCTGAGCCGGGGCGAACGCTGGATGCGAGAAGAGGACATTCAGAAGCGCCGCCGCAGCCTCGGCGTCTCCACCCTCGAGAAATACCGCGCCCGCTTCGGCTCACCTTTGGTTGAAACGCGAGTGAAGGACGGCGCCGTCGAAGTGCGGCTGCGCACCTTGGAGGAACTCCGGCCTTACTTCGAAAAACCCGGCGAATTTCTCCTCATTGAAGCCGAGGAGATCACCGATTCCTGGCAGAATCTTCCCGTGCACCTCAACGCTCTCAACCTTCCGGAACTCATCGAGCCGCAGCGCGGGGACTCGGTCCGGGATGTGATGCGCAACAACCTGCGCGCCGCCGCCGAAATGGAAAAGCGAAGCGGTCAGTCGATCCTCGTGCACCTCAATCACCCTAACTTTGGTTGGGGCGTTTCCGCGGAAGACCTCGGCCACGTCCTGGAGGAACCCTTCTTCGAAGTCTACAATGGTCACCCCTCTGTTCATCATCTTGGCGATGCGGAACACGCCAGCGTGGAGCGCATGTGGGATATCGCCAACACCATCCGGCTCCACGAACTCAAAGCCCCGCCGCTGTACGGCCTGGCCACTGACGATTCCCATCATTACCACGGCGGCGACGTCTCCCCCGGTCGAGGCTGGATCATGGTCCGGGCCCCGGCTCTCGAGACTGAAGCCTTGATCGCCGCCATGCGCGCCGGCGATTTCTATGCTTCAAGCGGAGTGCTGCTCGACTCCATTCATTTCGACGGCAAAAAACTTGAAATCGTCATCGCCTCCCAAGGGCCGGAGACCTACGAGACCAACTTCATCGGCGCCCGGTCAGGAGATCCCCAAGCGCCGGGCGTCGTGCTCGCCACCGTCCCCGGCGCCCGGCCCCAGTACCGCCTCCAAGGCGACGAACTCTACGTCCGCGCCACCGTGACCTCATCAAAAGCGCATCCCAATCCGTCCTTTCAAGGCCAGCACGAACAGGCTTGGACCCAGCCCACCGGATGGCGGAACCGGTTCTGATGATTGAAGCCGCTCGTCAATCCGCCGGCTGAGCCCGCACCCGTCCAAGTCCAAACTGATCGCCGGTTCGCACCGGCCGGCCGTCGCTGAAGTGGATCTCCACCATTTTCTCACTCATCACCGGCCGGCCTTCCTCGTCCTCCAGCGCCGTCACCACTTCTCGCGTGGCGACATCAATGATCTCTCCGGTCGATGGCCAGGCCTGTTTGCCATCCAGCCGAAACGTGATCCAACCGGGCTCCTCCCGCAGCTCGATGCTCGAGACCGCTCGCGGCGGCTCCGAAGTCGCATCGAAAATGTGCAGGCGCCGGTTATGCCCGTCGGCAACCCAGATCTCTTTCTCGTCCGGTGTGAGCCCGATCCCATGACTCGGACATCCGTGACGCTTGACCGGGCCGGATTCGTAGCCCTGCACCACGATGCGATAGAGCGCTTTACCAGTCTGCAAGTCTCCCACTTCAAATCCGAGCAATTCATTCACGTTTACATAACAACGGGTCTGCGCTCCATTCACGGTGAAAGGGCGAATGGAGTTCCCGAAGGGTCCGGCCTCCCGCGTGATGACGTGGCGCGAGGTGTCCGCGACCCGAAGCAGCGGCGATCGCAAACCGGCCAGGTAGGCTTCCGTTCCATCCAGTCCATAGACCGTGTTGTGCGCCCCCGAATCCGGTTTCAGCGTCGCCAACACCTCCCCGTTCTCTCCGTCCACCACGTGCCAATGCGCCTGCTCCAATGACGGAAGGTAAATGTGCGAGCCGTCCGGTGAAATGGCCATCCGGTCGCAGCCCCCCTCGTAGCTCTTCTCCCACAACAGCTTCTCCGACTCCAAGTCGAGGCACATGAGCGAGGTCAATGTGCTGATGTAAATCCGGCCCGTAGCGGCGCTGGCGCACACACCCTTCACGTTCAGGGGCCGGCCTTCGCCATCCATTCCAGCCGTAGGAATCCGCTTCACGAAGCGATAGTCCGCGTCGATGTCGAACACGAGCAACCCATGACCGCCAAACTCCAGGTAGTTCCGAATCCCGGGAGCCGCTACATAGAGGAAGCGCTTGACCTCTTCCCCTGCCCCCGCTTCAGCAGGGCCTTCTTCCCTCGCGCCAGCCGCGGCCATCCCTATCAGCGCCGCCGCCGCAAGCCCTGTCAGCACTCGATGCCTCCTCTCGTTCATAGGCTGGTCATTGTAACGCCTTCTCCCGCACAGCTCCAGCTTCATTTCGGCAGCATCGCCGTTCGCCGTTTCGACCCCGGCGCCTTCACCCATGGACCAGCACATCCCGCAAAACTTCCGCCGCCAGCACGTTGTCCTCAGTCACGATACTGGCCAGGGAATACTCCTTGCGCCGTTCCAGAATGTGCATGCTGCGCAGGTTGATGTGGGCCTCCTTCAAACGCGTGGCCAGTTCCGCCAGCGCTCCGGGCCGGTCCGGCAACCGCACCACCAACGCATCGCTGGCCACCGCCCTGAATCCGGCGTCGCGAAGGGCCCGTAAGGCTGCGTCGCAATCCCCCACCACCAGATTGATCACGCCGCAACTGTCCACACCCTCGGCATCGATCGATTCGATGTTGACTCCCCGGTCAGCCAGCGCCTGGCTCACGTCCGCAAGTTGCCCGGGTTCGTCCCGAGTGATGACCGTGATCCGGATCATCTCGGAAACAGCTCCGCTGGTTTTGCCGCGGGCGCGGCTTCGGAGGGAATCCGCTGCGCCGCCATGGCCTCGACGTACTCCTCCACAAACCGGTCAATGATCCGCTCGGTCACATGGTCCAAAGTAATGAAGTGACATATCCGCCCCTGCGGCGCCAAAGACCAACGCCGCACCAAGCTCTCCGGAGGCCGGGGAATCACCACCGTCACCGAGTTGAGATGTCTCCATGCGGAAATCCCCTGCTCCCGGAAGCGCTCGATCGCGTAGACCGCACGTTCCAAACAGCGATCGACCAACGACCGCAACCCTTCCTCACCAAGTTCCCGCAGACGGTACCACAACATCAAAGGGGTGATCGCGCTGCGCGAGCCCGCAATCGTCGTATCCAGCACTCCAACATACTCGACGGAGCGCGCCACCCGCTCCACGTGTTTCTTCCTCGCCAACACCACGCCGCAGGGAAGAGGACATCCCAGAAATTTGTGCCCGCTCACGGCAATGCTGTCGGCGCCATCCGCAAAATCCCACGGCTGTGCATTCTCCACAAAAGGCAAAATGGTCCCGCTCAATGCCGCATCGCAGTGCACATAATAATTTCGCACCGCCAAATCCTCCATGATCTCCCGAATGCGTCCCAGATCATCGACGGCCCCTTTCATGGTCGTGCCGATGTTGGCGAATACAATCGGCGGAGCTTCCCGGCGCAGCAGCACCGTCTGCCGGAGGTCATCGCAGTCGATTTCCCCATTGGGCAATGAACGGATCATGATGTTTCGGGTGTGCTGCAACCGGAGGATCTTCGGCACGCTGTAGTGGCTGTCTTCGGAAAAGTAGACCATGCCCTCAGGGTAAAGCTCCCGGGCCACATACAGCCCATACATGTTCCCTTCCGTCCCTCCAGCCGTCACATAGCCCCAGACTTCATCCGGCCCGGCCCGCGCAAAACCGGCGAAACTAGCCACGACCTCCCGTTCCAAATCATGGGTGTTCTGGGAGTAATTGCTCCCGGCAAAGGGATCTCCCACGTTGTTCGCGGCGAACTCCAGGAAGCGAAACAAGGGTCTGTAATCAAATCGTTGATTGCAGGGATAACCGATGTTTCGCGAGGCCGCTTCGCGCAGCCGCACATACAAAGCGTCCAGCCGCCGTCCATCTTCCCCAGCATCGGCCCATCCGTCCGGCATCTCTCACCATACCACGCCCCGGCGGGAAAGGCGGTCAAAAAGCGCAGAGATCGCCGCCGGACCTCCGAGACCGGCGGGAAAAAACCCTTTTGCACCGCATCGAGTTCCCTTCTACTTATGGAAATTCTAAAACCACCGCCGAGGATCGCACCCCATCATGAAATCTCCCCTCCTCTTCCTTCGCCGTTCGCTCACGGCCCTGTGTCTGGTTCTGCCCGCGTCTTCCCTCGCCCAAGAAGGCGATGCGCCGGAAACACCCGGACAAACGCCCGGACAGCCGCAACCCCAAGCCGCCGGCAAAGCCCCCGAAGCCGATTTTCCTCCAGCGAACAAGGTTCTCGAGGGGTTCCGCAAAATCGTCTCCACCTCCGACGGCGCCCCCGGTCTCTACACCCTCTACGTGCGCGATAAAGATCAGCAGATCTACGCGGAGGTCCCCAAAGACTTCGCCAAACAACGCCATTTCATCGCCCTCACCGTCGCCAGCGGCGAAGCTTATGCGGGACTTCAGGCAGGCGATTACTACGTCTATTGGAGGCAGTTCGACAAGCGCCTCGCTCTGGTCCAGCCCAATCTGGAAATGCGCTCGACCGGAGACCAGGAAAGCAAGGACTCCGTCCAACGGCTCTTCACCGACCGCGTCCTTCTCGATGTGCCTATCGTCACGGTTATTCCCAAGGGAGGACCGGTGATCGATCTCGACGCCCTCCTCGTCGAGCAGGCTAGCAAGTTCTTCGGTCCCCAAGCCAACGGCATCCAGAAGCTTTTCACCCTGAAAACGGTAAAGTCCTTCCCCCAAAACATCGAGGTCGGCATCGAAGTGCCCATGGCCAACGGGCAGTTGCGCACCCTCCATTACTCCATCAGCAACATCGTTGCGAACAAGGAATACAAGCCGCGCGTCGCCGACGAGCGAGTCGGGTATTTCGTGACCAACTACAATGACCTCGGAAAGTTCGAGGAAGATCAGACCGCGGTGCGCTACATCAACCGCTGGCACCTCGAAAAGGCCGATCCTTCGCTCAAACTCAGCCCGCCCAAGGAGCCCATCGTCTTCTACATCGAGCACACGACCCCGGTCCGCTATCGTCGCTGGGTCGCCGACGGCCTGCTGATGTGGAATGACGCTTTCGAGCGCGTGGGACTGGTCAACGCCATCGAAGTCCGCTTCCAAGACTCCAAATCCGGAGCCCACATGGACAAAGACCCCGAAGACGTGCGGCACAATTTCATCCGTTGGCTGAGCAACGGAGCCGGCACCGCCATCGGTCCGAGCCGGACCAATCCCGAGACCGGCCAGATCCTTGACGCCGACATCATCCTGACCGACGGCTGGATCCGCCATTGGTGGACACAGTACAACAAACTCCTCCCGCAGTTGGCGATGGAAGGGTTCGACGCCCAAACCTTGTCCTGGCTCGAAGAGCATCCCGAATGGGATCCGCGGCTCCGCCTCGCAAGCCCCGTCGAACGCGAACAAATCCTCGCCGATCGCGCTCAGCAACAAGGCCGTTCGCTCGGAGGACACCCCCTTGCCTCCCTCGACTCGACTCTCCTCGGCGATCAGGAATTCGACGGCCTTTCCGGCCGGGTCAGCCAAGTCAACGGCTTGTGCATGGCCGCCAACTGCAAGACCCATGGGTTGGCCGCCATGCGCATGCAACTCGATATCCTCGCCGCCGAACAAGGCGAAGCGGAATCCGGTGAAGGCGATGGAAAGAAAGAGGACGAGCAGGTGATCGACGGCATTCCCGAAGCGTTCATCGGCCCCCTCCTCGCCGATCTGGTCGCCCACGAGGTCGGGCACACCTTGGGTCTGCGGCACAACTTCAAAGGATCCAGCATCCTTGGCTTGGAGGAGATCAACAGCGAATCCACCAAGGGCGCCCGCCCCTTCGCAGGCTCGGTCATGGATTACCTGCCCGTCAACATCCGCGTCGCTGCAGGCGCTTGCCAGGGCGATTACGCCATGGTCGGAATCGGCCCCTATGACATCTGGGCCATCGAATATGGCTATTCGTTCGAGAACGACCTCAAACCGATCCTTCAGCGATCCTCGGAGAAAGAGCTGCGATTCGCCACCGACGAGGACACCTGGGGCCCGGACCCCTTGGCCCGCCGTTACGACTTCTCCAGCGATCCGCTCGAGTATGCCCGCGACCAAATGA
This sequence comes from Verrucomicrobiales bacterium, assembly GCA_035513055.1. Taxonomy (GTDB): domain Bacteria; phylum Verrucomicrobiota; class Verrucomicrobiia; order Verrucomicrobiales; family DEV007; genus DATKCT01. Next base: position 1,426 of record DATKCT010000083.1, on the reverse strand, counting down.
TGCTGGTCAAAGAACTCCGAAGCAAGCTGCTCGATAAGTACGTCAAGGACGGCGATACCTGGGCCAGAGCCCGCCGCGGCTACCTCCTCACTTTGGCCACTCAACTGAATTCCGTCAGCATGATGGCTAACTGGGTCGGAGGCGCCCATGTATACCGGCACAAAAAGGGCGACCCCAACAGCGGAGCCCCCATCGAAGTCGTCCCGGCCGATCAACAGCGCCGGGCCCTCGCCTTCGTCGTCGAGAACGCCCTCGACTCGAATTCCTTTGGACTCACTCCCGAGATTCTTCAGTACCTCACCATCGACAAATGGTGGGACGCCGGAAACATGAGCGAGGATCCCACCTGGCCCGTACACGACCGCATTCTCGGAATCCAGGCCAGCGCCCTTACCGCCGTGATGAATCCCACGACCTTGCAGCGCATCTACGACAACGAGTTCCGCCTCCCCCCCGACCAAGATGCCCTAACGCTGCCGGAATTGCTCGACACTCTGTCGGCCGCAGTCTGGAAGCAGTTGGATGGGCTCGACGCCGGCATGACCTTCACCGCCCGGAAACCGCTCATCCAAAGTTTCGATCGCAACCTCCAGCGGGAATACCTGGAACGGCTGACCGATCTGGTGCTCACCTCCTCGAGCTTCACCGCAGCCTACAAACCCATCTCCGATCTCGCCAACATGAATCTGCGCGAAATCCAGCGCCGTATCGATGCGGTGAAAGAACATGACGGATTGGATCCCTATTCCCGGTCCCACCTGCAGGAATCTTCGCGACGCATCGCAAAGGCCCTCGAAGCGGGGCTGATCTTGGAAGCCCGGAATCGCTAGCCCGCCTTTCTCAATCGGTCTCTTGCTGAGGGGCGCTGCGAACCGGCATGAGAACCGCGCCCGGATACCGGGGGGCACTGCCTATGCGCTGATCGGATCAAGGCTTTGGCGTCAAAGGTTTTCATGCGTTTGGAATAATCAGCATAACGTGTCAGACACTATATAAAAACATTTACGGACGGGCGCGGCCGGGTCCAGGGTAGAACGGGCCCTGGCAGGTTGGACCCAGGAGGACTTCCTGCAACGCCTCCCTTAATATAATGTGTCAGACACCAAATAAAAGTTGAAAAGTTGACAACTGCGCGCGAGGGGTCCAGTGGCAGGCCAATGGCGACGCCGGCCCCTTGGCCGAAATCGCCGGATCGGTGCGGGAACGCCTCTTTGAGTTCTCGCGCTTCATGCAGGAGTTGTAACACAAGTTCTCCCTGTAAGTTCGATAGCCGGCATGAACGGCATGGCACGGTGTGGGAGGAGCGCTTCAAAAGCGTGCTGGTGGAAGGAGCAGGACAATCGGCGCAAGGTCCCGGAGGATTGGCGGCCGTGGCGGCCTACATCGACCTCAACGCGGTGCGGGCAGGCCTGGTGGACGATCCTGC
>DATKCT010000082.1:0-21070 GCA_035513055.1 Verrucomicrobiales bacterium | reverse complement strand
GTCACGGGAAACCGTGAAATGTAAACCGACACGCCCGCTCCACCGCCGCGTTCCCAATGGTAAAACACCAGGTCGTGCTCCCCGGTTAATGCGACCTCCATGAAAGTGTCGCCGCGAGCGCGGTTGCCCGCGCTCCCAACCTCCACGCCGTCGATCAACAAGCTGAAGCCATCGTCGCTATTGCAGACCAGCACGTAAGTGCCCGGTTCCCGAACCAGGAACGATCCCATCGAACAAATGGCGAAATCATTACGGTTCGGCGGCGGAAATCCGGTTCCGCCGTTCTGAGGATCGAAGATCGAATAGGGACGGGACTCCGGAAAATACAGGGGCGGTCCCACATCGTCATGGAAATGGATGTATCGCGTCGGGACGATGATCTCACCCTGCAGGCCAATCTCTCCATTGATCGCGGCAAGCGCGCCGGCCACATCGTTGATTTGGGTCGCTCCGTCCGAATACACGTGATGCGTGGTGAAGCTGCCTCCGCCAAAGATCCCCTCCGCGGGAACCGTATAGCTCTTTTCGCTGAGCAGAGGGTTGCCCTGGTCGTCCTCCGCCTCAACGCGGCTGGTGTGCACTGTACTCGGCTCAAAGGGAGGATCGACCGCATAGATCAACCGCGTCGTTCCGTCAGGATCGATCGTCTTGCTGCTCTCCGCGGTCACGTCGACATCGTCGACGAAAAGCCGGATCGAGTTCTGCACCACCGAGCTTTGCGGGCCGTCGAAGATCTCGACCTGGACATCGTTCCGCGTAATTGAATGCTTCGTAATCAGCGCGATCGTCGCGGGAATGTATTCCACCATGATATTGTCGACATGGTGATTTTGATTCGAACCCCTTGTCCGTCCTCCAAAGACCATCCCGCCCGTCGGTGTCGCCGGGAAGTCGATGGGCAGGCTGTCCAATATGGTCACTCCCTTCCAGGTCAAGGTAAGCTCACCGTTGACGAGATCCGCCGTGAAGGGTTGCCAAGTGAGACCGGCGGCATCCGGCCCTGTCTGCAGCGAGGTCGCGTCCGTCGCCTCCCCGTTCAGCGTCGCAGCCGGAATCTGTGTGACCAATTCGTTGTCGACGCGCACACTGAATCCGATGACGTCGGCGCCGCCGCTAAACCAGGCATCCAGCCCGATCCCCAGACCCGTCGTCGAACCTTCCTCCGGAAGGTTCGCTTCATTGGTCGGCGAGGAGGCGTAGCCTTCGCCACGGGGCGGCTCGTAAAGTGGATCGTTCGGTCGAGGCAGATTCAGACTGAATCCGTCTGCGGGCGACGGGGTTCCGCCGCCCACTCGAAGGTCCGCACTGAAGAGGAACCCTTGAATCGCCGCCCCGCCGGTGGGGTCAGGGATGATGATGGCCCCGCGCTGATCATTCGCCGCATCGGTGATGCTGATGTAGCCGGAATTATCGACTCCGTCCGTACTCCGCCAAGCTGAGGTCCCGGTCAGTTCCACTGTCCCAGCGGGGTTCGTGTTGAAATCGTAACTGGCCACCGGCCGGATCAAATCGCCGATCGATTTTCCGGCGTTTCCTCCGTTGTAAATCTCCTGAACCTCCGCTTCCAGCAGCGGCCGGTTCCAAGCCCCCACATCGTCGATCAACCCGTCCCAGGTGCGTCCTCGCGCTTCTGGGTTCTCGCCGAGCATCATGGGCATGGCATTGTTCTCCAAGGACGGCGGCGGACCCGTGGACTCCAGGTTCCCATCCACATACAGCCGGACCTCGGTCCCCGGATCGCTGACCAGCGCGAGGTGATGAATCTGACCATCGTTGATGTCGGTCGGTCCCTGGGGCACATCTGCATTCCCACCGTTGCCAGTGATCGTGTCTGTGTCGCCCCGGCGGTGAAGTCGCCAATGGTTGTCTTCCCCCTTGGCTGCAAGGGCTTGCCAACTCTTGGTAAGAGCATCGACCCGGAACCACATCGACAGCGTGAATCCCGTCGGTGCTGCAGGGGCGCCAAAGTCAAAGACCTCTTCGTTCGCCGGATTGATCTCGACAAACTGGTCAGCTCCGTCGAGATCGATCCCGTCACCGAGCTTGCCCGCACCGTACTGGATAGGGGCCGAGCCCTGCCCTGTGCCGTGATTGTTCGCAATCTGATCGTTCAAGTTTCCGTCGAGCGGCCAATAAGCCACCAGTCCGTCCCGAAGCGCGGCTGTGGCGGTGGAGGTGAGACCGGGGCCGGCGCCGATAAAGGCCGTGACCCCTAACAATGCCGGCAGCAATCGCTTCCAGTCCATATTCCAACGAGTATTGGGAGTTTTCATGTGCGGGGGAGGTTCCAAGGGGTTTGGAAAGCGCTGCACCGCCCGGGATCGCTCCCCCCCCGGAGCGCGATTCCAGACAATTCGCAACGACTCCTTTTTGTGCGACAAATCCGAAGGATTTGTAAAGCGAAAAACACACGCAAGTGGGAAATTCGAAAAATCTCACTTCGAAGCCAAAGCAGATCTCATTTGTCCGGCGAGGCCCCCTCGAGGGCACGGAGTGCTCGCCGGGCCACTTCGTTCTCCGGATCCAGCAAAAGCGCTTCGCGCAGCTCGGCCTCCCCTTCTTCGCTCCGGTCCAGTTTCAGGAGCAACAGCCCTAGGTTTCACTCGCGCTGACGGATCCCGGGCCAGACGCCGGGCCACCTGCCGGTAAGGCTCTTCGGCTTCGGAATGGCGGCCCGCCTTGATCAAGGCCTCGCCCAAGCTCTGCTGAGCGGGCAGATAGTCCGGGCGGGCCGCAACCGCCCGGCCGTAGAGCCCCATCGCTCCATTCCCGTCGCCGCGGCGCGCCAGGACGAGTCCCCAGTTGTGAAACGCCTCGGCGTAAACCGGATCGGCTTTCACCGCGGATTCGAAGGCCTCGCAGGCTTCCTCTAGCCGTTCCAAGTGAGAGAGGGCAATTCCCAGGCTGTTGAGCGCGGGCGGATACGCGCTCTGTAACTCGAGACACCGCCGCAACGGCGTTTCAGCCTCCGCCCAGCGTCGCTGCCGGTTCAACAAGGCGCCGAGCTGATGCCAGCCCGCGAAGTGGGATGGAAACATGCGGGTCACTGCCTCCCACTGCCCCAAGGCGTCCTCGGACCGTCCCGCAGCCGCCAACAACGGCGCATACTGTTCACGCAAAAACAGATCCTCCGGGCGCGCATTCACGCGCTCTGCATACAGCGCCACGGCCTCAGCCAGCAGATCCGGCGTCACGTCGGACCGGAGCGTTTCCTCCTCCCGCTGCAAGCGCCGGTGCCGTTCCTCCCGGTTCCACTGAGCGGAAAAAGGCGGCTGTGCCAACCGCTTCTGCATATGTCGCAGCAGCTCCCACTCGTGCCAACGCGTGAAACCGAGACTCCGGGCGCATTCGCCGGGCTCAGGCCAAGGCGGCCGCTGCGATCGAGACGCTCCATTTCCGGCCAGGGCATCGATCTGGCTGGCGAACAGCCTTGCCACAAGGTCATTCCCGGCCATGCGAAAGTGAACATGCTCGTAGAACCACTCCTCCCCCGGCGTTCCTCCCGGGCGCGCCTCTCGCAGAACAGACTCGATATCGACAAGGTGAGAGGCCCGGGCCGCTCGGGCGGCCTCGCGCAGGAGTGCATTGATGCGGCTGTCAGCCCGGAAGCGCAGGAGATCGAGATCGCGGGCGGCTTCGAAGTGGACGGCCGCTTCCGTGGCGCGACCACCCTCGAGTTTGAGAATCCCCAAGCGGTGCTGCAACTCTGCATGCCGGTCCGAAATGGATGCCGCCAGGCGCAGCCCGCTCAGCGCTTCCTCATGGTTTCCCCGCGTCTGCGCCGCCACGGCGCCATTGAACACCTGGTTCCACCGGGCGCGCTCCTCACGAGACAGACCTTCCGGAAGCCCTGAGGCGAAAGGAGCGCAGTCGCGCAGGTCTACAGCCGCGGTTCCGATCAAGACCTCGGCGCCGAAGTCCATGCCCAGCGCCGCGATCTCCTCAACATTCCTGCGCAAATGCGCATACACCCTATCCAAACGCGGGTCATCCGCGGCAACCCGTTGTTCGAGAAACATCTCCATCCCGCCCCAGGAAGCTGGGGCTTTGCCGGGGACCTTTTCGAACACGCTCTGCAGGAGCTGTCCCGTCCGGGTTCTCTTCAACGCCACATTCCCGCGGATCACCCAGCGAGGGGGAGTCTGAGCGCCAAACACCGTCCCGCAGCCGAATGGGCCGTGGACCTCGTTGTTTCCCAGGTAGACTACCCAGAAATCCGCCTCCAAGGCCTCGCAATCTCTGGCGATCTCCAAGACCACATGGGAGTTGATGGCGGTCATGGCGGTGTTGATGACCTCGACCGGCCGGTCCGGGAACCGGGCTTGCAACAGGGTTTCCAGGATCCGCGGAAACCCGAATGCCGGCTCGGGATCGCCCATGGCTGCCGACCCCCCGAAAACGACGACCCGCAGACCTCCCCGCGGTTTCGGAACGGCGACCCGGGCAGGTTGCGCGGTGCGAACCAGAGCGCTTGGGAAAAACCTGCGTCCAAACTGGCCGTTGACCAGGAAATGGTCTCGCTTCTCTGGATCCGGCACGAAAAACCCCGGATCATATCCATAACCCGAGAGCCGCAGAACGAGTTCGAACGTTCCGAGAAACAAGAGAGGCGCCAGCACCGCCATCAGGACGCGGCCAGCCCACCGTCCCCGGAGGCCACCCGCCGCCAGCTCCCGAGGCGCGCGACCAGCTCCGCCTTCCTGCGACCGGCGACCGGATCCAGCCGGCGCGACCCCCGGCGGCAAGCGAAGTCCTCTCGGTTTCTTCCGGCTCACATGCTCGATCCTGGCATAGAGCCCAGAGGTCGAACAGCCCAAAGAGGGCGAGCCCCGCAGCGAAAACGACAACGCTTCCGGAGCCCGCGCAAGCACTCGCGCTAGCCCGGATTTCTCATGGGAGCCGCTAAGCGGCGTGCAGCATCAATCGGCAGGATCTGGATCGACGCGGACCCGGTAGCAAAGCACTCCGCTGGCGCTCTCGACTCCCTCGTTGTCTGTGAACGAAGCCATCCCGCTGCCGTCTCCGGTCACGTTCCCGATCTCTTGCCAGGTTCCAGGCGCCATGGTCTCCGAGCGATCGATGAGATACCGTTTCCCCTCGACGCTGGGCCATTCGAGCGTGAAATCCGCTTCACCGCCCGTAACCCTCACGATACGCAGGTAGGAAGCCGGATCTTGGGGATCGGTCCCGGCCAGGCTTTCGGTGGCATCCGTCACACCGTCTCCATCGGAATCGACGCTGGGAACAAAGCCGCCATCTTCACCCAGCTCCAGGCCCGGGTTCTCGTAGAGAAACTCCACGTCCTCCACCGTGACGGCCTTGGTGTAGACCTGAATGTCATCGATCACCCCTTGGAAACCAAAGCCGCCCGATAACGCCGCTGCGACCAACGCGCTGGTCGCGACATCGTCGAAACCGGCGCCCAGGGCTTCGCCCTCCAAGACTCCATCGAGGTAGACCCGGGCGGAGTCCGTCTCACCGCTATTTTCGAACACCACCACCAGGTGATGAGGAACGCCGGCGGAAACACCGGTCACTTGAATCTCTTCCGATCCAGCAACCAACACCGAGACCGCTCCTTCCGTAAAGGCCACCGCAAAGGGATCCCCCTGACTGCCCTGTACGTTCTTGGCAATCACCGCCTGAACGCCCGAGGCGCCTTCATCGGCTTGGAACCACAGCGCCACCGAGACGTCCACAAACGGCGGAAAACTGTCGGGAACTTCCATGCTGGCCACGCCCCCGGCTCCAGGGGTGAAGCGCACCGCCGATCCGGCGCCCGCCAGCGCCGGTTCGCCCAGCGTGAAACTCGCGTCGCCCTCGGCCAAATAGGTCCCGTGATGGCTGTTGCCCGACACGTCGATGGCCTGGGTTCCCTCGGTTTCATCCAGAGGATAATGCGCCGCCAACCCGCTTTCGTTAGGGAGAATCGCCGAGAGATCGACCACGATCACCGGATCGGATTCATCGTTGCTCGAGATGGAAAGAAAGGCGACAAACCCGCCGGATCTTCCATCTGGATCAAAGGTGATCGCCAAGGGCACTGTCTGCCCAGCGGCGATGCTTTCTGGCACGGCCCCCAACGTGTAGTTTCCGCTGTCCGGACCGCTCAACACGGCGCCGGTAATCGTGAGCGTGTTGCTCTCCCCGTTGTTCGTCAAGTTCAAGTCGACGGTGGTCTCGCCAGCGACTTCTCCGAAGACGTTGTTGCGTTTGACGAGCAGGTTGGGATCGGAGCCCGATCCCGTATAGACCGCCATCTCGAATACGCCCAAGAACCCTGAACTGGCGGTCCCTCCTTCCCGTCCAATGAGACGGATTCCCGTGAGCCCTTCGACCAACGCCTGCAAGGTGAAGGTCGCCGTCACATTCGTAGGCGGCCCGAAGTCCACGGCAGGCAAGGGCTGCCCATCCAAGGCCGTCAGGTAATCCGACTCATGCGGAACGTCCGTCCACGTCGCGCCGCCGTCCGTGCTCACTTGCAAGACGGGTTCCTCCAGGTAGGTGGGATCCAAAAGGTTCCCTGTGCCAGGACCTGTTCCGTTAGGACCGAACCACCCGCCGTCAAAGAAAATGGCGAAAGTCAGCGCCACCCGGTCGACCGGTTTCTCGCGCGGTGTATCCCACTCGACACCGGCAAAACTGAACCCTTCAGCTCCGCCAAAGGTGTCCACTCGCGAAGTGAAATCTCCGTCAGCGATGCTCTGCGCGGACCCGGCGTGCTCCAAGGGCGTGCCGGCATCGCCGTCCGCGGCGTCGTTGACGCCGATGATCCCCGTTCCGATCAAGGCGATATTGTCCGGAACGCTGGCCGGGTCGTTGGGATCGGTTCCTTCTCGGATCTCCAAGAAGTCATTGAACCCATCCCCGTCGGTATCGGCTACCAAAGGATTCGTGAAGTAAATAAGGACCTCGTCGCCGTCGCTCAACCCATCCCCATCCGTGTCGGGATTATTGGGATCGGTATTGTAAACCATGGTCTCCTCATCGTTGGTCAGACCGTCCGAGTCCAGATCGTCGTTGGTGCTGGAATCGCGGACGGCCAACTCGAATACGCCGATGAATCCGCCACTGGCCGTGCCGCCCTCGGCGCCAAGGATCCGGATCCCGTCAATCCCGGTTTGCGGTGTATCCAAACTGAACCGGGCCGTGGCCGAAGTCGGCGCGCCTCCGGCGACCGTTGGCAGAGGGTGCCCGTCGAATTCCATCAAGTAATTCGAACTGTGCGCCACCGTCGTCCACGTAGCGCCCCCATCCATGGTCACCTGAATGGTGGGTTCTTCCAGATAAGAGGGATCGAGAAAACCTCCCGCGCCCGGGCCCGTTCCGTTGGGCCCGAACCAGCCGCCGTCGAAGAAAATCGCCATGGTCAATTCCAAGCGCTCGACCGGAATCGGCCAGGCATCCGTCCATTGGATGCCCACATAACTCACCGTGTCGGTTTCACCACTGTTCCAGGTGTCGACCCGGGTGAGCACATTGCCATCGTTGATATTGCCCGCTACGCCGACGTGCTCGTAGGGCGTCCCCGGAGCGCCATCCAACGCGGCCTTGGTTCCGATGATGGCCGTGCCCGCCAGAGCGATATTGGTGGGCGCGCTGGCCATGTCCGTGGGATCTGTCCCGAAGGCGATCTCCTGACCGTCGGTGAATCCATCTCCGTCGGTGTCGGCCAACAGCGGATTCGTACCGTGCACGTTCACCTCGGCGCCGTCGCTCAAACCATCTCCGTCCGTATCGGGATTGGCCGGATCGGTCATGTAAATATTGATTTCGTCGGCGTTAGACAAGCCATCCCCGTCCAGATCGCCCGACGAATTGATGTCGCGCACCGCCAAGTCGAATACGCCGAGAAAGCCGCCGCTGGCCGTGCCCCCTTCCGTGCCAATGAGGCGGATCCCGTCGATTCCCGTTTGCGGCGTGTCCAACGTGAATCGAGCCGTGGCGAAAGTCGGCGCTCCGAAATCAACGGCGGGCAGGGGATGCCCGTTGAACACGGTTAGGTAGTTCGACGTATGGGCAACCGGGGTCCAGGTCGTCCCTCCGTCCGTGGTTATCTGCACTTCCGGCTCCGTCAAATAGGACGGATCCAATGGATTGCCGGTGCCGGGGCCCGTTCCGTTGGGCCCGAACCACCCGCCGTCGAAAAACACGGCCATGGTCAGGTCGATCCGGTCCACCGCCACGGGCCAAGGGGAATCCCACATAATGCCCACAAAGCTGGCCGTATCGGTTCCGCCGCCGTTCCAAGTGTCCACCCGGGTGGTCGCGTCGTTGTCATTGACATTTGCTGCCGACCCTGCGTTGGCGTGCGGCGTTCCCGCATCTCCGTCGACCACATCGTTGGTTCCGATGATGGCCGTGCCGGCAATGGCGATGTTCGGCGGAGAATCGCTCCCGTCCGTCGGATCGGTGCCCGCCGCCACTTCCTGACCATCGCTGAAGCCGTCCCCGTCGGTATCGGCCAATAGCGGATCCGTTCCATGCACGTTCACCTCGGCGCCGTCGCTCAAACCATCTCCGTCCGTGTCGGGATTGGCGGGATCCGTCATGTAGATATTAATTTCATCTTCGTTAGACAAGCCATCCCCATCCAGGTCTCCCGACGAATTGATGTCGCGCGCCGCCAAGTCGAAAACGCCGAGAAACCCGCCGCTGGCCGTGCCCCCTTCCGTGCCGATGATGCGGATCCCGTCGATCCCGGTTTGGGGCGTGTCCAGCGTAAAGCGCGCCGTGGCAGAAGTGGGCGGTCCGAAATCCGCCGAGGGAGTCGGATGCCCGTTGAACACGGTCAGATAGTCCGAACTGTGTGCGACGGTCGTCCAAGTCGTTCCTCCGTCCATGGTCACTTGAACGGTGGGTTCCGTCAGATAACTGGGATCCAAGGCGCTGCCCGATCCCGGTCCCGAGCCGTTTGGTCCGAACCAACCCCCGTCAAAAAAGACCGCCAAGGTAAGATCGAGCCGATCCACAGCCACCGGCCACGGTTCATCCCAAAGCACGCCTACGAAGCTGGCCGTGTCGGTTCCCCCGCCGTTCCAGGTGTCGACTCGCGTCGCCGGATTGTCGTCGTTGACGTTGGCCGCCACCCCCGAATTGGCGTGCGCCGTTCCCGCGTCGCCGTCAACGGCGTTGTTGGTCCCGATGATTCCCGTTCCCAAGGTGGCGATGTTGATCGGCGTTTCCAGGGCTTGTCCCTCGACCTCGATCTCGAAGACCCCGATGAACCCGTTCGCGTCCGGACCCGCCAGTCCCCCGTTTTCCCCGATGATCCGCAACCCATCGATCTCTGTCAGGGGCGTGGTCAGCGTGAAGGTCGCTGTGGCCGATGTCGGATTCGGCTGGCCGCCGCCGCCGATCAAGTGCCCCGTCATCACCGCCATATAATCGGAAGTGAAATCCACATCCGACCACGTCACGCCCCCGTCGATGCTGATCTGGACAACGGGCTCGATCAGATCGGCCTCCTGCAAGGCCGTTCCCGGCGCCGGACTGAAGTTGCTCCGGCCAAACCACCCGCCGTCGCTGAACGTAGCCAAGGTCAAGCGCACTTCGCTGATCGAAACATTCGCAAGGGCCGCCCAGGTCACTCCCACAAAACTGAACGTCTGTCCCCCATCGCCGCCGCCATCCCCGAACCAGGTGTCGGCCCGCGTAGCCGGATTCCCATCGACCAAATTGGCCGCCGTCCCGGAGTGAATGCGCACCTGGCCGGCATCGCTGTCAGCGGCGTCATTGACGCCCAGAATGCCGGTTCCCAACGGCGCTACGTTGGCGCCCAGAGCCGCGCCCTGTCCAACCAGGAAAAAAGAAGCCGCCGCAACAATTGCGGCAGCCAGGGGTCGCATGCGGATGACAAACATGATTTGGAGGAGGTGAAGGGTGAAAAAGGAGGGCTCGCCTTCGATCATTCCTGAACCCTGATGAACGGGAAAAGTTACGGGCTCTGCGCGCGCGCTCAAGGCGTTTTCGCCACAAAAACCTGGAAGAGCTTTACCCTCCCCAGCGCCTCTTGCCGGCAGCGCCGGCGCTTCAGCGCGGCCTGCTCCTTTTCCCGCCGCCGCATTGGCCGCCGGATTCACTTGTGTCTCCTCTGGCCCGGCCTAGACTCGAACACCATGGCGAAACCAGCCCTCGGAACGGGACTGAGCGCCCTGATCGGCGCCGCAGGCAAGCGCCCGGTCAAGGTCTCACTCTCCGCTCCCACCCCTCTCGATCAAGTCCTGCGAGTTCCCCTCGATCGCATTTCGCCAAGCCCCCTGCAGCCGCGCCGCGATTTCAGCGATGCGCAACTCGATGAACTGGTCGAATCGATCCGGGAACACGGCGTGATTCAGCCGCTCATCGTCCGTGAAGTGGAAGACCGGTTGGAACTCATTGCGGGAGAGCGCCGCCTTCGGGCCTGCCTCCGCCTCGGCCTGCCGGATGCGCCCGTGATCGTGCGCCAGGCCACCGATCGCGATGTCTTGGAAATGGCCCTCATCGAGAATCTCCAGCGCGAAGATCTCAACCCTATCGAAGAAGCTCAGGCTTACCGCAGGCTCGCCGGAGAGTTCAAGCTGCGCCAGGAAGACATCGCCCGGAAGGTCGGGCGCAGCCGCGCCTCTGTCGCCAACTCCATGCGCCTGCTCGACCTCGCTGCTCAGGTGCAAACCCACCTGGCGCAAGGCCGCCTTTCGGTAGGTCACGCCAAAGTATTGTTAGGCATAAAAGACCAGGCCGCCCAGTGCGCCGCGGCCGATCGCGTCGTCCGTCAGGGATTGACCGTGCGCGCCACCGAACAGGCCGTTCAAAAAATCCTCCGTCCCCCCGCCGCGGAAAACGCGCGGAAGTCCCCTTCTTCGCAATTGCCCGCCGCAGTCGCCGCGGTCGAGAACTTGCTGCGCGATCATTTCGCCACTCACGTAGGCATCCGGCACGGGGAACGCAAAGGCCGCATCGAGATTGAATACTACGGCCAGGACGACCTGCAACGCATCCTCGATCTCCTCGGATTGGAGTGGGAAGACTCCTGACCGGGCCCTCGCCTCTTATCCCTCGAATTCCCGCCGCCGCAGGCCATGAAACGATCCCTCGCTTTCGTCATCCCCGTCGTCGTCTTGACCGGCTGCGTTTTGGCCGCTTTTCTCTTCTTGAGAGGACCCAACGCGGACGCGGCCGGATTCTCCTACGATCCGCGGCGAGCCGTTCACGCCGCCTTTGACGGAAACCGCGCCTTTGCCCACGTGCGGGCTATGGTGGAGTTAGGGCCACGCCCCGCAGGTTCGGAGGCGCTCGAGAAAACCAGGCGCTATTGCGAAGGCATCCTCGCTGAACTGGGTTGGGAAGTGCGGCGGCAAGCTTTCGACTCGGACACGCCGGCAGGACGAATCCGGTTCGTCAACCTCCGGGCCCGTTGGCCAGCCGCGGAGGCCGGCCCCTTCGCCCGGCCCGTCGATGTGGTCCTGGGGTCCCATTACGAAACCAAACTCTATCACGATTTCGTCTTCGTCGGAGCCAACGACTCGGCTTCCAGCTCAGCAGCCCTCCTCGAAATCGCCCGCGTTGCGGCCGCTGCCCCTGAGTTCGCAGAACGTCTCGAATTGGTGTTCTTCGACGGGGAGGAAGCTTTCGGGGAATCGATCACCCCGCATGACGGACTCTACGGAAGCCGCTTCTACGCTCTGCAATTGCGCCAGGCTGCGGCGGGAATGCGTCCAAAGGCCGCCGTCGTTCTGGACATGATCGGGGATCGCGATCTCAACATCGGTCTGCCCGTCGACACCGATCCCTTCCTCGCCCGGCTCTTGCTCCAAGCCGCCGCCGAACTCGGCTTCGGCGAGTTCTTCGCCGTCGGCGACCGGGAGATCATCGATGACCACACTCCGCTCAACCTCGTCGGGATTCCCGCCATGGATATCATCGACCTCGACTATCAACCCTACTGGCATACCGCCCAAGACACCCTCGATCGCCTGTCGCCAGACAGCTTGACCATCGTCGGCCAGACCACCCTCCTTTTCCTGGAGAAATACCTCCTTCCCAGCCTCGATTAGGGATCCCGTCCTCCCGTGTTTCGACCCGTTGCCCTCGCCGTAGTCGCTCACCCGGACGATATCGAGTTCGTCGCCGCCGGCACCATGCTTCTGCTGGCCCGGAACGGTTGGGATCTCCATTACTTGACCCTCGCGGGAGGAGACTGCGGCAGCGTGTCCGCGGGGCCGGAGGCCACCCTGACCACCCGCGCCGCCGAGGCTCGAGAGGCCGCTCAGATCCTCGGCGCCGCCTATCACCCCAGTCTCACCCGCGATCTTCAAATCTTTTACGAACTTCCGCTTCTGCGCCGGTTGGCTGCCATCATCCGAACCGTCCGCCCCGGCATCATCCTGACCCATTCGCCCGAAGATTACATGGAGGATCACATGAACACAGCGCGGCTGACCGTCACCGCCGCCTTTGCCCGCGGGATGCCCAACTTCACCTGCGAGCCCTCCGTGGACGCGCTTCCCGGCGATGTGGCCATCTATCACGCCATGCCCCATGGGCTTTGCGACGGATTGCGAAGACCTGTCCTGCCCGATGCCTTCGTCGACACCAGCCCTGTGCACCAACGCAAACGGCGGGCTCTGGCCGCTCATCGCAGCCAGAAGGAATGGCTCGACCACAGCCAGGGCATGGATTCCTACCTGAAAAGCATGGACGATATGTCCCTCGCCATCGGCCGGATGTCGGGCGTCTTCACCCACGCGGAAGGATGGCGGCGGCATTCCCACCTGGGATTCAGCGCCCACGAAGAAGATCCGCTCGCCGAAGCGCTCGGCCCGCAATCCCACCACTGCCGGAACGGCGCCGCCGGTCCGCTTCCGCCCGGCCAACAAGCAGCCCCCGCGGAAGCCCGCAACATCCCGCTGGGCCCTTCCTCCTCACCCGGTCTCGTCTAACCATGCCCCGCAAGCTCAGCCGCATCGCCCCCGATTGGTGGGACTACACCACCCTGGAGGAAGACCTCATCGCCGATGCCGCCAAGCTCGACGCCGCCGGCCTTGCCCAACTCAGCCGGCCCGGGTTCGAGATCCGGTTCTACGATACCTTGGAGGAATTCTACCTGGCCGAGGCCCTGGAATACATCTCCGCCTGGCGCCTGGCCACTCCCGGCAATCCCGCCGGCATTTGCGGACCCATCGGACCCACCGAGCAACTCCCTCTCGTGGCCCGGCTCGTCAATGAACTCGAATTGAAACTGCATCACGCCCATTTTTGGGGCATGGACGAGTGGGTCTCCGGCGGCAAAGAAGTTTCGTCAGATCACCCCCTGTCCTTCGCCCGGGCCGACCGCAGCCTCTGCTTCGACCGGATCCGTTCCGGCTTGGCCATGCCGGAGGAGAATCTGCATTTTCCGAAGGCCGACACCCGGCCCTACCGAGAGAGCTGGAATGGCCCGCGCTGCGTCGTTATGCAAGGAGGTCAAGGCGAGGTCAAACATTGGGCCTTCAACGATCCCGTGCGCCGCTCCGGCCCCTGGACCGAGGCTCCCCCCACACCGGAAGAGTACCGGGCCCTCGAAACGCGCGTCGTCGATCTCCATCCGCTAACGCTTGCACAGAACGCCCGCACCTCCGGCGGCGGCAACATCAACCTCGTCCCCACCCAAGCCGTGACCGTGGGTCCCCGCGAAACCTGGCTCGCCGAACGAGTCTCGATTTGGCACGCCGGTGTTCACGACAATCCCCTCGGTCAACGCTTGACTGCTCTCATGATCTCCAAGGGAATCGTCGACAGCTCGGTGCCCATGTCCCTGCTCGCAGATCACCCCGATGTCCGCTTCCACTATTATCGGGGCGGTCTCGGCGCCTGCGCCGTCGAGATGCACTGACTCGAGTCAGCTCCCTTTCCTCTCTTCCTGCTTGCATCGGACCCGGCCCGCTGCTTGCCTCTTGGCATGCGCCGACACGCACTCCTCCGCTCTTCAGCTCTCCTGTTCGCCCTGCTGACCGCCGGCATTGCGGCGCCGGCCCAGGAATTCTCTCAAGATCCTTCTCGTCCCAACATCCTCTGGATCATCGTCGAGGACATGTCCGCAAACTTCGGGTGCTACGGAGAGAAAACCATCGCCACACCTCATGTGGACAGGCTCGCCGCCGAAGGCATCCGCTTCACCAACGCCATCGTCACCGCCCCTGTCTGTTCCGCATCCCGTTCCGCCCTCATCACCGGACGCTATCAAACTGCCATAGGCGCGCACCACCATCGTTCCGGCCGCGGCAAACAGAAGATCGTGCTCCCCGATGGCGTCCAAACCGTTCCCGAGTTGCTGCGCGCCGCCGGATATCTCTGCCTCAATCTCGATGCCGCAGACTTTCTCCGCGACGCCGATCAGTCGGCGGCGAATCCTCGCGTCGCCACGGCCAAGACGGATTACAACTTCGAATGGGACGCCTCGCTCTACGGGTCGACTCACTGGACGCGCCGCGAAGAGAATCAGCCGTTCTTTATCCAGGTCCAATTGCATGGAGGAAAGTACCGGGGCCACGGAAGCGGAGGGCAGTGGCCTTCCCGTGTCCGCCGCGAATTGGGAGCGGCCACTCCCGAGGAGAACGTCGTCCTGCCTCCCTATTTGCCTAACGAAGCCGTTTTGATCCGGGATTGGGCTCAGTATCTCGATACCGTCCGGTATACCGATCACGAAGTCGGTCTGATCCTCGAACGCCTCCGCGAGGCCGGAGAACTCGAGCGCACCTGCGTATTCTTCATCACCGACCACGGCGTCAGCCACGTGCGAAACAAGCAGTTCTGCTACGAAGGCGGCGTCCACATCCCCCTCATCGTTCGCGGTCCTGGACTGCCCGCCGGAGCCGTCCGCCAAGACCCGGTCGAACACATCGACCTCGCCGCCGCCTCTCTCGCCCTCGCCGGACTCCCCATCCCCACCGGCATGCACGGCCGCAACATTCTCGATGCCGGTTACCAGCCACGCGAGTTCTCCTTTTCCGCCCGCGACCGCTGCGACGAAACCGTCGACCGCATCCGTTGCGTGCGCAGCGAGCGTTTCAAATACATCCGCAATTTCTATCCGGACCGCCCTTACCTGCAACCCAACCAGTACAAGGACGCCAAACCCATTGTGCAGACGATGCGCGCCCTCCACAAGGCCCAGCGGCTCAACGCCGCGCAATCCCTGATCATGGCGGACTCGCGCCCGGAAGAGGAACTCTACGATCTCGAGGCAGATCCCTTCGAGCTGAATAATCTCGCCGCCGGAGCCGGGCATGCGGATCAACTCGACCGGATGCGGCGCGCCCTCGAGGAATGGATCGCGACCTCCCCAGACCTCGGTCGCGAACCCGAGCCGGAAAGCCTCTACGACAGCGACATGGAAGTCTACCTAGGTCGCCGCGGCACTCCCGCCTACCTGAGTCTCAGCGAAAACATCGCCCTGATGAAACGCTGGGCCGCCGAGGGCAAATAGAAGGAGTCGCCTCCGGCAGCCGGAAGGCGAACACTGAAAAGAAAACCCGGAGAAACCCTTGTCCGATTCAACTCATGTCGCCCATGGACTGCGGTAATGCTTACTGCGACTCCGGCAGCGCGCCAGGGGCGCCTCTCGCACGTGCTGCGATCCATTCGGAAACTGCCGGAGGGATTGTCCACTGCAAGGGCTGGCCGTAGCGCAGACTGCGTTCGTAGCGGCCGCGGCGGAAGGTTTCTTCGTAGAGGGCGGCGAGGTCCAGAATGAGGTCCGGATCGGGGGCCCGGAGCGGCACCCGGATGGCCGGGAGCCCATCGCTCAGGCTCCATGCATACACTTCCGGGGCGTCGCCCCGGGTTCCCGTAACCCGTTCATATTGAGGGCTGAAGGCCCGAGACAATTCGTCTGGCGGGAGCGCGAATCATTGCCTCCCGCTCAAGGCGCGTTGCGATTACGCCCCGGGCTCCTCTACCAGCAAAATCCTCCTCGTTCTCGTCCTCGTTCTCGTCCTCGTCCTCGTTCTCGTCCTTCGTCCTCGAAAGGCCAGGGTATCGACGACGACAAGCAGGACGGCGAGGGACGAGGATGAAGTCCATTACATCAAAGGACACAAGTCCGCCACTCCGCGGCGATACCCTTTTCTCGTTGCCTTTTCCCCCACCCCAGGTTATTCTCACTTCTTTCCTGCCCCACCACTTCTCCTCAGCCGGAACCAGAACACTAGATGGAAATCCACCGATCACGCCAAACATGGAATTCCATCGAATAATCTGTTCGGCTAGGAAACCCATAATCGTTCCTCGATGATGAAATTCGAATGCGCTCTCTTCCAATTGATTATCCCTTGTCTCCTCGCAGGCGCTGTTGGCGGGTGTGCAACGTGGCGATCGAACGCACCAAGAGTTGTCAACTACTCGGCTCAAGTAGAGCGGCTGCACGCTAGCGATATCGAGATTGCCAAGGTTGATTTCATCGCAGTTCCGGTTACAGATACACAGTATGAAGCGACATGTGAGGTCACCTACAGGAATCGCGGCACGCAATCTCCTGTTCTTCTGTTGTTCGAAACCTGGTCATCCGACCCTGACCGACCGGTAGCTGGAGTTGTGTTGCTAAACCAGAACGCCTCGGATTACCAGGTCGCCAAGAGTGCTCCATTTCTCACCGACAACAAAGATGGACCCATCGCAGCGAAAGGCGCTGGCTACAAGGCATGGCTCGGTCATTCGCTATAGCGAAAGAGCCGAACAAGGCGCGGCTGGACAACCCGCTACCCGCTCCAAGTCTAAATGACCCTCTTGACTACAACCCTTAACCCTGTTGCGGCGTGGCGCTCCCGGTAGCGGGTGCCAGCGCTCAAACGTTCGGCGCAAACCACACGTGTAACAATGAACCAACCACAAGAAATAGAGGCCCCTATGAAAATAACACCATTGATATTCAGCGCGGTCGTAGTTTTGGGTTTTGTCGTCGCTTCGATTGCACAGCAACCCGCAGAAAAAGGCAGCGGCACCCATCTTGGCACTTGGAAACTGGTCTCGACGAAGTACGGAGACGCAAGTGAGTTTTCAGATTATCCGAAGGAGCGGCAGCGCCTCAAGATGATTACCGCGACACACTTTTGTTGGGTGGATTACGAAACGCGGACAAAGAAGGTTTCCAGTTCGGCCGGTGGCCCGTACAGCTTACGTGAAGGCGTTTACACTGAGACGATTGAGTTCGCCGGCGAAGGTATGGATGCATACCTTGGGAAGGAACAGGCGTTTACGATAAGGATCGAGGGGGACAAACTCTTTCAGTCGGGACAGCTCTCTGACGGACTGAAGATTGAGGAGGTCTGGCAGCGACTGAAGTGAGGACGACGGATGACCAAGCCGAACCAGCCGTGCGAGCGAATGGGGAGCAGCCGTTGCGCTCTGGGTCTTATCGTTGCGTTTGGGGCGGCTGCTCCCCGTCGCTCCACTCAACGGTCGCAGCAAGGACCAATGTGCGTTCTCCACGTCAGCAGCAATAGGGACTCGTTCACCAGTTTCCTGGCGACTACTCGACTTCCCGTTTACCAGATCCACGAGAAAGCGGACGTGAAGAGCAAACGCAAAGGCACTACCTATGACGATTATGGTTTTTCGTGCCCCGTCAGTGATCGTGAGTGGATTGACGCTTCTGGTCAGATCGAGGATGCCGTTCACTTCCTTGAGGTTCACTCGGCGGAGTTGCGGTCTTTGACCTCGCAATACCAGATCGACGACATTCGCTTAGACTTCCCATTTGAGAGTCGGCTCTCCGAACAGGCACACATGGCTATGTCAAGACACTTACGACTGTCCCTTCGCGTTGCAAGTTTGACCTGCCTACTTCTGGCCTTGCTACCGTACTACTCTCGCACCGCCGGGCCAGCCGTGTTCCCCGGAGTCCCAAGTATCGAATTACCTCCGATCGGCACTCTTCCAGAAGGGCCCTCGAAGACGGTCTTTCGGCTAGGGCTTCCGTTCTCACCCTTATTGACCTACCAAAAGGAGATCACCTTCGATTCCAACCCAACGAGTGCACCGGCATCGACGATCGATGGGAATACCAACGTCGAGTCGGGCGACGCTGTTTCTGTCAATTTCAGTGGCACGATTGGATACACGCACGACTGGCGCTTTGGTTTCATCAGTTGGTCGGTGGCCCTGGCGATACTGGGGGTCGGATTGTTGATCATTTCCTTTTGGAACCACAGCAGTCGGACCCGCACGCCCCCGGATGTCGCATCCGGCCCCAACCCCTAACCGAACGCTCCAAAGGAGCGTATCAGCATTGGGTGTTTTGGTGGGATGAGGGGGCACTCACAATCGCGCCGTGGATATCCGCGGGGCTGTTCAGCCTCACTCTTTTCATTGCCGTCGCGTCGGTCTGGATCAACCCTTGGACCATCGCCTATCGATTTCCGATGGCTTCCACATCGGCGACTGGGGAGGCGGCTGGGATGTTCGCTTGGTTTTCTTCAATGATGCCGAATACGGACCATACCGCGCCAGCATTATCTCGGTCGATGGCTATCCGCCATTGGAGCGTGAACTGTACTTCGGTGACATCGCAGGCGCGTTTACTCTCGTTATTTTCGCTCGCCTGATTCGACGCTATGGACGCTCATGGTGCTAATCTGAACGAGAACGCGGTTCGTTTTCGCGACCGACTCAGCGAGTTGGCAGGAGAGAGGTTTGGATCAGAGAGACATTGCCGAACAAGACGCCGGACACGAACTGCCGCCCCGCCTCTCCGCTCGACACGTGTCAGCAATTCGGATGCGTCCCGCACGCCCGGCCTTGCGTTTCCGGCGGCAGTCGCTCAGCCTTGCGTTAGCCTCACAAGAAATCGAAGCGTTATGAGCACCAGAAAAGTTCTTGCCATATTCGGCGTCATTGCACTGCTTGAATCGGAGGGTCGCCCCCGGTAGCGGGTGGCAGGCCTTTGCGTTCGGTGACCAAAGATAGGACCGGTTGATCGCCGAGCTGTCGATGACCGTCTGAGGAACGGTTGATCTACCCCCCAAAAATTCCCCGTGTACTGCAGTGGACCGCTCGTGAGACCGGAAGGTGTACGGCCGGGGCACACCGGCACAGCACATTCCCACCACGGTGCGACCGGCGTCTTCCTCATCCGAGGCACGGATCGGCCGGAAAACCACTCGCCCCCAACACTATCCCGCTTGTGCGGGCAGCCCGGTTGTGGCACGATAGAGTCTCCAGGACCCGACGGTTACCAACACAGAACAAGACGGCGCACACCAACCCGCTAGCCGCCGCGTGTCGAAAGCATTATGAGATTATCAATCCTCAATCACGAATCGAAGCCGCGCTTCCGGTAGCGGGTGGGTGGGTGGCCTCGACGTTCTGTCCAATAATCCCGGATTGATGACACTCCCCGGCGCAGAGCATGCAGTGATCGAGATTGAGAAGCTCCGAGACTACTGCCTCAATGCGGACCATCCACGGGGAAAGCACAAAGCGAGAGTATTCCGAAGCGCCTTGGAAGTGACGAAAGACGACGCGGATGAACTGAGGCAGGTGATCGCCATCAAGGTCCTGCAAAGAGAATGCATCGCAACTTCGAAAGATGAATATGGCCAGCGATTTGTCGTGGACTTCGATTGGGAGCGAGCAGAGAGAAATCCGCAGAAATCAGGACAAGTTGGATTATCCTGAAAGGAGATGATTTCCCGAGATTGACCTCGTGCTATGTAAAATAGTAAGAATCAAGAAGATGAGAGAAGATCTGAAAGTTCTGGATGTGGTGGCACTTCTTGAAGATTTGCCTCAGCATGGTCTTGTCGCGGGCCAGGTGGGAACGTTGGTGGAGCGGCTTTCGGACGACACGTTCGAAGTGGAATTCAGTGACGATGATGGTCACACCTACGCGATGATACCGCTTCGGAGAAGCCAAGTGATTCGGCTTCATTACTCGCCTGTGGCCGCCTGATCTGGCATCGGTTCGGGGGAACTAGGGGTCAGTGTGCAAATCTTGATAAAGTGCGTGTCGATCACGACTCCGCCTCCAGGCGATCCAACCATTTCGCCAGCGTCGTGGGAAGCCTTTGGCGCAATTTCCTGCGGTCCAGCCTCCGCAGTTGCTGGCTCACATTCGCTGCGCTTCGCATGGCCAGCCTCCGCGCTGTCCATTCCTGCGACACAACCGCTCGCCGCCAAAGCAGGTCCGCCAGCGCCAATTTGCGCGGATCCGATCCCTTTGTTTCTCTCAGCACTCTAGAGCGGGAGCGGCGTCAGGAAAAGCGCAATCAGAGCCGCGACAGCGGCAAACGCTTTGATCGTCTGATAACGATTGAGCGGCGGCTCAACTGCTCCGCTCTCCGTGGCAGGTCGCAGCGGCCGCGCAAGTGCGCTGTGCCAGGTCCAAGCCACCACGAGATAGGTGAAAGTCAGGGCGAGAACCGTCGGAGGCAGCGCCACGAACAGATGCTTCCAAAAGGACAGACCGCCCGTTTGACCGATCAGGATGTTCTGCGGATTCCCAATGAGGGTCGCCGCCGAACCCCGCGTTGGCGGCTCCGGCGAGCGCCTCAAGGTAGGGTCGCGCGTCGAGGCCTTGCGCCGCAATCCCCGTGTAGACCAAGGGCGTCAGCGCGAACACGATGACGTCTCGTTTGTGAGCACGGCGGAAAGCAGACCAGTGACGCCGGTCAGCACTGCGAGAAGCACACGCGGACCCTTGGCCGCATGGGTGATCCTGCCGGCTACCCAGCCGTAAAACCCCGGGTTCTCAAACTGGGCGGAAAGAATCATCAACGCGAACAGGAGCGCGATGATCGGCAAATCGACGGCGCGGCCCGCCTCGTCGAGGGAGAGATCGCCGCTCGCGAGCAACACGATGAGGCCCAAGAGAGCCACGCCCGTCCGGTCGATGGCCAAGCCGGGCACGCGGCCCAAGGCCATTCCGAGATAAACAAGGGCGAATACGACGACGGCGAGGGTGCTTACAGTTCTTTCCCTTGCCGGCGACCATCAGAAAACGGAGACAACAGTGGGATCACTTGCCTCCCGTTTCTTCGATAGAGCAGGAAATGCCGGTCAAGCGTGAAAATGGCGCAGTGTTGTTCCAATTCGCTCATTCGCACAAGGCAGACAT
>DATKCT010000081.1:0-5706 GCA_035513055.1 Verrucomicrobiales bacterium | reverse complement strand
GACATGAAGACCTTTTTTGCAGGAATATGCGCCAGCGCGGTTCTCATCGGCTCCTCCAACGCCGTGACCGTGAACTTGTTCCCGATCGACCGGGGATGGTTCGACTCGAACGATCAAAGTCTCGGCACCACCGATGACAACTACGTCGCCGGTGAAGCGGGAACAGAAGCCCAATTGCAGGGAGGAGGGGGCAGGGAGTTCCGAAACTTCTTTGTGTTCGATCTCAGCGGGATCGGAGCGGGGTTGGTGTTGGGCGGAACGCTCAAGCTCCTGAACCCCAACGTGAGCGAGGACTTATTGGGTGAACCGCTCCCTGGAGACAACGATCCGATCATCGGGAACGGCTTTTACAGCAACGATCCGAGCGAAACCTATGCCGTGACTTCCTACACGTTGCCCGGAGGCACCTCCGTAACCGATCTCGTGGATGGCACTCCCGCTTTGGGCATCTACGCCAATCTCGGAACGGGCGCCGCCTACGGATCGGTTGTCGTGACCTCCCTGGACAACCCCTCCGTCATAAACATCGGTCTGAACCCAACTTTCGTGACCGACGCCAACGCTGCTGCCGGCGTCGGCCGTCTCATCATCGGGGGCCGGGTGACCACGCTCGACGGAGATCTGACCGATACGGAGTGGGTCTTCGCTTGGACGGATCTGGATCCGACGACCTATACGCCCGCAGACGGAAAGGTCGTGCTCACTCTCGAGTTGATCCCGGAACCCTCCAGTATCGGGTTGGCCGGTCTCGGGGTTCTGTTGTGCGCATTCCGCCGCCGCCGCAAATCTTGAGCGGGCCGCATCCACTTTGCCAAAGACGGGCCGTTCCCCCCAAAGGAACGGCCTGTTTTTTTATTTGAGAAGCTCTTGCTAATATTTTTTTCTTCACAAGAATTTTTTTAGTTGCTTAGGATTTGAGGCTTATGCGGCGCCCTTTTCTTCCGGACCCCGTTGTCATCCGGCCTTTCCACCGGCGGAGCGCGGCGGCAGGCGCAGCGCGCCGGCCTTCCCGGCTGCGACCAGCCCGCGTCGCCACTCCGGCGGCCGCATCTTCACCCCGGACCGCTCCGATGCGCCGCTTTCCCATCGGGATAGCGACCCGTCTCTCGCTGGTCATGGCGCTGCTGGCGGCGCCATCCCTCACCCCGGCCTTCATCGAGTTCGAGGAAGAAACCGGCGTCATCCTCCTCCACAACGAGCTGCGTCCGTATTACGACAGCAACATCAACGCCAACTCGGAGGAGGAGGACGACTTCATTTTCCAATCGCGTCCGACCCTGCAGTTCTTGCGCAAGTCGGGCCTCTTGCATTTGGACTTGGAAGCGGGCGCCGAGTTGGCTTGGTTCGCGGATTTCTCCGAGTTCGACTATCAAAACTTTGTTTCCGACGCCCGCTTGGAGTTTCCCAAGCAGAATGAGCGGAACTATTGGTATCATATCGCAGGCGGCTACAACCAGTCTTCGAATCCGGACCGGTTTTTGGGCGAGCGGATCGATTCCGACGCGACGACGGTGGAAGGGGCCTTCCGCTACAATTTTTCGGACCGCTTCGGCGCCCAAGCCTCGGTGGGGTTTTTGGACAGCGCTTATGACGGCGGGAGCCGGCAGAATCGTGGTTCCCTTGCCGACGACACGGAGATCCGGGGCCGGTTAGACGCCGTTTACATCTATTCCGACAAGCTGGATATCCTGGCGGGCTATCAGTATAGCGACACGGACAGCGATTACGACTTTGAGGATCACACCTTCGTTATTGGATTGAACGGCGAGATCACGCCGAAGATTCAGGGGAAACTGGAAACGGGCTGGCAGTTTCGAAGAGCGGCGCCGGTAACTGGGGGCAACCAGGATAAGCCCTTCGCCAGCATCGCGCTTTCCTGGCTGCCCAACGACCGGTGGAACGTGACGGCCGATGTGGCAAGCGCGTATGGAATCACTTCGACCGGCGGATCGGAAGACGGCTTCCGAGGCGGACTCACGGTGGCTTGGCTGATCAACGACAAACTCATCGCCACGTTGGGCGGCGGCTACGAAGACATCACCTACGACACCCCTGGTTTCACCCGGGACGACGAGGCCATCTTCCTGAATGGCGGCGTCGAGTACATCTTCAGCGAGCGGGCCCAACTGCGGGCCGATTTCCGCTACGAGGATTGGGATTCGGACGACGAGTTTCGAACCTACGAGCGTTGGATCGCGGGGCTAACCTTCCGGTTTTCCCTCTGAATGATGACCCGTGCGATCCCCTTCTTCCCAAGGCAAGTCGAAGGTCGCTTTCCAGGGTGCGATGCTGCGGGGTGGATGGCACGCAACCCGCTTCCGTACTTCCGCAGCCGCGCCCGTAATGTAAAATGGAACCGCCCCGGTTTCCGCTTCGCTGGAGCGCCGATGCGATGATCCCTTTGGAACCATGAACAGACCCCTCTTTCTTGCAGCGTTCCTTGCCGGCATCAGCGCTCTCGGCTTTCCGGTCAGGGCCCAGAACGCCCCGGCCGCCGGCGTTGTGACGGACGGCGCCTACCAAATCCAAGCGCAGGACCGGGTCAAGATCAGCGTCTATGACGAACCGGACCTGGCCGCCGATCAGCGGGTCGACAAAGGCGGCACCATCGCCATCCCGCTCCTGGGATCGGTGCGCATCGCCGGGATGACCATTCGCAATGCGGAACGTTCCTTGGAAGCCCGGTTCGTTGCCGAGCGTTATCTGCGCAATCCCAAGGTCACCATTTCCATCGAGGAATACTCAAAGCGTCAGGTCACCGTCCTTGGTCAGGTCGCGAAGCCCGGGGTGGTCGAGTTCGCTCCGGAACAGGAGTGGATGGACCTTGTCGATGTCATTGCCCAGGGGGGAGGCTTCACCAACACGGCCAAGAAGAAGGAGGTGCGGGTGACGCGCGGCAAAGGAACAGCGGCTCAGCGGATCATCTCCGTGAATTTCTACGATCTCTTAAAGGACCGGCGCGGGCGCGGGGGCGCACAAAGCTTTCGGGTTCTGCCCGGCGACAGCATCTACGTTCCGGAACGGCTCTTCTGACCGCTGGCTGGCCACGCCGGGCTTCTGGTCCACGGGACCCGGCGGGTTGGCGGCACAGAAATCCGTTCCGCTTCGGATGAACTAATATGGAAACTCATGACGGTGCGGACCCCGGGGGGGATGCCGCGACTGAGGGCGGCAGCTTGTCCGCATAATCGGCCTTAAATCAACTCGCCCTTCAGCCCCTTCCCCCGACATTATGAAACCGCCGGCGGAGACACTACAACCCTCGGATATAAAACGGGTCACGGAGGTTGCTCCCCGCCCGCCTCAACGCGCCGCTTCGCGCGAGGCCGCCACACCCCCTGAGCCGGAGGCAGAAACGCGGCCGGCTCGCGGGCGGCGTGAAGAACCCGAACCCGAGCCGGAACCCGCGGCCGAATTTGGGCGGGAGATCAGCTTGCGCGACCTCTTTTACATGGTTCGCGAGCGCTGGATGCTCGGGGCCGCCGTGGGACTGCTCCTCGGAGCTGCGGTGGGGTATTATTTGCTGAACCAGCCGAAAATCTACCGGGCCGCCGCGGAATTCATTGTCGAGTTGGAAGCCGCCAATGTCGCTCCCGTCGAAGCCGTCGTCGACTCCGACCTGAACCGCGGCTGGAACATCGAGAGCGAGTTGACCAACCATGACAAACGGCTTTCGAGCGTTCGCTTTGCCCAGATGGTTGGCGATACCTTCTCAGCCAACGAGAAAGCCGCCTTCATCCGTCCCTACCGGACGCCGGGCGCGGAACTGAACGCGGAAGAGCAAGTCGAGTTGTTCGATAGTCTCATCCAATCGGTGCTTGCGGTGCAGCGGGAAGCCGAGACCCAAGTGTTCACGCTGCACTGTTCCCACATGGACCCGGCCATGGCCGCCCTGGCCGCGGATCGTTTCGCCGGGACCTATGGGCGCTTCCTCCTCGAAGAAGCCAAGCGCAGCACGGACGACGCCGTGGTCTTTTTGGAAAGACAAGTCGAAGAACTCGGCGAGAAAGTGCGCCAAAGCGAGCAAGCCCTGCAAGACTACCGGCTCAAGCACGGGTTCGTCTCCTCCAATGACGCCACCGACACCACGTCGGCCCGGCTTGTTAGTGTGAGCGGGCAAATCAACAAGCTCGACGTCGATATCGCCAATCTCGAGGCGCAAGTGGCGCGCGTCCAAGAGATGCAAAACGCCAGCGAGGACCTCCTCGGCCTGGCGTCCATCAGCAATTTCGGGTCCATTCCTGTCCTGGTCAATGATCTCGATCTCAACCGGCAGGAGCGCGCCGAATGGTCCGCCCGTTACCTCGAGCGCCATCCCAAGATGGTCGAGAACGACCAAAAGAGAATTTCGCTCGAGGCGCAAGTGCGGGAGAATGTCGAGCGAGCCATCGGGGATATTCTCAGCCGCTTGAGCCAAGCCCGTGCCGAGCGCGACCGGTTTCTGGGCCAGCTCGCGAATGCCGAGCAGAATTCTCTCGCCGAAGGCTCTGTCGCCGTGCAATACAACGCGCTCTCCAGTCAACTGGATCAGGATCGCAGCGCCCACAATGCGTTGATTTCCCGCCTCAACGAGGCCCGCATCGCCGCGCAGCTCGACGTCACCAACGTCAAAGTCGTCAACGATGCTCAGGTTCCCACGGTTCCCTTCCAGCCTGACCGGAGGCGGGCCGCGCTCAGCGCGATGGGCCTCTTCGGCATGAGTCTTCTCGGCATCCCGCTCGTTCTGGGATTCATCGACAACCGGATCAAGTCCGTGACCGATGCCCAGAACTTCCTGGGCCTGGATTGTCTGGGAGTGATTCCCTTTTCCCGGGAGAAGGACTCCAAGAAGTTAGCCCTAAGCGTCTACGACGCCCAAGACGACACCCTCATCGAAGCCTTTCGCAGCGTCTACAGTTCTCTCGAGGTCAATTCCACCGTGGCCATGCCCAAGGTGATCTTGATTTGCAGCGCCGCGCCTCAGGAAGGCAAATCCTTCGTCTCCTGCAACCTGGCCACCACGTTTGCCCGCCACGGCGGGCGGATCCTTTTGTTCGATGGCGATTTCCGCCGTCCCTCCCAGCACCGGCTCATGGGGCTCAAAAACGATGCCGGAATCATCCGCTGGATCGAGTCGAACCAGCCTCCGCCGCGCTCGATCAATCAGTTGGCGCAGGACAAAACCTTGGGCCTGCTCAAAGCTGGCGATCTCGAACTCTATCTGCTCCGCTCCGGCGGTTCCTTGAAGAGCCCCACAGAAATGATTCACGGCGAGCGTTTCGAGATCCTCATGAACGCCTTGCGTCCTGAGTTCGACCTCATCATCATCGACTCGCCGCCGGTCGGCCTTTTCCCGGACGCCCTCTTTCTTGCGCCCTTCGCGGATGAGGCCGTCTTCGTGGTCAAGCACAACGAAATCAACCGGCACAAGATCAAGTTTGCCGCCCATAAACTAGCGGAAACTCATGTCGGGATGATTGGGATCATTCTTAATCAGGTTCCCGTCCACAAGCGCGGAGGTTATTATGCCTACGGCTATAGCGATTACGGCTACGGGACCTATTCCGACAAGGACTACCAGAAGTATTACCGCCGGGACGGGGATGATTGAGGATGCAGGGATGAGGCATGAGGCGTGAGGCATGAGGGATGAGGCATGAGGCATGAGGCATGAGGCATGAGGCATGAGGCATGAGGCATGAGGCATGAGGCATGAGGCATGAGGCA
>DATKCT010000080.1:0-40247 GCA_035513055.1 Verrucomicrobiales bacterium | reverse complement strand
CTGCGCCGAAAGGAACCGCCGCCCTGCGGGTTGCGCCAGGTTTGGCCTGTGGCTTTGTTGCTCGTCGGTTACAGCCCGCTGCGGGGATGCGCCCTCCTCGCGCCTCGCCACAGGCCAAACCTGACGCAACGAACGTCATCGCATTTATGCTCATGACCACTTAGCCTCAGAACTCCCGATCTCGAGAAACAAAGAGAATCCACCGGAGAATGCGGGTTAGAGAGCGCCCGTTTCGTTTTTCAGGATGCCCAGGAGCAAATCGAGGAGGGGAATATCGGCCGGCGCCAAATCGAAGTCCGGCAGATCCACGGCGGTCGCCCAGGCGAAGGCGTCGTGATCCGCCAAGCGAATTTCCCCCGCATCCGGCGCGAGGCAACTACAAAGCCAGGCCCTGAGCCGGACGGTCACAGCGGGGTATCGATGGAGGTTTTCCCCGAGAAACCGCTCCACTCGGATCGTCAGCCCCAACTCCTCGCGGATCTCCCGGTGCAGGCATTCCTCTTCGCTCTCGCCGGGCTCGACTTTGCCGCCCGGGAACTCCCAAAGCCCAGCCAGACCGCCCGCAGCGCGACGGGTCAGAAGCACCCGCCCATCGGTAACGATGACGGCAGCGGTAACGAGCAGAGCTTCGAGAGGCAACGCCAATGCCGTATTCTTTGCCTGAGGCAGTCAAGCCCCGGTCTCACGGCTCTCCTGGGCGATGCGGTGCAACGCGTCGATGAACTCGTCGAGAGCCTCCATCGGGAGAATGATGGTGTCTCTCCGGCCACGGACGTCTTCAGTGATTTTGACGAAGCGTCCCCGTTCGTTCTCTTTGAGATCGAGAAAAAAAACCTTTCTGTCCGCGAACACCTTTTCCGTGTGCAGGGGCGGACCCTGCGAAGGGTAATCCTGATAGTCCATGAAAACAAACCTCGGGGGATTCTAAACACAGGAATCCCCGGTGTAAAGCCGCCCCGAAGGCGGGGCCACAGGGGAGCGGGGAAAGGGAAACCGCCGGGAGGACGGCCCGCAAGAAGGGGCCGAAAATTTTAGAATTATACGGTTGACTGGGAGGTCGCCCCTGCTAGCGTCTCGCCTGCTCAGCCGGGAACGGTCCCTTTCATCTGTCCTGCCTGCTCGAGGAGAGCGGACAGCACAGGTGGATGTCTTTTTTTCGGCGAACAGGATTTGAGGCCGCTCATGTAGCTCAGGGGTAGAGCACTTCCTTGGTAAGGAAGAGGTCACGGGTTCAAATCCCGTCATGAGCTCCAGGCACGCCATTCTCAAGCAAAAAACCATCGAACGCAACCAGATCATTCCATTCGAGCATCGAAAACTCAACCTGCCCCCGGGGCGCCGTATCTGTTAGACGCACATGGCCAAAGAACAATTTAAGAGGACCAAGCCGCACGTAAACGTGGGAACCATCGGGCACGTCGACCACGGCAAGACCACGCTCACCGCCGCGATCACGATGACGCTCGCGGAGTTGGGCCTTGCCCAGAAGAAGAACTACGCGGAAATCGATGCGGCGCCGGAAGAACGCGAGCGGGGAATCACCATTTCCACGGCTCATGTCGAGTACGAAAGCGAGAACCGGCACTACGCTCACGTGGATTGCCCCGGGCACGCCGACTACGTGAAGAACATGATCACGGGCGCGGCCCAGATGGACGGAGCCATCCTGGTGGTCAGCGCCGCCGACGGCCCGATGCCGCAGACCCGCGAGCACATCCTCCTGGCCCGTCAAGTAGGTGTTCCGGCCATGGTCGTCTTTCTAAACAAAGTCGACCAGGTCGACGACCCCGAACTGCTCGACCTCGTCGAGATGGAAGTCCGCGACCTGCTGAGCAAGTACGAATTTCCCGGCGACGAGATTCCCATCATCAAGGGAAGCGCGCTCAAGGCCATGGAAGGCGACCCCGAGCACAAGGCCGCCATCATGAAGCTGATCGAAGCCGTCGACGACTATATCCCGCTGCCGGAGCGCCCCATCGATCTGGATTTCCTGATGCCCATCGAGGACGTGTTCTCAATTGAGGGACGCGGCACCGTGGCCACCGGCCGGGTCGAGCGCGGAATCATCAAAAAGATGAGCGAGGTCGAAATCGTGGGAATCCGCGACACCCAGAAAACCGTGGTGACCGACATCGAGATGTTTCGGAAGCTTCTCGACGAAGGCCGGGCCGGCGACAACGTGGGCCTGCTGCTGCGGGGCATGAAAAAAGACGACATCATGCGCGGTCAGGTCATCGCGAAGCCTGGAAGCATCAAGCCGCACCGCAAGTTCAAGGCCGAGGTTTACGTTCTGAGCAAGGACGAAGGCGGCCGCCACACGCCGTTTTTCAGCAATTACCGCCCGCAGTTCTATTTCCGCACGACTGACGTGACCGGCAGCATCAAGCTGCCCGACGGAGTGGAAATGGTCATGCCGGGCGACAACGTGAGTCTGGAGATCGAGTTGATCACACCCATCGCCATGGAAAGGACCATCCGCTTCGCCATTCGCGAAGGAGGCCGGACGGTTGGAGCCGGCCGGGTTGCCGAGATCATGGATTGACCAGACGCCTCCCATCATGCCCGGCGAATCCGAAAGGATTCTTCGCTCCGGCTTCATCTCATCGCCTGCAGGACAGTAGCTCAATTGGTAGAGTAGCGGTCTCCAAAACCGTTGGTTGGGGGTTCGAGTCCCCCCTGTCCTGCCAAATCGTCTCCCGCACACCTCCGCCCCCATGTTCAGCAAAACCAGCCGTTACTTCCGGGAAGTGCGCACGGAGCTTCAAAAGGCTACCTGGCCCTGGGATCCCAAGGAGAAGGGCTTCAAGAAATTTCGTGAACTCACCGACGCTACCGTGGTCGTCGTCATCGCCATGCTGCTTTTGGCCGGTTTCGTGGCCTTCTGCGATCTGTGTCTGACCAATACCGTGAAGTTGTTGACCAATTTTTGGAGATAAAACCCCAGCCTCGCCGCCCGGCGCCGGAAGCCCGCGAAGGTCCTTTCCCCGAATGCCCGCCATCCCCGCAGCTCGAGACCAGTGGTACGTCGTGCATGTTCTTTCCGGACAGGAGCAGAAAGTGCGCGAGAACATCCGCCGTCGGGTCAAGACAGAGGAAATGGGCGATCTGGTCTATGAAGTGCTCGTTCCCACCGAAATGGTCTCGGAAGTCAAGCGCGGCAAGAGGACTGAGTCGAAACGGAAGTTCTTTCCCGGATACGTGATCATCAACATGCACCTCTTGGAGGAGGAGTCCGGAGGGCTGGTCGAACGAACCTGGTATTTCATCAAGGATACGGCCGGCGTCATCAATTTCGCCGGAACCCGCGCCCGTCCGGTCCCTATGCGGGAGTCCGAAGTCCAAAGCATGCTCGCCCAAATCCGGGAACGCGAGGGGGACGTCAAACCGAAGATCACTTTCGAGGTCGGAGACACCGTGAAAGTGGCAGACGGTCCGTTCCAAAGTCAAAACGGCATCGTCGAGGAAATCGATCACGAACGCGGCAAACTCCTGGTTTCCGTCAACATTTTTGGCCGGTCCACGCCGGTTGAACTCGAAAACTGGCAAGTGGAACGGGGCTAACCCTTTCCTGCCGCGCTGCACTCCCCTTTCATCCATGGCTAAGGAAATCATCCGCCAAATCAAACTGCAAATCCCTGCTGGTCAGGCCAATCCCGCTCCGCCGGTCGGCCCGGCCTTGGGACAAGCCGGGGTCAACATCATGGAATTCTGTAAGGCCTTCAATGCGGCCACGCAGAAGCAGGCGGGCGACTTGTTGCCCGTGGTCATTACCGTTTACAAGGACAAGAGCTTTTCTTTCATCACCAAGCAGCCGCCGGCTTCCTCGATGCTCAAGAAGGCCGCGGGGATCGCCGCCGGCTCCGGACTGCCCAACAAGAACAAGGTCGCCAGCATCAGCCGGGCGCAGCT
The DNA here is from genome assembly GCA_035513055.1 of Verrucomicrobiales bacterium. GTDB lineage: Bacteria > Verrucomicrobiota > Verrucomicrobiia > Verrucomicrobiales > DEV007 > DATKCT01. The sequence goes on along the minus strand of DATKCT010000080.1, from coordinate 36,338 downwards.
CCTTGACGTCGCCCGGGCCAAAATGCCTGATCTCAACGCCAACGACGAAGAAGCCGCGTCCCGGGTCATCGCCGGCACCGCCCGGCAAATGGGGATCGAAATCGTCGACTAACCAAGGTTCCCGCGCACTTCGAATCCAGCAGGATGCCGAAGGCGCGAGCCTCAACCGAATTGCAGGAGAGTCTCCGGGCTCGCTGGCACTGCCCAAAACCATGGCAAAACATAGAAGCAAACGCTACCGGGAAGCCCTCAAGCTTCTCGAGACCGACAAGTCCTACAGCTTGGACGAGGCCTTCAGCACTCTGAAACGCTTCCCGGGCCCGAAGTTCGATCAAACCGTGACTCTCTCCTTTCGCCTCGGCGTCGATCCCCGGCAATCCGACCAAATGGTGCGGGGGACTTGTCCGCTGCCGCACGGCAGCGGGAAGAGCGTCCGGGTGCTCGTATTCGCGCAGGGAGATGCAGCCAGCGCAGCGGAAGCCGCGGGCGCCGAGTTCGTCGGCTTCGAGGAGTTGGTGAAGAAGGTTCAAGAGGGCTTCACGGATTTCGATGTGGCTATTGCCACACCCGACGCCATGTCCGAAGTTCGCAAGTTGGGCCGGATTCTGGGCCCGCGGGGCCTCATGCCCAATCCTCGCACCGGGACGGTGACTGAAGACACGGCCAAAGCCGTGGCGGAAGTCAAAGCCGGCCGGGTCGATTTTAAGCTGGACCGAAACGGGAACGTGGCCGTCACTGTAGGCAAGGCCTCGTTTGAAATCCCTCAGTTGGTCGAAAACGCCTCCGCTGTCATCGACGCCGTGCAACGTGCCCGGCCGGCTGCCGCCAAAGGACGTTTTGTCGAAGCCGCCACCGTCAGCGCCACCATGTGCCCCGGGATACCCCTCCTGGCTTCTCTTTTCGCCTCGCACTGAACCCCGGCTTCACCTTTTTCGCTATGCAGGCAGAAAAACAGACTCTCATCGACGAACTGGTGGACCGGATCCAATCGTCGCCTTTCCTCTTGGTGACCGACTACACCGGACTCACTGTGTCCCAGTTCGGCGTCCTGCGCGGCCGGCTCCGCGAGTCCGGCGCACGGTATCACGTGGCCAAGAACACCTATCTCAAGAGGGTGGCCAGCAATTCCGAATTTCCCGAGTATCTCTCCGGGGCCTTCAGCGGGCAAACCGCTATCGTCACTGGTCAAGCCGACGTGTGCGCTGCAGCCAAGGTGTTGAAGACCTTCGAAAAAGAGTTCCAGCGTCCCAAGATCCGGGCCGGTCTCCTCGACGGACGTTTCCTGGCCGGCACCGAAGTTCTGGCTCTGGCCGAGCTGCCGCCGCGCGAAGTGCTTTTGGCTCAACTTCTCGGCCTGATCCAGGCTCCCGCGACCGGATTGGTGCGGCTTCTCAACGAGCCGGGCTCCCGATTGGCGCGGCTTCTGCAAGCTCACGTAGACAAAAACTCCTGAACCCAAACGCATCCACCTGAAGCCTATCGGGCTCCTCACATCCTTTTCTCGCGATCCCCAGGATCCGCGGGGAATACCCCAACCATAACAAGAGGTTCCTCGTCGGTCCCGCGGCTGCGGGACTGAAATCGCCCAGGGCTCTGGGCGGCGACGATACCGCACTAGACACCATGGCAGACATTGCAAAACTCGTGGACGAAATCAGCGCCGTCTCCCTCTTGGAGGCGGCTGAATTGATCAAAGCTCTCGAAGAGAAGCTCGGCGTCAGCGCCGCGGCCCCGGTGGCCGTGGCCGCCGCCGCCCCAGCCGCGGCCGACGCCGGCGCTGCGGCAGCGGAAGAGAAGACGGAATTCGACGTCGTGCTCTCCGAGATCGGCTCGAACAAGATCGCGGTCATCAAGGCCGTGCGCGAAGTCGTCAGCGGGCTCGGGCTCGCCGATGCCAAGAAGCTCGTCGAGAGCGCGCCTCAAGCCATCTTGGAGGGGGCTAACAAAGACGACGCCGCCAAGGCCAAGGCCAAGCTGGAGGAAGCCGGCGCCAAAGTCGATATCAAGTAAGAAGCAGCCAGCCAGATTCTCCGCTCGATCCCGGGCCGCCGCAGGGCGGTCCCGGAAAGGGCGTTGTGTCCCTCACCCTTTCCCCTCGCTCTTCAACCACTCATCCGATCCGCCCCGCCATCGAAGGACAGCTCCGCAAGAGCGAACCCCGATTCGTCCGAAGGAGTCTTTCGGGACTTCCCGGCTTTGCCGTGCCCGGATTTCAGGCTCGGGCGGCCCGCAGCCGCCCGCTCGCCTTCTCTTTTTTGCACCAGATGACAGCCGCTGGCGCATTTCCGCGCCGCGCTCCCGTTCAACCCGCCCACTTCTAAAGCACCATGTCCGAACGCCTTTACTTCGGAAAGATCACCGAGGGCATCGAGCCCCCGAACCTGATCGGCGTCCAGCTCCAATCCTACGCCGAGTTTCTTCAGAAGGACGAAGCTCCCTCTAAGCGGATCGACACGGGGCTTCAAGCTGTGTTCCGGGAAGTGTTTCCCATCACCAGCTACGACGAGAAAGTCACCCTGGATTTCGATTGCTACGAGGTCGGTGAACCCAAGCTGTCCGCCTTAGCTGCGCAGCGCAGCGGCGAAACCTTTTCGGCCCCTCTCTACGTCACCTTCAAGCTGCGCGACGAGTCCGGCACCAAGGAAGAGAAGGTCTACATGGGCGAGCTTCCGCTCATGACGCGACGCGGCACTTTCGTCATCAATGGGGCCGAGCGCGTGGTGGTCAGCCAACTGCACCGTTCTCCGGGAATCTGCTTCGAGAAGTCCGTCCACCTCAACGGGAAAATCCTGCACGCCTTCCGGATCATCCCAGACCGAGGCTCCTGGCTCGAAGTTCAGTTCGACACCAACGACCTGCTCTACGTCTACCTCGATCGCCGCCGCCGCCGCCGCAAGTTCCTCGCCACGACCTTCCTCCGCGCCATCGGGTTCGGCTCCAACGAAGACATCGTCCGGCAATTCTACACAGTCGAGACACTCCGTCTGAAAGAAGAGATGGACGAGGACTTGCTCGCCTCCAAGGTGACCTTCGAGGACATTCTCGACGGGGAAATCGTCATCGCCAAGGCCTTCGAACCGATGACCATCGGGGTCGTCCGCCAGTTGCTGGAACTCGGGCACAAATCCATCCCCGTCATCGACACCCGTGAGGACGAGGTCCTCATCAAGTCTCTCAAGAAAGATCCCGCCCGCAGCGAAGAAGAAGCTCTGAAAGAGATCTACCGGCGGCTCCGGCCCGGCGACCCGGCCACCACCGCCAATGCGCGGGCGTTGTTGAAGCGTCTGTTTTTCGATCCCAAAAAGTACGATCTCACCCGGGTCGGACGCTACAAGATCAATCAGAAGCTCGGCCTGAAGATCGACGAAAACGGCCGCGTCATGGTGCCCGAGGATTTCCTTGCGGCCCTCAAATACCTGCTCGAAGTCAAGCGCGGGGGTGGAGTCCTCGACGACATCGACCACTTGGGCAGCCGCCGCATCCGGGCCGTGGGCGAACTGCTGGCCAACCAGTGCCGGGTCGGTCTCGCGCGCACCGAGCGTCTGGTCAAAGAGCGCATGACCCTCTTCGACGTGAACTTTGACGGGATGACGCCCCAGAAGCTGATCAATCCCAAGGCTCTCAGCGCCGTGGTCCGCGACTTTTTCGGCCGCTCCCAACTGAGCCAGTTCATGGACCAAACCAACCCGCTGTCCGAACTGACCCACAAGCGGCGGCTTTCCGCCTTGGGTCCCGGGGGACTCAACCGCGACCGGGCCGGGTTCGAAGTCCGCGACGTGCACCCTTCCCACTACGGGCGGATCTGCCCCATCGAAACGCCGGAGGGACCCAATATCGGGTTGATCAACTCGATGAGCACCTTCGCCCGGATCAATGAGTTCGGGTTTATTGAAACTCCCTACCGTCGCATCGAAGACGGCCGTCTCACCGGAACTATCGAATACCTCACGGCCGACCAAGAGGAGAATTATCACATCGCGCAGGCAAACAACCCCATTGAGGAAGACGGTAACTTCCGCAACAAAACCATCACGGTGCGTTTCCGTGGGGAGTTTCTGGAAGTGGAGCCGAGTCAGGCGTCCTACATGGACGTATCGCCGAAGCAATTGGTGTCGGTGGCGGCGGGTCTCATTCCCTTTCTGGAACACGATGACGCCAACCGGGCCCTGATGGGGTCCAACATGCAGCGACAAGGCGTGCCTCTGCTGCGCTCGGAAGCCCCGATCGTGGGAACGGGCATGGAGGGGAAGGTCGCCCGCGACTCTCGCGCCGTCGTCGTCTCGGAGGAAGACGGCATCGTCGCCGCCGCCACCGCCGAAATCGTGGTGGTGACGCCGGACGGCAAGCTTCCGGTTACCGACGCCGATTTTCTCAAACACCCCGACAAACTGCGGTCCAATCCCAAGAAAGGGATTCAGGTCTACCCGTTCCGGAAGTTCATGCGTTCGAACGCGGGCACGTGCATGAACCAGAAGCCCCTGGTGCGCCGCGGCAATCAGGTCCAGAAAGGCGATGTCATCGCCGACGGACCCTGCACAGAGGACGGCGAATTGGCTCTGGGCCGGAACGTCTTGGTCGCCTTCATGTCCTGGAACGGCTACAATTTCGAGGACGCCATCGCCATCTCGGAACGCGTCGTCAAGGAAGACGTTTACACCTCGATCCACATCGACGAATTCGAGATTGGCGCGCGGGATACCAAGCTCGGTCCCGAAGAGATCACCCGGGACATACCGAATGTGGGAGAAGAAGCGCTTCGCAACCTCGATAAGGACGGCGTCATCCGCGTGGGCGCCGAGGTGAAGCCCGGCGATATCCTCGTCGGAAAGATCACTCCCAAGAGCGAGACCGAACTCGCCCCGGAAGAACGTCTTCTGCGCGCCATCTTCGGCGAGAAAGCGGCCGACGTGAAAGACACCTCGCTCCGCGTCCCCTCGGGATGCTCAGGCATCGTTATGGACGTCCGGGTCTCCTCTCGCAAGGAACAAGGCCGCGAACGCACAAGCGCGACGGAGGACAAAAAGCAACGCAAGAACATCGACGAGGACTACCGGAAACGCAAAACCGACATCACGGATCAACTCACCGAGAAGCTCTCCGACATTCTCCTCGGTGAGAAGATCCCCCTCGATGTGGTCAATGCTCAGACCGGCGAGATCATCATCCCCGCCAACCGGAAGGTAACGAAGACGCTCCTGCGAAAGCTCGCCGGCGTCTACGACCACATCGATATCGATCCCAGTCCGGTCCGCAACAAAATCATGGAAATCACGGCCTCCTTCGAATCGAAATTCGAGGAGCTGGACAGCGAGCGGGTCGAGCAACTTGACCGCTTGGAGAGCGGCGATGAAATCGATCCCGGCATCGTCAAACAGGTCAAGGTCTACATCGCCAGCAAGAGAAAACTGAGCGTTGGCGACAAGATGGCCGGACGCCACGGCAACAAGGGCGTGGTCGCCAAGATCGTCCCGGAAGAGGACATGCCTTTTCTCGAAGACGGGACTCCGGTCGACATCATCCTCAACCCCCTCGGCGTTCCCAGCCGGATGAACGTCGGCCAAGTCTTGGAAACTCACCTCGGCGTCGCCTGCCAAGCGCTCGGGCTCCGCATCGCCACTCCCGTCTTCGATGGCATCTCCGAGAAGCAAATCGCCCAATACCTCCGGGAGGCGAGCAAAATCGAGGGTTACCGCTGGGTCGGGGAGAACGGCAAGTCTGTCCTCTATGATGGCCGGACGGGAGACCGGTTCGAACAGGATGTCGTTGTCGGGGTTATTTACATGATGAAGCTCGGACACCTTGTCGCAGATAAGATTCACGCCCGGGCTGTGGGTCCCTATTCTCTGGTTACCCAACAGCCGCTCGGGGGGAAGGCCCAATATGGAGGCCAGCGCTTCGGGGAGATGGAAGTGTGGGCGCTCGAAGCCTACGGCGCCGCATACACCCTTCAGGAACTTCTCACCGTGAAATCCGACGACGTCCAGGGCCGCACCCGCATCTACGAAGCCATCGTCAAGGGGGACAACACTTTGGAAGCAGGCACGCCCGAATCTTTCAATGTCTTGATCAAAGAAATGCAGAGCCTCGGCCTCGACGTCAAAGTCGGTCCCCGTAGCGGTTCCCACGCAAGCCATTCCTCCGACCTGAGCATCGAATCGCTCAGCGCCTAACGATCACGCCCTGAAACACCCCTTTTCGCGAGCCTGCCCGTCTCACAACGCCCCACCCTCCCGTCTGCACCATGAGTACTGAGATTCAAACCCGCGATCTTCTCGTCCCCGAGCCCACCCGTTCTGAGTTTGACCAAGTCGCCATCAGTGTGGCCTCGTCCGACACCATCCGGAGCTGGAGCCGTGGTGAGGTCAAGAATCCGGAGACCATCAATTACCGCACCTTCAAACCGGAGAAGGGCGGACTTTTCTGCGAGCGCATTTTCGGCCCTACCCGGGACTGGGAATGCGCCTGCGGAAAATACAAGCGGATCAAGCACAAAGGGGTGATCTGCGACCGCTGCGGAGTGGAAGTCACCCTGTCGCGGGTGCGCCGGGAGCGGATGGGGCACATCGAGTTGGCGGTCCCCGTTTCCCACATCTGGTTCTACAAATGCATGCCATCTCGGATCGGGCTCATGCTGGATATGAGCGCGCGACAGTTGGAACGCGTTATCTACTACGAGGACAGCATCGTAACCGATAAGGGCAATACTCCCCTCGAATCGGGCCAGCTCCTGACAGACACGGAGTTGCGCGACGCCGAAGAGGAATTCGGTGCGGATGCTTTCCGCGTCGGGATGGGAGCGGAATCCATCAAGACTCTGCTCTCTCAGATCAAGCTCAACGAACTTATCCGTTGGCTGGAGGAGCAGATGGAGTTGACCCGTTCCAAGCAGACGCGCAAGAAGCTGGCCAAGCGTCTGAAGCTGGCTCAGGGCTTCGCCGGGTCTCACACCCGGCCGGAATGGATGATCATGGAAGTGTTGCCGGTCATCCCTCCCGACCTCCGTCCCCTGGTGCCCCTTGAAGGCGGACGCTTCGCCACCTCTGATCTCAACGACCTCTACCGCCGGGTCATCAATCGCAACAACCGGCTCAAGAACCTCCTTCAGCTCAAGACGCCGGAGGTCATTATTCGCAACGAGAAACGCATGCTCCAGGAAGCGGTCGACGCCCTCTTCGACAACGGACGCCATGGGCGCGCTGTGACCGGAGCCGGCAATCGCCCGCTGAAATCCCTCAGCGACATGCTCAAGGGCAAGAGCGGCCGGTTCCGCCAGAATCTCCTGGGCAAACGCGTCGATTACTCCGGGCGTTCCGTCATCGTCATCGGTCCGGAATTGAAACTGCACCAATGCGGGCTGCCCAAAAAGATGGCCCTCGTGCTCTTCGAGCCCTTCATCATCCGGCGGCTCAAAGAAATGGGCTACGTCCACACCGTGCGCAGCGCCAAGAAAATGATCGAACGGCGGACGCCCGAGGTTTGGGACATCCTCGAGGAAGTCACGCAGGGGCATCCCGTTCTGTTGAACCGCGCCCCCACGCTGCATCGCCTTTCCATCCAGGCCTTCGAGCCCGTCCTCATCGAAGGAGAGGCCATCCGGATCCATCCTCTGGTCTGCACTGCCTACAACGCCGACTTTGACGGCGATCAAATGGCCGTGCACGTGCCCCTTTCCGTGGAAGCGCAACTGGAAGCGCGCCTGCTCATGCTGGCGCCGCACAACATCTTTTCCCCGTCCAACGGCCGGCCCGTGACCACCCCCTCGCAGGACATCACTCTGGGTTGCTACTACCTGACTCAGACCCGTGAGATTGTCCCCGAGCCGCGCAGCGAGGAGGCTGCTGCCCTTCCGCTTTTCGCCGACACCACCGAGGTCGAGTTCGCCGTCGCCGCCAAGGGAGTCCGCTCTCATCAATGGATTCGCCTGCGCAACCCCGATCGCGGCGCCGCCACCATTTACGGCGATGCCGATTCACGGGTCATCTTCACCACTCCCGGCCGGGTCCGCTTCAACGAGATCTGGCCAAAAGAATTGGGTTTTCATAACCAGCCCGTCGACAAGAACCAGCTCAGCGACATCATCTGGCGCACTTTCCAAGCGGTCGGAGGCGAACGCACCGTTCGCGTTCTGGACCGGCTCAAGGAACTGGGCTTCCGAGAGGCCACGCGCTCGGGATTGTCCATTGGGATTTCCGATATGGTGATCCCGGAAGAGAAGGCGAAACAACTCAAGGCCGCCTACACTCAAATCCGGGAAGTGGAGAAGCAGTTCAAGAAAGGCATCATCACCGAGGGCGAGCGCTACAACAAGATCATCGATATCTGGACCCACGCGGGCGATCAGATTCAGAGCAGCCTGTTCCGCACCATCGAGCACAACGATGGAAAAGCGGCCCCGAATCCGCTCTTCATCATGGTGGACTCCGGCGCCCGGGGGAACCGCCAACAGATCAAGCAGCTCTCGGGCATGCGGGGTCTCATGGCCAAGCCCTCTGGTGAAATCATCGAACGCCCTATCACCTCGAACTTCCGCGAGGGATTGTCCGTGCTCGAGTACTTCATTTCGACACACGGCGCCCGGAAGGGTCTGGCCGACACGGCTCTGAAAACCGCCGACTCCGGTTACCTCACTCGCAAGCTCGTGGATGTGGCTCAGGATGTCATCGTCACCACCGACGATTGCGGCACCGCGAACGGCATCGTCGTTCGGGCCATTTACGAAGGCGACGAGGAGGTGGTCGATCTCAAGACGCGCGTTTATGGACGAGTGAGTTGCGAACGCATCGTCGATCCCGTGACCAGCGCCGCGATTGTGGAAGTCGACCAACTCATCGGCGAGAAAGAGGCTGGCCAGCTCATGCAAATCGGCGTCGAACAGCTCAAAATCCGCTCCGTGCTCACTTGCGAGTCCCGCCGAGGATGCTGCGCAGCGTGCTACGGGCTGAACTTGGCCAACGGCCGGATCATCAAGATCGGGGAAGCTGTCGGGATCATCGCTGCTCAAAGCATCGGCGAACCCGGAACCCAGTTGACCATGCGGACGTTTCACGTGGGCGGCGTCGCCAGCCAGACCTTCAAACAACCGCAGATCACGGTGCGCGTCGGAGGTGAACTCCGCTTTGTCAATCTCCGCGTGGTCGAAACCACCGAGGGAGCCTGGGTGGTGCTCAACAAACACGGCAGCCTGTCCGTCCGGGATGAAACGGGGAAGGAAATCGAATCCTTCGATCTTCCTCTCGGTTCCCTGGTCAATAGGCCCTCAGGAGTCCATGTTGACGCCGGCGACACCATCGCTACTTGGGATCCCTACAACATCCCCATCGTCAGTGAAAAAGCCGGCGTAATCGAATTCCGCGACATGATCCAGGGGATCACCACCGATAAAGATGTCGACAAAGAAACCGGCGCTTCCGGTATGGTCGTCATCGAACATAAGGAAGACCTGCATCCCCAGATCGTCATTCTCGATGCCGCCACGCGCAATGTCACCGCCAGTTATTCCATTCCCGCTGGAGCGCACCTCAGCGTGAAACCCGGACAAAAGATCCACGCCGGAGCCCAGTTGGCCAAGACGCCGCGCAAAGTCTCACGAACCAAGGACATCACCGGCGGCCTTCCCCGCGTGGCCGAACTCTTCGAGGCCCGCAAACCCAAGGACGCCGCGGAAATCGCCAAGATCGACGGGATCGTCGAGATTGGAGGCACGTTCCGCGGAAAGCGCAAATTGGTCGTCACTGACCCCGAGTCCGCCGAGACCGAGGATCATCTCATTCCGCTGAGCAAACACATCATCGTCTACCAAGGCGATGCCGTTCGCAAAGGACAGCAACTCACCGATGGCCCGGTCGTGCCCCACGAGATTCTTGAGATCTGCGGGCCTCACGAGCTGCAGGAACACCTCGTCAACGAGGTCCAAGAAGTCTACCGTTTGCAGGGCGTCGAGATCAACGACAAGCACATCGAGATCATCATTCGGCAGATGCTGCGCAAGGTGAAGATCACCGATCCGGGCGACACGGCCTTCCTCTGGGACGATCAAGTCGAACGAACCGAGTTCGAGGACGTCAACCGGAACATCGCGGAACAGGGCGGCAAGCCCGCCGAAGGCGTCCCCGTTCTTCTCGGCATCACGAAAGCGTCGCTGGAAACGGATTCCTTCATCTCGGCTGCTTCCTTCCAGGACACGACCCGGGTGCTGACCGACGCCGCGACCTTGGGCAAAGTCGATACCCTCCGCGGATTCAAGGAGAACGTCATCATGGGTCATCTCATTCCCGCAGGCACCGGTTTCCACCTGCATCGGGAAATCGAGGTCGTCGAAGCGGAACATCCGGACCTCGCTCCGGTTCCGGCCCTGAGCGGCGAAGAACTCGGCGACGCGGACAGCGCCCTGGAGAGTCTCTAGCCCGCATTGCTCATACCGTTTCATCGCGAGGCGCTGCGAAACTCCCTTACTGCCCAGGCCGCGCGCAGCCGAGGGCGCAGAGCTGGGTGTGCAACACCTTGTTCAAGCCCGAGGCCAGCGGAACGAGAAATGTGAGCTAACGCGAAGACCCATCGCGATCCCGTGTCCGGCCCGATCGGCGGGCCGCGGCCGCAGCCATGGTCGCGCCGCTCACAACGAAAAGGAGCGGAAACCAAAGGGTGTAGCCCGGCGCGCGGGATTCGTGGCGCAGGACCGCAGAATCCGGATCCGCCGGATCCACGAAACACTGCGTCTGAGTCCCAGGACGGTAGAATGTCAGTAATCGTTCCAATTTGGGCCGGGAGCGGGTCGCGCCGTCGCGGCGGGTGACGCGGCGTCCCACATAGGTATGACCCGCGAATTCGTAGCGGTATCGCAGCTCCAGCAGGTAGCGGCGATCGCCTGGTTCGCTGAACTGCGCTTCCTGGATCCAAGCTGCCACGATCTCACACGGAGTTGCTCTCCACCGCCGGGTTTCACTGGCCTTTTCGTAGCCTTTCCACAGAGCGATGATGAACACCATTCCCAAAGCCGCCAGGAGCATTCCCAGACCCATCAGATAAAGCCGGCCCGCCTTCCCCGCCCTCATTCAGTACTCCCCTTTCCGCTACGGCGCGTTGGGCCCGATGCTGGCTGCGTTCCCCTTGCCGTGGGCATAAAGAGGGCGCCCTCACCCACTTCGACTCGCTCGGCAGCCCACGACTGGCCCGAATGGAACGTGCGGTCCCCCACGACGGCCAGCCATAAAAAATGCCGTCGAGCTGTTGGGCATCGTTTCCACACCATCCGTCGTCCGGGCGCATTCACTGTTGTCTCAGAAGCCTCCCGGGCTAGCTTTGACGCGATGTCCACCCTCTCGCAACAGATCTTCCAGGATCTGACGCGGTCCATGAAAGAACGCAACGCGGCGTTGACCACCGTGTTGCGCTCCCTTTCTTCCGCCGTCAAATACGCTGTGATCGAAACCGGCGGAGCGGGCGGCGAACCCAGCGACGCGCTGGTGATTCAAGTGTTGCGTAAACAGATCAAGCAACGCCAAGACTCACTGGCCAGCTTCCGGGAAGCAGGAAGGGAAGATCTCGCCGCGACGGAAGAAAACGAGATTGCCCTCTTGAATGCTTATCTGCCTCCTTCACCTTCCCTCGAGGAAATCCAACAGGCGGTGAGTGAGACGGTCCAGGCGCTCGGAGCAAGTTCACGCGCGGATATGGGCCGGGTGATGGCGGCGCTTCAAGAACGTTTCGGCGGCTCCGTGGAGAATCGGACGCTCTCGCAGGTCGTGCGAGAAAGTCTCGGCTGAGTGAGCGCGTAAACCGAGATGACCTGTGCCATCATCGTGGCTGCCGGAAGCAGCCGGCGCATGGGCTTCGACAAGCTCTTCGCGCTGCTCGGGGAGAGGCCGGTGTTGGCCCATACGCTTTCTGCCTTCCAGGACGCCCCGGACATCGACGCCATCGTCGTCGTGGCGAGCCCGGAACGCGTGGTGGAGATCAGCGAACTCCAACACTTTTTCCGGATCGATAAGATCTTCCGGATCGTCCACGGAGGCCGGGAAAGACAGGATTCCGTGTTCGAAGGCATCCGCGCACTTCCCAATGCGTGCGAATTCGTCGCGGTTCACGACGGCGCCCGGCCGCTCATCTCTCAGGCCGATATTCGTCAATGCGCCGCCGCGGCAAGACGCCACGCAGCCGCTGCGTGCGCCCGGAGAATCACAGACACCCTCAAACGGGCTGATGCCCGCGGATTTGTCACTGGGAGCGTCGACCGCAGCAATCTTTGGTGCATGGAAACCCCACAGATCTTTGGGAAGGAACTCCTTCTTCGGGCGTTCTCCGAATTGCAGCGGAGGGAAACCGTGGTCACCGACGAGGTGTCAGCGGTGGAATTGACGGGACACCCGGTAGCTTTGGTTGAGGCCCAAGACGCGAATCCCAAAATCACGGTGCCGCGCGATCTGACCCTGGCCTATCAACTGCTGACCGCTCGCAATTCCGAGCCGGAACCACTCTAAACTCAAGGATTCCTCCATGCCGGAAACCACCTATTTCCTCGACCGTCTGGAAAACGGCGTCTGTCTGGTCTTGGCACACATGCCGGCGCGAGCGAGCGTCGCCCTGGGACTCTATTGCCGCAGAGGTTCCCGCAGCGAACCGCTTCGCTATCAGGGATTGGCCCACTTCGTCGAACACGCCGTCTTCAAAGGAACCCGGCGCCGCTCGGCCCGTCGAATCTCCCTCGATGCAGAAGCTGTGGGCGGTTCCCTCAACGCGTTTACTGCGGAAGAACACACCTGTTACCACGTGAAAGCTCCGGCGGAACACGCCGCCGCCATGACCGATCTTTTGGCAGATCTCTACCGGAACGCCCGGTTTCACCCGCGCGACATCAATTTGGAACGTCGCGTCATAGAGGACGAGATCCTCCTTTATCATGAACAACCTTCGTCCCATGTCGAAGATCTGTTGGCCAAAGCCGCTTGGCCCGCGCATCCGCTTGGCCGCTCGATTCTCGGCTCGGTGTCGAGCCTCAACAGAATTAACTCGGCCAAGTTGTCCGCCTACGCCGCCGGGGCCCACACGGGAGCCAATACGATCCTGGCCGCAGCCGGACGCATGGATTTTCCCGAACTCAAGAGGCTGGCCCGGCGCCACCTCGAAGGGCTGCCGGCTGGCCGCCGGCATTTCCCTCGTCCCTACGTTCCTCCCCGCCGCCGGACCCCGGCCATCCTTGCCGAAGAACGGCCGCTGCAGCAGACTCACCTAGCTCTGGCTTTTCACGCCGGCGGTTGGCAGGCTCGAGACGCAGCCGATTCAAGGGTTCTCAGCGCCATCCTCGGTGAGACCATGAGTTCCCTGCTGCAGCAGGAACTGCGGGAGCGCCGCGGGATTTGCTACGACATCTCGAGCCAGCGCGATTTTTATGCGGAGACAGGTCTTCTGTCCATTTATGCGGCCATGGAGGGATCCCGCTTCCCTGAAGCGCTGCAGATCATCATCCGGGTCCTCCGCCGCCTACGGGAAAAAGCACCGGCCCCGCGGACCGTTGACCAGGCTGTTTCTTGTCTCATTGGACAGAACGCATTGGCGATGGAGGATACAGGTGCGCAGATGTTCTGGGTGGGCGACTTGGTGGCTCAGGAGCGGACCCAACTCGATCCCGCCTACTATGAGAATAAGCTGCGCGAAGTGCGAGCGCAGGGCGTGAGCGCCTGCGCCCGGCGGACCTTTCGCCCGGGCAACGCCGCGGCGGCTGTCCTCGGGATCCGCTCCGATGAGCACAAGCAATTGCTACTGAAATCGTTGCGGGAACTTATCTAGCCGGCATTGCTCATTCCGTTTCCTCGCGAGGCGCAAGGAGATTTCCATAGAAAAATTTTTACCCCTCTCTATAATCGCGCCTGAACCGGCGCCCTCGAGCCCGCCCAGACCCGAGGAATTACACAGAATGCCCGCACAAATCGTGTCGAAAGAGCTGATCATCACCAACGAACTCGGGCTCCACGCCAGGCCGGCAGCCCAGTTCGCCAAGACTTCGAGCGGCTTCCAGTGTGAAATCTGGGTCGAAAAAGACGATGAGCGGGTCAATGGGAAGAGCATCATGGGTTTGATGCTCCTCGCCGCTGGACATGGCTCGAGAATCCTGGTCTCGGCCGAGGGTCAAGATGCGGAGGAGGCCCTCTGCGCCTTGGAAAAACTGGTCGCGCGAAGGTTTGGAGAAGCGGACTGAATCGTCGGCTTTAGTGACTGGCGCTGCCGGTCCTGGCGCGGAAATCCGCGTCGAGGGAGTAGCGGTTTCCCCCGGAATCGCGGTCGGTCCCTTGCGGGTGGATCTGAGGCGTTTTTCGCGCCCACCTTCGCACCCCGTCGCATCCAATCGCATCGAGGGGGAACTGAAGCGCTTCCGCGCCGCGCTCGAGAGCACCCGTAAGCAAATCTCGGCGGACCGCGACACCTTAGCCTCCCGCACCGGCGGCGAGACGGCCGGAATTTTCGATGCCCATTTGCAGATCCTGGACGACGTAGAACTCCTGCGCAGAGTGGAGAAACGGATCTCCGAGGCGGGAAGAAATGTCGAGAGCGTCTTCTACGACATCGTCAGCACCTTCATCGAACGTCTTCGTGAGGCGGAGAATCCCTTTTTTCGCGAACGCGCCACCGACATCGAAGACGTAGCGGGAAGAGTCATCGCCAACCTCAGCGGCACCGACCCCGAAAGCGAGTCCGCCGCCGCAGAGGACCATATCCTCTTCGCCCATGACCTGACCCCCTTCACCGCCGCCCGGATGGATCACCGTCGCGCCTTGGGATTCGCCACGGTGCTCGGCGGTTATACCTCTCACGCCGCCATCATGGCCAGGGCCCTTCAGATTCCGGGCGTCGTGGGTCTTCATCTTCCCGAAGCCGAACTGGAACGAGCCACCACCACTGCACTTCTCGACGGTTACGAAGGGTTGCTCATCATCAATCCTTCTCCCGCGACGCTCGAGAGCTATCGTGCGCTGGCCAAGGCGAAAGAAGAGAGAGAAGGCGGGCTCGAGCACCTGCGCCACCGTCTCGCGCTCACCGCCGACGGTCTCCACATCATTCTTTCCGCCAACATCGAGTTCGGTTCCGAATTGGAGTCCGTGCGCGATTTGGGCGCAGAAGGCATCGGGCTCTACCGCACCGAATTCTTCTTCTTTGAGAGTGGCTCTCCTCCTGACGAGGACAAACAGACCGCAAACTACACACGATTCGCCCAGGTCATGCAGCATGGCGGGGTGATCATCCGCACCCTCGACGTCGGTGGAGACAAACTCCACCCCGAATTCGCGGAACGCGAACCCAATCCGTTTCTCGGTTGCCGGGGAATCCGCCTGTCCCTCACCGAACCAGCGATTCTCAAGACCCAAATCCGCGCCATCCTCCGGGCCTCCGCCGCCGGCAAGGTCCGTCTCATGTTTCCCATGATTTCCGGCATGGAAGAGTTACGCACCGCGCTTGCTCTGCTGCGGGAGTGCCGCGAAGAGTTGCGCCGCGAAGGGCAGACCTTCGACGAGAACCTTGAAGCCGGCTGCATGATCGAAGTGCCCAGCGCCGCCATGCAAGCCGATCACATCGCCCGTGAAGTCGACTTCCTCAGTGTCGGCACCAACGATCTCATCCAGTACACCCTCGCCGTGGATCGCGGCAACGAACACGTCGCCCATCTCTATCAGCCCGGTCACCCCGCCGTTCTGCGCCTGCTCAAGCACACGGTCGACGCGGCGCACGCCAATGGAATCTGGGCGGGTATTTGCGGTGAAATGGCGGGAGAACGCCTCTTCACGCCTCTCCTCCTTGGTCTCGGCTTCGACGAGTTCAGCGTCAGCCCCAGCCAATTGCTCGAAGTCAAAGAAGCCATTTCTCTACTCGATTCGAATCAGTGCCGCGACTTCGCTGAAGAACTGCTTCTCTACGACACGCCGAAGGCCGTGGTCGAGGCCTGTGCTTCTTGGGCCAAGATCCATTTTGCCAAGAGCGTCATTCCTCAATCGAAAGAGGGGAGAAGAAGAGAAAGTTCCATCTCATCATCCTCTTCATAGAGTGGATAACTGGAATAACTTTGTTCCTCGCTCAGTCGAAGCCTGTTCCACAGCTTGACCGGTGGGGATAACCCCCATGGGAACTGTGAACTTCGAGTGAGAAGCGCGGGGCAAAAGCCGGCTTGCCGCCATCCGTTCACACCGGTTCACCGGCTACCCACAACTTGTCCACTACTGCTGCGGTCCTCGGATCCGGAGTTCGTCCAACGCGAACGATCGAGCGCGTCCGATGCGGCGCTGATCTCCGCGGTCTTCTTGCTCGCTCCGCAGCCGCGACCGAGTTCGAGGCCATTCCAGAGCACGCGAGCCGTGAAATGCTTGCGATGGTCTGGACCCTCGGAGGCAACGATTTCGTAATCGGGACTACCCTGCGAGATCGACTGGAGGATTTCCTGGAGACGACCCTTCGGATTCAAAGCGTCGGGTTCGCGATAGGCCAGGCGAATATCGGGCTGGCACTGCCTGAGGATGAAGCTTCGTGCGGCTTGCAGCCCTCCGTCCAGATAGAGCGCTCCCACCAGCGCCTCGAAGGCATCGCTCAACGTGGAGGGGCGCTCCCTGCCTCCGGACGCTTCTTCGCCTTTCCCAAGCAGGATGTAGTCGGAGAGGGAGAGCCCTTGAGCGTAGCGATGAAGCGCCGGTCGCGAAACGAGACGGGCGCGCATTTTCGTGAAGGCCCCCTCCTTCACTTTGGGGAAGCGATGGAAAAACTCCTCCGTCAAGACGAGCTGCAAAACGGCGTCCCCGAGGAATTCCAAGCGCTGGTTGTCGAAGTGTGGCCGGTTGCTCTCGTAGGCAAGGCTTGGGTGGGTCATCGCTTCTGCGAGCAGAAGGGAATTCCTGAACTTATAGCCGATTCGCTCTTCGAGTGACTCCATCCAGGCTTTGGGGGTCTTGAGGCCGCTGGAAACCAGCACGGCGGCGGGGTGATCGACGGGATTCGAACCCGCAACAACCAGATCCACAATCTGGGGCTCTACCTTTGAGCTACGACCACCGTCGAGGCCGCCGGGTGACCAAGGGGAGGATTCTAAAGCCGTTTGTCGCGACTTCCACTCAAAAAAGGAGCGCAATTTCGCGTCAACTCCATCGAGACCCTTTGCACGCTCAACCATCTTCGCCTGGTGGGGCTAGCACCGTGAGCCTGGGAAAGTACTGCCTCTTGATCGCCATCGCCGTAATCACGGCAATTCGACCGGTCCGCGCAGTTCTTCGATCTAGCGTCTGCGGGGATAATCCATGTTCGGAGGGAACGGCGGTGGCGAGGATTCCACTTGCACCACGCGGAGAATCCCGGCCAGAAGCATGCCTGAGAACAGGGATGGGGATGGAACGCCAATACCAGGAGCGCAAAGCATCAGGAGCAGAAATGCGGCGGCAGCTAGGGTGGAAGCGGCAAGCCAGATCCCGGTTGCCCCGTTGGAGGTCTTCGCCAGCAAGAGCAAACCGAGCAGGCTGGAGGCGACAACAGATACGTGAAACCGCAGGGCGGAGCGCCAGGCCGGTTCAGAGGGAGTGACTGACAGCCGTTCCGAGTCCGCGGCCGCGGCAGGCCCGGGACCCGGTGCGTCCAGTTGCTGGGCATCTTCCGCAGGCGGCGTGGCGGGCGATTCGGGGGCCTCAGGTCGCGAAGCCTGGCCTTCGAGCAATGCCAACAACGCGGCGGCATGCAATTCGCCCGGCGGCGGTGAGGGGCTGCCGCCCGCCGTTTCACTCTCGGGATCGTGTGGGGCGATCAGCACGAAATCTGCGGTCAGCGCACGGTAAAGACTGGGAACATAGCGAAGATCGCGCAGTCCCTCAGGGTCCGTCGGCAACAGGGCCTCTGCGCCTGTGACGTGGACACGAGGCGTCCAGGAGCGCCAGGGCAGCTCCGTCCAACCGCGTTCATCGATGGGGATGGCCAGGCGATTGCCCAAGTGAATCTGTTTGTCCTCCAACTCGACAAAAACCAGATGCGGCTCCAAATCCAGGGTCCGCACCGCTGCCTGAAGGAGAAACGAGGGGATTACCTGTTGACCGGCTCTGGCCAAGAGGGGAAGGCGCACCGATCTTGGGCCGAACTCCGGCCCGGGGGCAAAATCGATCTGTGTAAACCCGACCCGGGTCAGTTGAGCCACCGCGGCATCCGGATACCGGGCCAAACCGTTAAACTCTTGGATCGGGCCGATGTCGCCGGACACGTGTTCGAGAGCGGGGAGTGTCCGCATCTGTCCTTCGGTCAATGGATGAACGGAATCGGCGTCCAGAACGCACCCGGCCACGGCGTCGAGATTCTGAAGGCGCCTTCGGAGCACGAGTTGCTGCGGCGTGTCTCCATGTTCGCCGAGTGGGGGTTCGAAGAAACCGGTGGGAGCATTGCCGAACGAGGCGAGATTGGTTAGGACTACTGCGGCGTCGAGCGGCGAGAGGGGAACGGATTCAAAGATCGATTCGGCTTCCGGCCCTAGGGCGAGCAACGTGACGGAAAACGAAGAGGGCGGCATCTCGGGCGGTGGGGGCTCTGGGGCTTTCGGAGATTCCGCTGGAAGCGCCGGAAGTTCCCCTTGAGACGCGGTCCCGTATCGCTGCGCGGCAGACTGCCGGTCGAAGAGAAAGAGTTGCCATACGAGCCAAAGACCCGCAGCGAGCAAAACGGGGATGCGAAAGGCGGAGGGCATACAGTGCGGTTTGCGCGCAGCCTAGCCCGGATTTCTCATACCCATACCGTTGCGTCGCGAGGCGCTGCGAACCCTTTACTGCCCAGGCCGCGCGCAGCCGAGGGCGCAGAGCTGGGTGAGTACACCCTGTTCAAGCCCGAGGCAAGCGGAAGGCGGGATGGGACGCAGCGCGCCACAGCAGAAAGGGTATGCTCATGACCACTAAGGCAGGGCGAGCCGCTCGCTCCGGAGGAAGGGCAAGAGGAATTCCAAGAGTTTCCCCTCCTCCAACACCATAGCCAGACGTTGCGTCGCCATGGGGATAAAGTTGAGATAAAAAGTCTTGCCGGCCGTCAACGAGAGATAGCCGTAGGCGCCCAGCGCTTGCATGAGGCGCTGGGCGGCGCACGCGCGGTAGATTTCCCGGAAGTCGCTGGGATCGCGGTCCGGCTGAAAGCTTTCCAGGTAGAAATCGAGGAGGCTCTCGCGCATGTCGCGGGTCAGATACACATAAGGGTCGAGCAGCAACGACGCGAGATCGTACTCCGGCCGGCCCCAACGGATGCCTTGGTAATCGATCAGGTAGACGGAACCGTTCTTGACCATGACGTTTTGCGACTGGAAATCGCGGTGGACTAACGAACGAGGGAGAGCCGCCAGATCTTGCGTCAAGGTTGAGAAACCCTGTTGCGTCAGAACGGAGTTTCCCTCCTCCGAGGAGAGGCCGCAGAACTTTTCGAGAAAATGGCGCACGAAATACTCCTGCTCCCACCGGTAGAGAGCCGCGTCGAAGGGGGGTTGAAGCGGACAGTCGATATCGGATTCGTGAATGCGATGCAGCTTGGCCGCCTCGCGCAGGGCCGCTCGGTAGTAGGGGAATACGATTGACCACGGTTGGTCCCGAAGCGACCAGAGATCCTCGCGGCCCAGGTCCTCGAGCCACACCAGATGGAGGGTGTCATCGGCATCGAGCACCTTGGGAACGCGGACGCCGAGACCGTCGAGAAAGCGGCTGGCCGGGAGGAAATGTCCGTGATCCGGACGATCCAGAGTGTATTGCATGAGGATCATGCTCTCGTTATCGCCCGGCAGGCGCAGCCGGTAAAAGGTTCTTCCGGAGCCGCCGCGCACGATCGGTTCGGCGATGAGATCCCGGCCGGCGAAGCGCTCGAAGCGCCGCCAAGTCTCGACACTCAGGTTATCTTGATCCCAGACCATTGCGTCGTGAGGGCGGGTCATGAACTCCCTGCGGAGAGGCGCAACTCGAGGGCTCCGGAGGGGAAAGGCGGGTCTTGCAACGCCGCGGCGGCGCGGCTGGGCAGGCCTGCTTCAGCCTGCCCGTAACCGCGGTTCGTTCCTCGTGTGCCTTCAAGCGCGTTCACTCGTCAAAAGTCCGGGCGTGTTCTTGCCCACATTTCTCACACCCTTTTTGCTGTGGCGCACTGAGCCCCATCCAGCCTTCGTTCCGCTTGCCTCGGGCTTGAACAGGGTGTAGTGACCCGGCTCTGCGCTCTCGGGCGCGCGCGGCCTTGGCGGTAAGGGGGTTCGCGGCGTCTCGCGACGAAACGGCATGAGAAATGCGGGCTAGGATCGTCCCGATGCAACCAGCCGCGCCCGTCCGCCAATCGCTCGAGTTCGTCCCGGCGGACTACTTCCGTCGTTGCCGGCTGGAGGAGCTTGCCTTCGGACGGGGTCCATTGGAAATCGACCTCGGCTGTGGCGACGGAGAGTTCCTGGTGGAGATGGCTGCTCAGCATCCGGACAGGCGGTTTCTCGGGATTGAAAGGCTCCGGGGAAGAGTTCGCAAAGTCTGTCGCGCAGCAGGGCGAGTTCAGCTCGAAAACTTGAGAGTGCTCCGCTTGGAGTGCGCCTACGCCATCGAGTATCTGCTGCCCCATCCCTGCGCTGCCGCTTTGCATCTCCTCTTTCCGGATCCGTGGCCGAAAAAGAGGCATCAATCCCGGAGGTTGGTCAACCCGCAATTCGTTTCCGGGGTGACGGGCGTGCTCGAACGCGGCGGCGAACTCTTTTTGAAAACCGATGACGAGGCCTACTTTCATGAGGCCTGCGCCGTGTTCGGAGAAGCGGCGCTTCTAGAGAAGGCGCCGTGGCCGCGGGAAGGGCGTTATCCGGAGACCGGCTTCGAGCGGCTATGGCTCAGGGAAGGGAGAACGGTCCACCGGGCGGTTTTTCGCAAATTGTGAGGATCGAGGTACGGTCGAAGGACAATGCGATCTGGGTAGAGCCGCAGGAGCACGGCGCCACACTGTTGCTGATCGTAGATGGCGACTCCCTGCCGGCCTGGGCCGGGACCGCCCTCGGAAAGGATCAGAGCATCCGGCGCCACGGCCTCGAGGAACTCATCGGAGAGCGGAAAGTCGCCTTTTCTTTTTCCGCAGACCAATACGTCGGCCGCGAGCCGGGCGCCGTTTGCCAGCAACCATTTCTCGGTGATGAATCCCGCGTCGGCGGTGAACAGGACCGACCGGTTTCCGCAATCAATCCGAAACACCAGGCCGCGGTCATCGGCTTCTGCCGGGGAGAAGCGCGAACCGGTTGGAGGATGGAGGATAGTTAGGCGCAGGTTTTCGTCCAAGGTGAACTGGGACCCCGCGGCGCCGGTTTCCACCGGCAGGCGCAGCTCCGCGCAATGTTTCAAAGCCTCCGGCAGAGAGCCCTGGGTAGCCGGCCAGGGAGGGACCAAGACGCGCGTGGGCCGGGCCAGGCGGGTGAACATGGGGAAGCCGCCGGCGTGTGCGGCGTCATTGTGGGTAAGGAGGACCGCATCCAGGGAGCGGATGCCGGAGTAGCGCAGATAGGGCCGCACCACTCCCATTGCGCTGGAAGCGTTCCCCGTGTCGATCCACCAATGCCGGGAGCCTCCGGCAGCCATGTGAATCGATTGGCCGCCTTCGGGCAGGTGCAAAACAGTGATCCCTGCCGGAGGGCAGCTCCATGAGCCGGGGGGCGGCGGACTCCAATGGCCCCCTGGAAGTGAAGCGCATTCGCGGGCCGAGGCGATGGCGAGGCTGGCCCAAAGATGGTTGGCGTTGTTGAAGAGAACACCGGCGCCGGTCAAGCTCAGCGCGGAACACAGCACGGAGAGAGTTGCGCAGAAGAGAATGAGAAAGGCCAGCGGCACGAGAAGGCAGTTGGCGGCGATGCTGGCTGGAGTAATCAACCCAAAGTAGATCCAAGCCAGGGGGAAAGACCCGAGAAAGGCAGCGACGGAGACGGCAACAAACGCGACCCCCCTTCGAAGCCAAGCATAAAGCGGGTCCTGGCAGGGGTGACGCAGGGGACGCGGCAGGAAAGGATCGGTGTGCAGGCGGCGGTGCAGCGGCGCCTGAAGGCGGGGCGTCAACAGGACGATGGCCAAGAGCACCCCGAAGGAGAGTTGAAAGCCGGGGAGAAAGAGCTGATCGGTGCCGGCCGCGAGGAGGATGAGGGCGGCTGCCCCGAGACTGTTGAGAATGCGGGGCCGGCGGCCTAAGGCCAAGCCCCCGAGAAAGGCCGCGAACATCAGGGCCGCGCGAACGACGGGAGGTTGCAGGCCGCTCAGAAGCGCATAGAAGAAGAGCAGCGGAGCGAGCACATAGAGCAGCAAGCGGCGGGGCATTCCGAGAGGCCTGAGCATGGCCCAGAGAATGAGCCCCAGCATACCGACGTGGAGACCGCTCACGGCGAAGAGATGCAGCGTACCACTGAGCCGGAACGCGTCCTTAGTGGATGCCGAGGTCAGGCCGCGTTGGCCCAGGACCATGGCTCGGAGCAGATTGGCCGTTTCCGGCTCGTCTTCCAGGCCTCGGGTCAACGCTTCTCCAGCCCATCGCGATCCAGCGAGAGCCAAACGTTGCAGGGGAGGAAGCTGGAGCGCCCCCCCGAGCGGCGCCCATCCTTCCGGCCCGGGATCGGGTTGGAATCCGATCGCCACGCCTTTCCTCCAGAGCATCGAGCGGCGATCATACTCGCCGGGATTCCTCGGCGCCGGAATCAGAGCCACACTACCTTCGAGCGCAACTCTCTGGCCCGGCGCGACCTCAGCGGCGGGGATGGAGAAAGCGCACGGGAAAGGACTTCCAATGGGATAACCGTCGATGCTTCCACTCCAGATCGTGGCGATGCCGCGCGTTTCGGCCGGACCCCCGTATTCCACGGAGGCGACCGAAGCCACTCCGGTTAGACGGAGCCGCTCTCCGCGAGACAAGTCGCCAAAACCGGGCAGCGCAGTCTTGGCGGCGGTGGATAGGAGATGAATCGACCCGAAGGCGCAGGCGACGGCGGCGCCGAGCGAGATCGTGGCGAGACCGGCAGAGCGAACCGAGACAGATCCAGCGGCCGAACCGGCAAAAACGATGATGACGGCCCAAGCCCAACCGGCAGGCACGAAATCAGCCAAGAGGATGCCCGTTGCAGCACAGCCTGCGAGCAGAAGCAATGGATCCGTTTGAGGGAGGGAAAACCGCGCCTGAGCGGCGCGGCCGGCGGGTCGAGCCCGCGGCTTCACACGTGATCAGGTTTAGGGGGGGTGGTTGTTGGCGTGGACTTGGCGATGTCGGGTGTGGGAATCGCGTCCGGAGCAGGTTGCGTCTTCTCGGGGTCGCCTTCTCCGGCGAGACGCGGCTTTTGCTCTGGCTGGCGTTCCGCCTCGAACAAATCCGCCAGGGTAGCCCGATCCAGTTCGCGCAGACGATGAACGGCGTTGGCGGAATGACGGGAGTCGGGAAACCGTTCGACGACATGTTTCAGCAAACCCACGGCATGCGCGGTGTCCTGACGATGTTCGAGGGTCAAGTCGACCAAGCGAAAGAGGTAGAAGGACTCGTCATCCTCGCTCCATCCGGAAGCGTGCAGCGCTTCTTCGAGAGTGCGGATGGCCCCTTCGGGGTCATGCAATTTGTCCAGATAAATCTTGGCCATCTCCGCGATGGGCCGGCGATTGCCGGGTTCCGAAGCCGCCATCCGCCGGAACTCCTCTATGGCTTCGCGGTATTCGCCGCGGGCGACTCTCGCGTGCGCCTTTTGAAAGGGATCTTTCTCGATTTCCTCTCCGGAAGACAGCACGGCGGTGGAGACAATGTCACCGAGATGGGGGAGGATCATGGTCACGAAAATGATCCCCCCCATGACCGCGGCCAGCGCGTAAAGAAGGAAAGTGTTCTGGATCTCCCACTTCCCGTGATTGATCCAGATCGTGAAAATCAAGCCGGCGAAGACGATGATAACGGCTGCGCGGAAGAAGTTCTGTCCCATGATGTGGCGTCAAGAGTCGTCCGGGGAGTGAAAGTTCGCCGCGGGCGAAGAGAAGCGCAAGGGTAGGAAGCGGAAAATGCACGGCAACGAAAAAGGGCTCCCCGGCGAACCGGGGAGCCCTTGAATGGAAAAACGGAGTGGGTGGGAGCTTAGAAGGTCACGCTCAACTTCACACCGCCGTAGAATTTGTCCTCGTGCTGGCCGAAAGCGAAGTCGTCTTCGTCCAGGAAGATATCGTCGTCTTCATCGCCCTCGAACTGATGGACGTAGGCGATGTAGGGCGACAGGGTCGCCGACGGGGTCAGGCGGATGTCCAGCGCCAGCGACACGCCGATGTGGTTGAAGTCGCTGTCGTTGTAGATGAGGTAACCATCGTTCCCGTCCCGGTAGCTGGCCACGAATCCCGGGCGAAGATCCATCCAACTAGTAAGCGCGATGGGCATTTCGGCCGTAAACTGGATGTAAATCGACTCCGTTTCGATCTCGTAGAATCCGGTCAACCCAAGGTCGAGCGGGCCGACCGCCACGCCGAGTCCGACATACCCTTCGTGGAACTCGTTCGCATCACTATCGAAGAAGTAGTAGATGTAGCCGAAGTTGAGGTCCACCGGGCCGAGACCGATGGTAAATCCGGCATAGAGATCCAGTTCTTGATCAATCAGGTCGCTGGTGCCGGCGGAGTGGATGTCGGCATACCAGGCGCCGATGTTGAGATCGAGATCAAAATCATCGTCGTCGGGCTTGTCGCCCCAGTCGCCCCAACCTCCCCAATCGTCGAGATCGAAATTGAGATTGAGATCGGTCCAAATCAACGTTTCACCGAGGTCGAGACCGCGCCAGACATAGTCGCTGTCCCAGCCGGCGCTGAGAGTGGCGCCCATATCATCCCAGAGCGCCCCATACTCGACCGGCGGCGGCGGAGGAGGCGGAACAGGTTCCATGGGAGGAGGGGGCAGAGGACCGGCCAAAGCAGCCGGAACCGCCAAGAGACCGGCCGCGCCGAGCGCGGTGGCGTGCTTACCGATTAGGTTGAGTTTCATGGTGTCCGAGGTTCAGGTTGGTTCGATTACAGGAATCAGCGTTGTATGTTTAGGATCCGAGCGGTGTCCGTCAAATGTTTTTTGCGGAGTTTGCAGGCAAAATGGACGAAATAATGGGAGTACTTAATAAAAAGTTTCCTTGAGACCGTCTTTCCAATTCCGCGATCTCACAAGTCACGGAAGATCAAGGTCAAACGATGCTGTTGATTTCTAATAGAATAGTCAAGCAATATCGACATTTTTGATTTACGAAGAAAATTCTGCCCCGCCTAAGCTGGACTGAGCGGAAGGGCGCCGGTTCCCGGCCGAAGCGAAAGCAGGAACTGTGCCGGATTTGGCGTCGCGCTCCTAGAGACTGAGTTCATGAACGGACCCCCAGATCTTCTTCAGAGCTTGCCGCACGGCCCTGAATTCCGGTTCGTCGACGCGGTGACGGCATTGGAACCGGGCCGGAGAGCCGTATCGCGCTACCGGCTCCGGGGCGACGAAGCCTTTCTCCTAGGTCATTTTCCCGGCGACCCAGTCATGCCCGGAGTGCTCTTGGTCGAGGCGTTGGCGCAGACCGGGGGACTGGCGGCGCAGTCTGAGCGCATCCGGGAGCGGCAAGCACGACTTTATTTGGCGGCGATTCACCAGGTGCGCATCTTCGGAACGGCGGGGCCCGGGGCCGAACTCGAGACGGAAGCAAGGGTGCTGGGACGGATCGGAGGACTCGTCGAAGTCGAGGGCGAAACACGCTTTTGCGGCAGGATATTGATGCGCGGCCGGCTCACCCTGGGCGAACGAGAGACAAATGACGCCGATGTCCTGGCCCGGTGACGCCCGGGAGGGACCCCCTTCCCGCTCAACCTTTCCCGCCCGCCTCGCTCTGATCGAGAAACCGGCCGCGCCACTGCGCTCTGGCGAGTTTCCCGCGTGCGTCCGGTTCCAAATCCGGGCGCTCCCACCAGTGCCGGGGCCGTTCCCAGGCGCGGAGCAGCCGAGCCGCGCCCCTCTGCACGTCTTGCAAAAGGGTTCCCGGCGCGAGGTGAATAACCGCCACCACCATTTCGCCCCGCTGCTGGTCGGGACTGGGGGCGCCGAAGACCAGGCAATGTTTCACCCCAGGTTGCCGGTGCACGGCCTCTTCCACGTGAAGGGGTGAGATCTTCCGGCCGGCGACGTGAATGACATCGCCGCTCCTGCCCAGGAGCCGCAGCGCCTGCGGCTCGCTCCCGGAGATGAGCTGTGCGAGATCGGTGGTCACAAAACTGCCGTCTCGGAAATGGGGATCCCCCGGGTCGTCGAGATATCCGCAACCGACCGCGGGAGAGCGCACCTCGAGCCGGCCGTCGGGGAGCAGGGTCAGATCCACTCCGCTCAGTGCGGATCCAGCGAGGGTTTCGTCCTCGCGGAGAACGCAGGATCCGTCAAATGCGATCCCCCCGCATTCACTGGCGCCGTAGAAGTTGTGAATCTTTAGGCCGGCGCGCTCGAGGACGCGCCGTTCCAGGTCCAAGGAGAGCGGCGCTCCGGCGGAGATCGCCAGGGAAACGTGGGAAAAGTCGAGACCAGCGTCTTCCCACGAACGCCACAACGCCGGGACCGCCGGCAAGATGAAGGCCTCGTTGCAGGCCAAGATTTCCCGGATCGCGCCCGGGAATGGGGAATCGGACAGGTGAAGCGGGATGCCGTGGAGTAGCAGGGTCAACACGAGATTCGAAAACCCGTAGGAATGCGCCAGAGAAATGGTCCCCAGATTGGGATGCTCGGGGGAAAGATCCATGCTGCGAACAATCTGGCCGGCATCCGCCGCAAGCTGGCCGGCGCTGAACCCGACGAGCCGGCCTGAGCCCGTCGACCCGGAGGTTTTTTTCACGTGACAGATGTCTTCGGGAATGTGTTGGGGAAGAGAGACGAGGTCCTCGCCGCTTTCCACGGGCAGGAGCATGTGCCCGTCCCGCCACGCTTGTAGAGTGGACAGGATGAAGCCCGGCCCTCGTCCGGCTGCCCTGACGGGACCCGTCGCCCGGGGGATGCGGTCCAGAGCTTGTTGCAAATCCCAGAAAGACCACGAGGCGCCGCTGCCGTGATCGACGAGAGCAATCCGCCGCGGCTCCCGAGAGGCTGTGCTGCGCCACGCTTCGTAGAGGGACACGAGGTGTTGAATTCGAATCTCCCGCCAGTATAGAGCGGGGGAAGGAGTTCGCGACTTGGCATTCCTCAGGAAGAGCGCAGTTCAACGCCCGGACCGGGCAGTAGCGGTGACGGGAGCAGGGATCGTGACTTCCCTGGGATTGGGCTGGGACTGTAATGAGACCGGATTCCGGGACGGCCGTGTGGCGCTGCGGGAGATCCGCGGTTTTGACGTGGCGCGACAGCGGGCCAAAACCGGGGGCGAAGTGGATCTTCCAGACGCCCGGTTCTGGCTGGGGCGGCTGGAGCTTCGCAGGCAGGCCCGGTTGGACCGGGCCACGACGCTGCTTTTGATCGCGGGCGCCGAAGCCTGGGAACAAGCGGGATGGGGTGAAGCCGAGCGATCGGCGGCCGTGCCGGTGATTCTCGGCAGCTCGGCGGGAGCGATGAACCGCGGCGAGGATTACTACAAGCAAGCGGTGGCGCAGCCCGGAAACCGGCTGGGTCAGGCGACCCGCGTCGAGAACTACCAAGCGCACGCGCAAGGCCGCGCTCTGGCGGATCTGCTGGGAATTCGCGGTCCCGTGACCATGGTGAGCAACGCCTGTTCCTCCGGAGCTGACGCCATCGGCCTGGCGGCGAATCTGGTCCGGGCCGGGGCGGTCGAGACGGTTCTGTGCGGCGGTTACGATGCCCTGTGCCAACTCGTTTTTGCGGGCTTCGACAGCTTGCAGGCGCTGTCTCCAACTCAACCGCGGCCGTTTGATGTTTCCAGGGATGGCTTGGCCTTGGGGGAAGGCGCCGGGGTGCTTCTGCTCGAATCCCTCGAGCGGGCCCGGAGACGCGAAGCCGTGATTCTCGGTTTGGTGCAAGGCTATGGAGCGGCGCTCGACCGGCATCACCTGACCCAGCCGCATCCCCAGGGAGATGCTGCTCTCGAGGCCATGGAGGCAGCCTGCCGGCAAGCGGGCGTGGGACCCGATGACATCGATTACATCAACGCCCATGGCACCGGCACACCGCTCAATGACGCGGCCGAGGCCCGGGCCATTGTTCGTTGGGCTGGACCGCGGGCTGCCCAGATCGCTGTGAGTTCGACCAAGGCCTCGATAGGTCACCTGTTGGGCGCCGCAGGGGCGGTCGAGGCCATCGTGGGCCTGATGAGCCTGCGCGGACAATGGCTTCCTCCAGCGACGGTCGTGCGTGTTCCCGATCCCCTGTGCGAATTCGACCTGGTCCGCGAACCTCGCCGCGCCCGGATCCGGCGCGTTTTGACCAATTCCTTCGGTTTTGGAGGAGCGAATGCCTCACTGGTGCTGGGACGATTCGAGGAGCGTCCATGAGCTGCGGCCGCATCTGCATTGCCGGGACGGGCGCCGTGACGGCCGCCGGCTGGGGCGTGGAGGCCTTCGCAGCGGCGCTTCGAACCGGCCGTCCGCTCGAACCTCAGCCGAAAAGGCGCAGGGGCACGCCTCGCTCCATCAACACGCTCTCCGTTCCGGAGCCGCCCGGGTCTTTTGCCTGGAGCCGGCATCCGCGATTGCGGCGCGCCAGCCCGCTGACGCGCTACGCCATGGCGGCGGCGGCCGAAGCCCTGGGACCCCAACGCATCGCCCGGTTGCGGGAGAGCCCGTTTCGACTGGGAATCATCATGACCATGCTGGGCGGCGGCGTGGTCTACAGCGGGCGGTTTTTCGGGGAAGTTCTGAAAGACCCGTCCCTAGCCAGCCCGATTCTTTTCCCGGAGACAGTCTACAATGCCCACGCATCGCACGTCGCTGCCGTGCTGGAATCCCGGGCCCCCTGTTGCACTGTGGTGGGCGATTCCGCTCAGTTTCTTCCGGCTTTGGAAATGGGTCTCGACTGGATGCTCGACGGGCGTGTCGACGGCGCTTTGGTGGTCGGAGGAGAGGAACTGGATTGGCTCAGCACGGAAGCGTGGGGTCTCTTCTCCGATGGGTTCGCGGCCGTGGGAGAAGGCGCCGGGGCCGTGCTCTTGGAGTGGGAAGCATCGTCGCCCGCTCCTCGGATTGAGCAGATCACCACCGCGGAGACTTATGGACCGGACTGCCCTCCGCGCCTCGCGCTTGAGCGGGTCCGGAGCGCCCTCGAGACCGGCCAGAGCGATCCGGAAACCCTGCTGGTGGACAGCCGCTGCGGGGTCTCGCGCCGCGACGCCATCGAGGATGCGGTCTGGGCGGACTGGAGCGGTCCGAGACTCTCACCGGCGCGGGTGGTGGGAGACACTCTCGGGGCCGCCGGCGCCCTTCAGGCGGTGGCCGCGGCGCATTGGATCGGAACGGGCTGCTGCGCCCGCGCGATCGTGAGCTGCGCCGGTCAGAGCCAGCAAGCGGCGGCCGCCGAATTCGCGATTGGGTGAAGCGCTAGTAACGGTACCACTCCGGCTTGTAAGGCCCTTCAATGGGCACGCCAAGATAGGCGGCTTGCTCCGGTGTCAGCGTGGTTAGTCGAGCCCCTATCTTCTCGAGGTGCAACCGCGCCACCTCTTCGTCCAGCCGCTTGGAAAGAACGTAGACTCCGGGCTCGTACTTTTCCCGCTTCTCCCAAAGGTCGAGCTGCGCCAGGACTTGGTTGGAAAAGCTGTTCGACATCACGAAACTCGGGTGGCCGGTGGCGCAGCCGAGATTCACGAGCCGGCCTTTGGCCAACAGATAGATCGAACGTCCGCTAGGAAAAGTGTAGCGGTCGACCGCGCCTTGGTCTTCCGGCTTGATGGCCTCGATCTGCACGCCGGGCGTCGCGTTCAGCTTGGAAACCTGGATTTCGTTGTCGAAATGCCCGATGTTGCACACGATCGCCTGATCCTTCATCTGCTGCAGATGCTCGACCCGGAGAATGTCGCAGTTGCCCGTAGTGGTGATGTAGATGTCGGCCAGACCCAGGGTGTCTTCAATGGTGAGGACGCGGTAGCCTTCCATGGCCGCCTGCAAGGCGCAGATGGGGTCGATCTCGGTAACGATGACCTGGGCGCCCATGCCCCGGAGGGCTTGGGCGCAGCCCTTGCCCACGTCGCCGTACCCGCAGACCACCGCCGTTTTGCCCGCAATCATGACGTCGGTGGCCCGTTTGATGCCGTCGATCAGGGACTCGCGGCATCCGTAGAGATTGTCGAATTTGCTCTTGGTCACCGAATCATTGACGTTGATCGCGGGAACGAGGAGCGTTTTCGCTTCGGCCATTTGATAGAGACGGTGGACTCCCGTCGTGGTTTCCTCCGAAACTCCCTTCCAGTCCTTGACGTAGTTGTTCCACTTGAGCGGGTCCTCGGCGTGGACGCGCTTCAGAAGGTCTTTGATCACTTGCTCTTCTTCGCTCGAGGAGAGCGAGCGCACCCACTCGTCTCCTTCTTCCAGTTGATAGCCTTTGTGAATCAGCAAGGTGGCGTCCCCTCCGTCGTCGACGATCAATTGCGGTCCCTTGCCGTCCGGCCAGGTCATGGCTTGCAGCGCGCACTCCCAGTACTCTTCGAGGGTTTCGCCTTTCCAGGCGAAGACGGGCACGCCTGCTTTCACCGCCGCCG
Organism: Verrucomicrobiales bacterium; assembly: GCA_035513055.1. Lineage (GTDB taxonomy): Bacteria > Verrucomicrobiota > Verrucomicrobiia > Verrucomicrobiales > DEV007 > DATKCT01. The sequence continues at coordinate 5,722 of DATKCT010000080.1, read as the reverse complement.
CCGCGGCGTGGTCCTGGGTCGAGAAAATGTTGCAGGAAGCCCAGCGGACGTCAGCGCCGAGATCTCGAAGCGTCTCGATGAGCACCGCCGTCTGCACCGTCATATGCAGCGATCCCATGATCCGCACGCCCAACAGCGGCTTCTCCGCAGCGTGTTTTTGCCGGACGGCCATGAGGCCGGGCATTTCTTGCTCGGCGATGGCGATTTCTTTGCGCCCGAATTCCGCGAGCCCGAGGTCGCGGATCCGGTAGTCCTGTTTGGCGAGCGTGTCTGTGGTGAGCATTGGTCTGTGGTGAAGTGAGTGATGGAAACCGGCATAGCCGGGCAAAGCGGCCGGATCGGCGGGAATGGGTGATCCAGTCAAGTTACAGCGTTGCGGAGCGCATCCATCTGGTCGGTCCGCTCCCAAGTCAGGGCTTCCGTGTCGTCTTCGCGGCCGAAGTGGCCGTAGTTGGTCGATTTGCAATAAATGGGACGGAGCAAGTCGAGGCGTTGGATAATGTCGGCCGGTTTGAAGGAGAAGATGTCGCGAACCGCTTGTTCGATCTTGTCTTCGCTAGTCTGGTTTGTGCCGAAAGTTTCGACCCGGATGCTGACGGGATGGGGATAGCCGATGGCGTAGGCCACTTGCAGCTCGCAACGCTGCGCGAGCCCGGCTGCGACGATGTTCTTGGCCACATAACGGCACATGTAGGCCGCCGAACGGTCGACCTTGCTCGGGTCCTTGCCCGAAAAAGCCCCGCCCCCGTGCCGTCCCATCCCCCCGTAGGTGTCGACGATGATCTTCCGCCCGGTCAAGCCGCAGTCGCCCTGAGGGCCGCCGACCACGAAACGGCCGGTCGGGTTGATCAGCAACTCGGTCTCCGCCGTCAGAAGATCCGCCGGCAGCACCCGCCGGATCAGGTCCCGTTCCAGCACTTCCCGCAGCTCTCGCGTGGTTATGGCTTCGGCGTGTTGGGTGGACACCACCACCGCTGTGATCCGGCGCGGTTTGCCGTCGATGTATTCCAGGGAAACCTGAGTTTTCGAATCCGGGCGCAACCATCCGTAAGTTTGGCTTTCCTCCTTGCGCATCCGGGTCAGCTCGCGCCCGAGTTGATGCGCATAACAAATCGGCGCCGGCATCAGCGAAGGCGTTTCGTCGACGGCATAACCAAACATGATCCCCTGATCGCCCGCCCCTTGCTCCTCGGCGATCTTGTCTTCCGCGCCCCTGGCATCCACACCTTGGGCGATGTCGGGCGACTGACACCCCAGGGCGTTGATCAAGAAGAGCCGGTCGGCGTGAAAGAGGCAGTCGGCGCCCGTGTAGCCAATGTCCTTGACTGTTTTTCTGACCAGAGCGTGGTAGTCGAACTCGGCCCGGGAAGTGATCTCGCCGCCGAGAACCACGACATTGTCCTTGGCCAAGGTTTCGCAGGCCACCCGGCTGGTGGGATCTTGGGCCAAACAGGCGTCCAGCACGGCGTCGCTGATGGTGTCGCAGACCTTGTCGGGATGTCCCTCCGTGACGGATTCCGAGGAAAAGATGAATCGGGAACTCATAACGGCAGGGCAAACGGGGTGAAAACGTCGAGCCGTCGTCAGCGGCGGAGCGACGAGGGACAGGTCAGCGGGCAGGTTGGACGGGGCGATGATGGGATGCAGACTCGAGAGCGAGGGAAGCGGCTCGCCGAATGAGATATTTACAAATCATGATGCGTTGATATGTAAATGGAACCGGCATGGAGTCAACCGTGAAAACTCTGCGGCTGCTCGCCGATCCCACCCGGCTGCGGATCCTCCACCTCCTCAGCCGCGAGGAACTCTCCGTGGCCGAACTTCAGGCCATCCTCGCCATGGGGCAGTCTCGTATCTCTTCCCAGCTCGCACAGCTCAAACAAGCCGGTTTTCTCACCGGCCGGCGCTCGGGCAAACACATCCTCTACGCCGCGGCGCAACCCCGTGCCGCCGACCGGGAGCGCTGGGAGCAGCGCCGCGCTCTGGTGGAATCCGCTGTCAGCGAGATTCCCGAGGGCGAGGACGATTTGCGGGCCCTCGAACTCATACTCGAAAAGCGGCAGGACCTGGCCCGCCGGTATTTCGACGAGTTGGCCGGTAAATTCGGCCGGCATTATTGCCCGGGCCGTTCCTGGAAAGGCCTCGCCGAAACTTTGCTCAAGATCATGCCCCCGCTGGTCGTCGCCGACCTCGGTGCCGGTGAAGGAACCTTCTCCCAGCTCCTGGCCCAGCGAGCGGAGCGGGTCATCGCCGTGGACAACTCCCGCAAGATGGTCGAGTTCGGCGCGGACTTGGCGCGGCGGCACGGCTTCGCCAACCTCGAGTACCGCTTCGGCGACATGATGGATCCACCCATTGAAGACAGCTCCGTGGACCTGGCCTTTTTCTCCCAAGCTCTCCATCACGCCGCCCGGCCTCAACGGGCAATCGATTCCGCCCTGCGCATTCTCAAACCGGGCGGGAGGATCGTCATCCTCGATCTTCTGACGCATCAGTTTGAGCAAGCCCGTGAGTTGTACGCGGACCTCTGGCTGGGTTTCTCCGAACTGGAAATCCGGCAGTTTTTACGGCGGGCGGGCTTCGAAAAACCGGAGACTTCCGTGGTGCACCGCGAGGAGCAAAGTCCCCATTTTCAGACTCTGCTGGCGATCGCGACGAAACCCGTTCGAAACGGAGGCAAGGATGAGGTCCCAGCCGGGTGAGGCCCGGCTTGCGGACGGTTGCGGCTCAACGGCGGAGAATAAGCGTCCGCCCTCGGAAGAAAATACTGATGCGCGGGCATTCCTGCTCGCGAATCGTTGAGGCCAGGTTCTGTCAGAGACCTCGAGGGCCTGTCGAACGGGAGGCAGCGATGCGTGCCGCGAAATTGATGGCCGCGATCATGCTGGCCGGAGACGCCAGACCGCGTCCGGCCAGGTCGAATGCGGTGCCGTGATCGGGGCTGGTGCGGATCACCGGGAGGCCGAGGGTGTGATTCACGCCCTCGTCGAAATCCAAGAGCTTTAAGGGAATCAGCCCTTGGTCGTGGTAGAGGCAAAGGACGGCGGCCCTTTCGGCGACAGCCCTCCGGAAGACGGCGTCCGGAGAAACGGGTCCCTCGAAGCCGACGCGGCCTTCCCATTCCTCCGCAAGCCGGCCGACGGCGGGAGCCACCACGTCGATCTCCTCGCGCCCGATGGTTCCGTTCTCGCCTGCATGCGGATTGAGGCCCGGCACCAGGATTCGCGGCTGGACGGCGGATTCCGGCGATTGCCTTTCCAGATAAGCGGCGAGCAGGCGCCCGGTGCGAAGGATGGCTTCGATGCTCAACAGCCCGGGAACGAGCGCCAGCGGAACGTGGCAGGTCGCGAGGGCTACCGTGAGGTGGGGCCCAGCGAGCATCATGGCGAAATCGGTCGTTCGAAAGGCTTTGGCGTAGAACTCGGTCTGTCCGGGAAACGCGAATCCCAGTGGCTGGAGCCGGTGTTTGCTGACCGGCGCGTTGACGACGGCCGCGATCGTGCCCTGCCGCAGCAAGCGGACGGATTCGTGGAGCGAATCCAGGGCAGCCCGGGCGGAGTCTTCCGTGGGATGACCCGGGCAGAACCGGCCGGAGCTGGTTTCGCCGCCGAGCAGGCGATAGCGAAACCGGGGATCGAGCCGGGAGGAAGCGAGGGCGGCCCGGATGATTTCGGGTCCGATCCCAGCCGGATCCCCAAGGGTGATCCCTATGACGGGGAGGTCTGAACTCATTTCCCCCGGTGAACCTGGATTCTGGGCGCTGGAAATTCCGTCAATAGTAACGGATGACGGCGCGCCGGCGCAGGCGGTCGAGCCAGGCATCTACGAGCTTCTTCTGGCGTTCCTGCATAACGCGGCGCTCGATTTCCTCCCGGACCTCGCTGAGTGGAGCTGTGCGGCCGTAACGGCGATCCTCGACGTAGAGGATGTAGTAATTGCGCGGATCTTCGAGGATATCGCTGACCTCGCCGGTTTTGAGACTGAAGGCCACCTCAGTGAGATCTTGTCGCAGCGTGTCGCGTCCGATGAACCCGCGGTCGCCGCCGTCCCTGGCCACGCTGTCGCCGGAATACTGCCGGGCCATCTCGGCGAAGGCGCTGCCCCCGCGGATGCGCCGGAGGATATCGGTGGCAAGGGCGCGTTGCGAGGCTTCCGTGGACACGAAATCGCCGGGAGGGCTCTTGGGAATGGTGATCGTCCGCAAACGGACCTGGCCTTCTTCCCGGTAATCGGCAATGCTCTTCTGGTAAAAGGCGTTGACCTCCAAGGGCGTGGGCGGAGGCGCATTGCGGACGGCGTCGGATTGCATGTACGACACGATGAGCTGTTGTTCACGGGTCTCCCGGAACTTGCGCAGGGTGACGCCGGCTTCGCGCAACTCCTTGAGAAATGCTTTCCGGTCGTTGTTGTAGTTCTCACGGATGAAACGGTTGACCTCGGCATCGACATAGTGAGCTTTCATCGAACCGCCTTTTTTCTCGAACTCGGAAAGAATCAGCTCCCGGCTGATGAGATCTTCGAGTCCCTCGCGTTCGGCTTCTTGGAGAAGCCGGCGGCGTTCGGCAGGATTCCTCTCTTGCCGGATGATGAGAAAGCGGCGTGCCGCCACCGCTTCCCGCGACTCTCCCCGGGTGATGACCCGGCCGTTGACGGTCGCGGCGATTCCGTCGGTCACCTCGCGCCCTCCCGCGGGGTGGGTAAGGCGCTGCTCGCGGGCGGCCTGGGAATCTACGATTTCCACAGGACCCGTGTTCCGGGACGCCCGGCCGAATTTCCCCTGCCAAAGAGAGCAAGAGGAGCTGGCGCAAAGTCCGGCTGCGAGGAGGACGACAAAGAACCGGAGAGACGGCATGACGCTGGTCCCGGCGCGCCCGGGATCCCGTGGAGCCCATAGTGTGACTGGGCATCGCGGCATGCAATCTTCTTTTGACCGCGGATCGAGCCCAGGGCCGTTTCATCTGAGTGGAACCGGGGAGTGCGTTTCTGCTTGGGACGGGCAGACGTTCGAACTCTGGCCCCAGGAGCGGGCGCGCCGCCTTGCCTGTGGGTGCAAGGGGCGCCCGCTGCACGGCGCGGGCGGGAGGCTCTCGGGCAAATTGGGCTCAGTTCATAGGCAGGATTTCAGGAATTGCGGTGGAGCTGGAGGGGTCCGGCGCGAGAGACAGGACAAGGGGTGCAAAAGAAGCGCTCAGAGTCTTTAGCCGAGCACATGGCGCAGCGCCTGGGGATTGCTCATGGAGCGTTGCCAGGAAGGCAAAGATGGAGCGCCGGTTTTTAGCAATGGGTCTGCCCCTTGGGACCGAGCAGGAAGCGGCGCAGCTTTCTCATGCCGCCACCCTGGATCCCTCGCGCCCGTTCGTCAACTTATTTATTTTGTGTCTGACACATTATGACATACGAGCACCTTGGAGGCCAAGTTGGGGTGGCGTTGCCTTTCAACCAACAGCAGGAAGCGGCTGTTGTTGACCACCAAGGCCAGGCGCCGGGCCCGCTGGCGAGGACTCCAACCAATCCACTTCTCCCGGCCCTTGAGGGGTGGAGTCGCCCCGCTGAAACTCAGCAGGGCCACCCAGCGCCCATCGGCTTCGGCCACGTAGCGCAAGGTGCCGCCCCCCGATCCGGCTGCTCCGAAGATAGTGCCTCTCCTCGAGCAACTCATCGAACTGCTCCCGCTCGCTCTCTTCCATGAGCCGGATCTTCACCCGGCTGTGCAACTCCTGGC
>DATKCT010000079.1:0-5463 GCA_035513055.1 Verrucomicrobiales bacterium | reverse complement strand
CTGCGCCGAAAGGAACCGCCGCCCTGCGGGTTGCGCCAGGTTTGGCCTGTGGCTTTGTTGCTCGTCGGTTACAGCCCGCTGCGGGGATGCGCCCTCCTCGCGCCTCGCCACAGGCCAAACCTGACGCAACGAACGTCATCGTATTTATGCTCATGACCACTAAGGCAGGCCGCCGCCGCGCCGTTTCCCTCGCGTCTCTATGTCCTGCCCCCCACGACCGGTTTTTCTCGTCATTCCCTGCTTCCGAGAAAGCCAGCGTCTTCCCCCGTTTCTGGACATGTTGGGCGAGGAACTCGACCCGCTCCGGGGACAGGTTTGCATCCTGACCGTGGACGACGGATCCGGAGAACCGGAAAGCGCGGCGCTCGTCGAAGCGGTCGAAAAGAGGCGCCGGCGTTGGCCCCAACTGATACTTCCTGTGTTGCAGGCCCCGCACCAGGGCAAAGGCGGAGCCATCCTGCATGGTTGGCGTCAGGCGCCGCCGGACACCGCCCACTTCGCCTTCGTCGATGCCGACGGCGCCGTCCCGGCTTCAGAAGTCCGAAGGCTCATCGGCCTCGCTTCGAGCAGCGACAACGCCGAAGAAGTCTGGTTTGCGACTCGCCGCAATACCGCCACGACCAGGGTGCAACGGGATTTTCACCGGCGGATAACGGGAGGAATCTACGCCCTGCTCGTCAACCTCCTGCTGGGAACACGCGTCCGCGATCCCGCCTGCGGCTTCAAGATCATCCCGCGCTCGCTCTACGTGAACTGCGCCGGCCACCTGCGCGAGTTTGGCTGGGCTCTCGATCTCGAGCTTCTCGCCCGCATCCACAGACACGGTTACTCGATCCGCCAAGAACCGGTCACTTGGAGCGAGAAAGCCGGAAGCCGTCTTGTTCCGGGCGACTCCTGGCGCATCTTCCGGGCCCTGCTGCGCGTGCGCCAGGAGTCCAGATCCTGGCGCAACAATACCGCATGACGGAGTGGATCAGCATTCGCGGGGCGCGCCAGCACAACCTGCAAAATATCGACGTCCGCATACCCCGCCGCCGCTTGGTGGTGGTCACCGGAGTCAGCGGCTCGGGGAAATCCTCCCTGGCCTTCAGCACGCTCTACGCCGAAGGACAACGCCGCTACGTGGAAAGCCTTTCCACCCACGCCCGCCAGTTTCTCGATCAGGTCGAGCCTCCCGATGTCGACGCCATCGAAGGGTTGTCGCCCGCCATCGCTCTGGAACAGCGCCCGGCCGGATCCAATCCCAGATCGACCGTCGCCACCATCACGGAGATCCTCGACTACGCGCGCATCCTCTTCGCCGCTGCCGGTCAACCTCACGATCCCACAACAGGAGAACGCGTTTCCCGCCAGACGCCGCAGCAAATCGTCGACCGCATCCTGGCTCTGCCGCCGGGCAGCAAAGCCGTCATCCTCGCCCCGATCGACTGGATGCGCGGAGAGAAAATCCCCCACCTCTGCGAACGTCTGCGCCGCGACGGCCTCGTCCGCGTGCGCATTGATGGCAAGCTCTTCGAGTTGGATGATCAAGAGCAACTGGCCAAATTCCGCGCGCCTGCTTCCACTCCTATCGAAGCCGTCATCGACCGCATCACGGTGCGGGAAGGCGTCGCCGCCCGGCTCACCGATTCCGTCGAAGCCGCGCTGCGCCGGGGAAACCGCCGGGTCCGGTTTCTCCTCAGCGAACCCGAAGGCGCGGACTGGCGCCTCGAGGAAGCCACCACCGCCTTCTCCAATCCCTCGACCGGTTTCCACCTGCCCGATCTGTCTCCCAAGCATTTTTCCTTCAACAGCCACCTCGGCGCCTGCCCAGACTGCCACGGGCTGGGCTGCCGGACCGACTTCGATCCTCTCCGTTTCCTGGCGCGCCCCGATCTCCCCCTGCTCGCCGGAGGTCTTCGGGGCTGGTGGCCAGCTTCCGGCAAAGTCCGAAGCGCTCTCAACCAACAGATCCTCGCTCTGGCCCAGCGGTTCCGCACGGATCTCTCCCGGCGTTGCGAATCCCTACCTAGCGACTTCATCGAGGCGCTGCTGCACGGCGATTCCGAGACGGCCTGGCCAGGCTTGATCTCTCAAGCTGAACGTCTCCAACAGACCACGCGCAGCGCCTCGACGCGGCGTCTCCTTCAAAGCCTGACTTCTGAGCGCCCCTGTTCCGCTTGCAACGGCCGGCGTCTCCGGCCCGAAATCCTGGCCGTAACACTTACGGACACACAAGGTGCGTCGCAGGGCATCGGCGAGTTCTCCGCCTTGCGCATCGCCGAAGCCCGCGCCTGGATTTCCAGCCTCGTTCTCCCCGCCGCGCTCCGTGATCCACTAACGGATATCCAGAACGAAATCTCAGAACGCCTCCGCTTTCTCGAACGCGTCGGCCTGGGTTACCTCTCGCTCGACCGCAAGACAGTTACCTTGTCGGGCGGGGAAACCCAGCGCATCCGCCTCGCCACCCAACTCGGCGGCCGGCTCAGCGGCGTCATCTATGTCCTCGACGAGCCGTCCATCGGTCTGCATCCCCGCGATCACGAACGACTCCTGGAAACCCTGCGAGAGCTGCGCGACCTCGGGAACACCGTCATCGTCGTGGAACATGATCTCGCGACCATCCTCGCCGCCGATCACGTCATTGATATGGGACCGGGAGCGGGACCCCAGGGGGGATCGATTGTGGCCGAAGGCAGCCCCGCTGAAATCGCCGCCCATCCGGCATCGCTCACGGGGCGGTATCTCCGCCAGGAGTACGCCATTGCCGTCCCCGGGCGTCGCCGCCAGGCCAAGGGCTGGCTTCGCGTCCTCGGAGCCAGGCAACACAATCTCCGCGATATCGACGCCGCCTTTCCCCTCGGCTGCTTCACCTGCGTCACGGGCGTCTCGGGAAGCGGCAAATCCACGCTGGTCGATGACATCCTCCGTCCTGCTCTGGCCCAGCGCATTCACGGTTCCCGGGAAATGCCTGGAGTCCACCGAGCCCTCGAAGGGGCCGAAGCCGTCGATAAAATCATTGTCATCGATCAGTCGCCCATCGGCCGTTCTCCACGTTCCAACCCCGCCACTTACGTCGGAGCCTTCGATCTCCTCCGCGCCCTCTTCGCACGGCTCCCGGCCGCCCGGTTGCGGGGATACAACCCCAGCCGCTTCAGTTTCAACCTGCCGGGAGGCCGCTGCGAGCAATGCCGGGGTGAGGGCGCCATCCGGATCGATATGCATTTCCTCCATGATGTCTTCGTCCCTTGCGACGCCTGCCGCGGCAGCCGATACAACCGGGAGACCCTGCAAGTCGCGTATCGCGGACGAAACATCGCCGAGATCCTGGACGCATCGATCCACGACGCGGCCCGGCTTTTCGAGCGAATTCCCCGCATTTACGAAAAGCTTCGCCCGCTCGAGCAGGTAGGACTTGGCTACCTAAAGCTCGGTCAACCCGCCAACACTCTGTCCGGCGGAGAGGCCCAACGGGTCAGAATCGCCGCGGAACTGGCCCGGCGCGATACGGGCCACACCGTCTACCTCCTCGACGAGCCGACGACCGGGCTCCATCTCCACGACATCGGAACTTTGCTCGAAGTCCTCCAAAGACTCGCCGGCGCCGGCAACACGCTGATCACGGTCGAGCATCATCCCGATTTTATCCGCTGCGCGGATTGGGTGATCGATCTCGGACCCGAAGGAGGAGAAGGCGGCGGCTCGATCGTGGCCCAAGGCACACCGGAAGAGGTCGCCGCTTCGCCCTCCAGCCACACCGGACGCTTCCTCGCTCGACCGGCGATCAGGCACTAGTCCGCATTTCTCATAGCGCCACAGCAGAACGGGTATGAGAAATGTGGGCTAGCAATCCTCATCCCCATTTGCAAAGCCCTCGCTGCTCTCCGACCTTCGCATTCATGGGAGGAACCCCCAAACCGGCTCCGTCCCGCCGGCTCTCGCTCCCGGCGTTGGCCCTGGCCTGTGTGATCCTTGCGCCTGCGCCTGCTCACGCTGCAGCGGACCCCGGTCCCGCTACCGTCGCGCAACTCCGGACTCAGGCCGAGCAAGCCCTGCGCGACCATTTCCCGGCCCGCGCCGCCTCGTTGCTCCGGCAAGTCCTCGCCCGGGAGGACGTGGACAAGGAGCAGCGACCGGGCTTATCGCTTCTTCTCGTCGAGGCTCAGCTCCGCGCCGGTCAAGCGGCCGAGGCTCAGTTTCTTTTGGAAACCTCGGTTCCGGGAGATCATTCCGAACGCCCTTATTGGCAGACCATGATCCACGCCCTTCAAGACCGGAAAGAAGAAGCCGTCTTCACGGCCCGTCAGGCTCTCCCTCTCGTTTCACCTCGCCTCCGGCCCTCTCTCATCCTCACCGTCGCCGCTCTGCTCGAAGACACCGGACACCCGGAGGAAGCCGTGGCCAGCCTCCAACCCCTTCTCGACGCCCCGGAAGGTCCCATCCGCGACCAGGCCAGACTCCGGGCCGCCCTGATCCTTCGCCGGCACGGCAAACTTCGAGAGGCTCGCGATATGCTCGAATTCCAGCCCGCCGAAGGCGCTTACCTCGCCGCGTACCTCCGCTGGCTTCGCGCCGAAATCGATCTCGCCTCCAACGCGTTCGCCGCCGCCGCCAGCGCCTTTGAAGACCTCATCGACGACGGAGATCGCACACCCTCCGATCTCGCTTCCTTATCCGAGATCGGCCGGATTCAGGCTCTCCTTGGCTTGCGCCAAACCGATGCCGCTCTCGAAAACGTCTCCGTCTTCGTTTCCGGTGATCGCAGCTCCAATGAAATCGAGACCGCTCTCGATCTCCTGCACTCCCAGAAACTGCTTGGCGATTCGCGCATCCGCAGTCTCCTCGAGACCTGGTCAAGCGGGGAGGAAGCCAATCGCCAGGCTGTCGCCTCCTTCTTTCTGGCCCTCAACCTCATCGAAACCGGAGATGTCGACCAAGCCATGACCTTGCTCTCGCGTTTCGAAGGTGACTTGGCCCAGCACGATATCGCCCCCCGAGCCATCCTTCTTCTCGGAGAACTCCAACTCCGCAGGGGCAACCTCGCTCAAGCCTCCCGCCTCGTGGAAGATCTCTTCGAGGCGGTTCAAGACGACAGCCTCCAGCTCAACCGGAAATGGAAGTTTCTCACCGGGGAAATCCAGGCTCTGCGCGGCGATCTGAGAGACGCCCGCGACACGTTCCGCAGTCAGCGCTTTCTCCTGCCCGATGCAACCGGCGCCCATGCTCGCTACAACGCCGCCTTGTTGAGCCATCTCCTTGGCCAGCAACGCGCCTTCGATGAAGACTGGAATGTCTACACCGCTCTGCCCGTCGCACTGGCTTCGGAAGGCAAAGCCGATATCCTCCTGGAAGCCGGCTTGAGCAAAACTGCGGTGGGGGATCCGGAAGGAATCGAAGATCTCAAGACCTTCCTCCAAGAATACCCGGAACACGCCCGTGTCCCAGAGGCGCTCCTCACCCTAGCCGAACATCATCTGAGCGCGG
>DATKCT010000078.1:0-18348 GCA_035513055.1 Verrucomicrobiales bacterium | reverse complement strand
CCCTGCCGGGGTGCGGGTGATGGATCGACGGTCTCCGGTGGTGTCGCTGCGCGCCACCACCGGCTACAAGCTCTGATCCCTTCGGGATCACCGCGTCTTCGGCCTCCCGGGCAGGCCAGAAATGTAAAAGCTCCAGTCGCGGGCAGGAGTGCCCGCGCCCCCGTAAGAACCCCGTAAGAAGCGTGGGACAGGCGGGACGCCTACCCCTACGCCGGGCGGAGACTCCGGGCCGCCAACTGAGCCGCAAATGTGGGTTTGACTCGGCCACGCTTGCGCCGGCGACACCAGAGGGCATGGTGGAGGGATGATCCGGGCAGGAATCTTGCGGACAGCGGCTATCGGGCTTCTGTGTTGTGCCGGCTCGCCGGTTTCTGGAGAAGAGCCTGGTCCTGCTGCCCGCCTTGACCGAGGCGAGGGAGGGGCGAGTGGAGAACGCATTGCGGTGTCCGCAGACGGAACCGGATTTGTCCTGAGTGAGACGGGCCGCCCTTGGGTGGGCTGGGGCTTTAACTATGATCACGATCATGCCGGCCGGCTACTGGAGGACTATTGGGCGGAGGAGTGGAGCATAATCGAGGAGGATTTCCGGGAAATGCGGGACCTCGGGGCCAACGTGGTCCGAATTCACCTGCAATTGGGACGGTTCATGATCAGCGCGGACCGAGCGGATGAAGCTTCGTTGGAGCGGCTCAGCCGGCTGCTGGCCTTGGCCGGGGAGACCGGGATCTACCTGAATCTCACCGGTTTGGGCTGTTATCATCGCGCGGACATCCCGGCCTGGTATGATGTGCTCGACGAACAGGAGCGTTGGCAGGCGCAGGAGCGCTTTTGGGAAGCCGTAGCCAGGACCTGCGCCCACAGCCCTTGGGTGTTCTGCTATGATCTGATGAACGAACCGGTTCTTCCCGGTGAGGACAAGGTCGAGACGGACTGGCTCACGGGGGAGTTGGGAGGCAAGTTCTTCGTCCAGAGGATCAGCCTGGATTTGGCTGGGCGCTCGCGGACGGAAGTGGTTCGCGCCTGGATCGAACGTATGGTTGCGGCGATCCGGCGCCACGACCAGCAGGCGTTAACGACGGTCGGGGTGATTCCCTGGGCTCATGTGTTTCCGGGCGCCAAGCCGTTGTTTCACGGCGAGGAAGCCGGGGGCAAGTTGGATTTCGTAAGCGTCCATTTTTATCCGAAGAGCGGGAAGATCGCCGAGGCCCTGACCGCGCTCAGGGTCTACGAAACCGGCAAACCTCTAGTGGTGGAGGAGATGTTCCCTCTGGCCTGCACCATCGATGAGCTTGGGGAGTTCATCGACGCCGGCCAAGCCATCGTGGACGGCTGGATCGGGTTTTACTGGGGCAAGAAAGTCGAGGACTATGGAACTGCGGACGGAATCGCAGGCGCGATGACCCGGCAGTGGCTCCAGTATTTCCGGGAGAAAGCGGCCGCGCGAAAGGCGGCGGAGTGATGCCGATGCCTCCTCAAAGATCATCCGCATCGGCCCCGGCATCACATAGAGCTCGACCTCATCGACCGGGATCGTAGAGAAGCAGATCATCGATGAGCAATTCGGCTGCGGTGTCGGGAAGGAGGAAACGGATTTCCTCGACGCGATCTCCTTCCCGGGGACCACGCTCCTCCGGCGCCGCGTCCGGCGCGATCCAATCCAGCGTAGTTTCCATCCAGGCGTCTTCTTGGAGGTCCTCGAGATCCGCGGCGGCGGAAAGATTTCCCTCTCCATCGACTAACTGAACGCGCAAACTCTGAGCGCCCGTGAGGCGGTAGCGGAAGCGAAGTTGGGTGGAAGGGCTTAGGCGCCGTTCCCCGCGCAGATTCACCCGGAGCCAGGGCGAGGCTCCGTCCGGGCCGGGGAGCGAGCGCGCCGCCTTCCATTTTCCGGGGGGCGACAGCGGCACGATGTCGAAAGCGCCAGGCCATTCCTGGCCCTGCTCGCCGGTATCGAACCATCCGGTGAAGAGCACTCGCATGGGAAAGGGGCGCGTTTCTTCGGGCGCGGCGGCTTCGTAAAGGAGGATGTCGTCGATCAGCAGATCCGCTTCCGGACTGGCATAGAACTGAATGTCGTCGATGCGTTCGTCTTCGGACAGGGGGCCGCCGGTGCCGTCTGCGCGACGGGCATGGGTAAGGTCCACGGTGGCCGAATCCCAGCGCGCTTGAGAGAGACCTTCGAGGACGAGGTGTCGGTGGTAGCCGTTGGTTAGGCTGTAGATCTGCACGCGGAGACGGTCTGAACCCGTGAGCCGGTAGCGAAAAGAGAGCCGCGTGTTGGGGCCCACCGGCGGACCAGGGACCGGATTGAAGATGACCGCAGTATGCATGGATGGAGAATCGCCCAGGAGATCATCGAAGTCGTGCGTGAGCACACCCCGGCAGGCTCGGGTGCTGTGCGGCGGCACGTCATCCGTCTCCGGCACACCACACATCCACCAGCGGCGTTCGATGTCCGTTTCGTAGTCTTCGGAAACATGGACGCGCGAGGGCATCGAGCCGGCATCCAACGGGCGCACCGGCCGATGGAAAGGAGGAAGCAACGACGCCAGACGCCTGACGTAGAATTCGGCGAACTCGCCTCGTTTCGCTCGGACGACAACGTGAGCGTTAGGCGGACCGGACCCCTTCCGCAGGAAGCCTCCCGGGTCGACTTCACAACACATCTCCTCCAGTTCAGCCAGGGATTCGTCGAAGCACAGCGCCGCAGCGAAAGCGGCGCCGAGGGCGACCGTTCCGCCTCCTTCGAGTTGGTGCAGGGCGCGGACTTGGTTGGTGAACGTGCTGCCGGGACGAAAGACTTCCTCGAGGCCGTCTTGATCGAGCGTCAAGGCTGCCGCGGCTTCCGCGGGAACGATCAGCAACGGGATGCCGGAAGTCAGTATGTTTTGGGCCGCTGCCGGGTCCAAAGCGAGATTCGCTTCGTCCGGCAACGGTTCATCCGGAAACCCCTCCGTTCGCAGCGCGCCGCCGACCCAGACGATGCGTTGGAGATGATCCCGAGTTTCGGGGTGCTCACGGAGAAGGCGAGCGATGTTGGTCAAGGGGCCGCTGGCGAGAATGGTGAGAGCGCCGGGCTCCGCTGCGAGCCGGGAGTGGAGCCATCGCGCCGCGTGTTCCTCTTGAGGTCTGCTGGTGCGGTGGAAGAGGACGCTGGGATGGTAGTAATACTGATAGGATGCGCCGATGTCGCGAGCGGGTTGCGGCGCCGAGCCCGCGGCGACGGGTATATGACGGCGGCCGGTCATGGTGAGGAAACGGCAGGCCATGAGGGCGCGCACCTCGGCGTCTCCGCTCACTGTGGTCATGCCGCGCAATTCCAGCTCCGGGCTTCCCAAAATGAGGGCAAGGGCGAAGGCTTCATCGGCGCCGCTTCCGAAATCGCTGTCGAAGAGGATGGACTTCGGGGAAGGAGAATCGGCGCGGGCCGCAGGAGCGGCGATCCCCGCCCAAGTGATGGTGAAGACGAACGCGGCGAATGCGGCGCGCCGTGCGTGCTCAAGCCCTGCCAGGCGCTGTTGCCGGGTCATGGCTGCGGTCTCTCTCTGTGCCGGTTCTGCATTTTCCCAGCGGGGATTTTCCATACCGGTTGTCGCGGGGCCCTGCCAACCCATTTTCCCCGGCTGCGTCTGTCCCGGCCGCGCGCAGCCGAGGGCGCAGAGCTGGCTGATTGCAGCCTGATCCCTATTCCAGCCCGAGGCAAGCGGACAGCGCAGGTATTTCCCATGTCTATTCTGCAATCCAAATGCGTTCTCCCTGAAAAACTATGGTCACTCAATGAAATGGAAAAAACTGGCGGCGAACCGGATGTTGTTGGTCATGATAACGAGACCGATGAGTACAGCTTCATTGATTGTTCGGAGGAAAGTCCTCCCGGCCGCAGAAGTGTTTGTTATGACCGTGAAGGACTGCATTCAAGGAAAGAACATAAACCGAAAGATAACGCTCTTGATATGGCGGCCGCCATGGGCATTGAGCTTTTAACGGAGGAGCAATATCGAGAGCTGCAGAAGCTTGGTAATTTCGATACGAAGACTTCGAGTTGGGTGCAAACACCCGCTGATATCAGGAGACTCGGCGGCGCCCTCTTTGGCGATCGCCGCTTCGGCCATGTCTTCGTGTATCACAACGGCGCGCAGTCTTACTATAGCGCTAGGGCGTTCCGCGGCTCGCTAAGGATCTAAATTTGGCCTTTTCATTCTAGGAAGGCCCACTTCTCGAAGCTGAACACGCGGATGCAGGCGACCGCCGTTCCACCGGCGCCTGATTTTTGACGATAGCGGGACAACGATGGGTTTATCTGCGAGACAAGGATTGGCTTGTGTTGATCGAACCTCAAAGGGGGATCCGCACGTAAGGCGCCTCCTCCGGACCTGGATCTCCACCGGCGGCTTCCTTGTTAACTTTTCTGGCGATTTCTAGTCTTTCTCCCCCGGAATCCGCGCCCGCCCCCCTTCGCCTGCCCGGAGTGTGGCCTCCGGCGCGCCTGCGGGGCAACACACACACGAACTTCGTCCCTTTCTGGCGGCGCCGGCATTGGTCTCGTCTCGCGCGGTTGCTGGCCGGGAGGGCGCCCGGGGGCGACCAGCCGGGAAAAGCCGGTCAGTCCCGGAGCAGTTCGCGGAGAATGGGGTCGGTCAACGCGGCAAAGCTTGCGGGAGCCCAGAAATCGCAGGCTGAGCGGAGTTGCTCCCGGGCCCGGGCGGGGAGGCCGGCGGCAGCCAGGGCGCGCGTGTATTCCAGGTGGAATTCAGCGCAGCGGATGCGGACCCGCGCGGCTGTGCTGGAGGAGAGCGACCGGGTCAATCGAAGGCCCAGAGCCCAGTTCTCAGACAGGAGCGCAAGACGCAACAGGCGAACGGGTCGATCCAACGAGCCGGCGTCGGCGAACCGCACGGAGAGCCTCCGCGGACGCCGGGAGTGTCCGAGGAAGTGTGGAGGACTTTGCCGAACGAGGAAGGAGGCCACGTCGAGAGATACAAAAGCATCTTCTGGAGGTTTGGAAAGGGCGCGGATCGCGAAGTCATCTCGGAATCCCGCGCGCCGGAATCCTGCGTTGCCAAGGGCGGCGGAGACTGGTATCCCGCCGCATGCGTTTCGGATTCGGGTTGTTGGGATGCATTGCGCTGTGGACTGGATGGAGCGGAAGCTTGGCGTCTGCGCTTCCGGATCCGGGGAGCGGCGAGGAATCCGCGGCGGTTTCCGAGACCAAGACGGAGATCGGCTACGCCGACGCGGTGGTCCTGGGATTGGTGGAAGGCGTAACGGAGTATCTGCCGATCTCTTCGACCGGGCACCTCATTCTGTTCAACGAAGTGCTCGGCCTCAATGTGGATACTCCGCTTGAGGGCCGGAACGGGCAACCCTTGTGGCTGGAGGAACCATCAGCGGAGAACCCCGGCGGACTCCCTTTCACAATGAAGGATGCCGCCGACGCGTATGCCATCATCATTCAGGCGGGCGCCATCGCGGCAGTGCTCATTCTTTTTTGGCGGCGAGTGCTTTCCGTGTTGCGCGGTTTTTTGGGCCGGGACCGGGATGGACTGTTACTGGGCCGCAATCTCATCCTGGCCTTTCTTCCGGCGGTGGTTTTTGGGCTGTTGTTCGAGGATCTGATCGATCGCTACCTATTCGGCCCCGTGCCGGTGGTGGCCGCCTTGATTGGGGGCGCCCTGCTCATGATGGGGGTCGAGATCCGCCGCCGGCGCAAGCGCGGGGTTCAGCCGGGGCCTGACCTGCACGACTTGAGTTGCGTCCAAGCCTTGACCATCGGTCTGTTGCAATGCGTGGCCATGTGGCCCGGGACGAGCCGGTCGATGATGACCATCGTCGGAGGTTACCTGGTGGGGCTGACGCCGCTGCGTTCGGCCGAGTTCAGCTTTCTGCTCGGATTGATCACCCTCACCGCGGCTTCCGCATACAAAGCGTTGAAGACCGGACCGTATCTGGTGGAGGCCTTACGCGCGGGCCCTCTCCTGGTGGGCTGCGTGGTCGCAGCCCTGTCGGCGGCGGTGGCGGTCAAGTGGATGATTGGGTATCTGACCCGGCACGGGCTGGGGATCTTCGCGGTGTACCGGCTGGTCTTGGCGGGCGCGGTGCTCGTGTTTCTGGTCTGGTGATCACATATTGGGGGGCAGGCGAGTGCGTATCCTGTGGACGGATTCTGCGTAGAAGGAGTAAGATGCAGGATGAGGCCGTCGGGTATTCTACGGGTGTAGGGGGCGGGACGGCTTCACTCTTGCTTTAGATTGACATCGTTGCCTTCGAAGAAAGGAGAATGGAACCATGGCTTCACCCTTTATCGGAAAGGTGTTCACCTTCGAGCAGCCCGACGGAACCCCGTTCGAGGTGCGCGGTTGGGGAGATCAACACTACGCCGTTTTTGAAACACTGGACGGCTATACCGTGGTCAGAAATCCCGCCTCGGGGTTCTACGAAGTCGCCCACGTTTCCGGCGACGGAACCCGGTTGGAACCGGCGCCCGGACCACGGGGCAACTTGGATGGCGGACGCGCCGCGGTTGTGCCCGGTGTGCGAATCGAGCGGGCGGCCGCCCGGGCGCAGGGCATGGCGGGGGTCTTGCGGATGGGTGGCCGGCGTTGCGATCAGCGGCGCGAGCAACGCAAGAATCTGGCCAGAGCGGCGCGGATCTTAGGGGGTCCGGTCATGGCGCCCCCGCGACGGGCAACGGTGGGAGACTTCCTCGGGCTTTGTCTGCTGATCGAATTTCCCGACGAACCCGGCGCGATTCCGCGAGATGAAGTCGAACGGTTTTGCAACGAGCCCGGGTATGGGGGATTCGGCAACAGTGGATCGGTCAGCGATTATTTCCGGGCCAACTCCCTCGACCGGTGCCGTTATACGAATATCGTTAGTGGTTACTACCGGGCTGCGCAGCCCAAGGCGCACTACACAGATCCGGCGATTCCGCAGGGTGTTCGCGCCCGGCAACTCATCGTCGAAGCGCTCACGCACCTGAAAGCGAACCATTTTGATTTCACGCCGCTGACCGTTGACAACGAAGGATTCGTGTATGCGATGAACGTCTATTACGCTGGGGAGGTCGTGAACAACTGGGCGGAAGGGCTGTGGCCGCATGCCTGGCATTTGGGCACTCCGTTCGCGCTGGGCCCCGGCCAGTTTGCATACGATTATCAGTTCACCGACATGAGTCAGCAGCTCACGTTGGGGACGTTCTGCCACGAGAACGGACACATGTTGTGTGATTATCCCGATTTGTATGATTACGGCGGCGAGTCGAGCGGCGTCGGCGCTTTTTGTTTGATGTGCGCCGGCGGGAACATCAATGAGCGGAACCCGGTCCACATTTCCGCCTATCTGAAGAGGCTGTCCGGGTGGGCCGGCAGTGTGACGCCGGTGGCGCACAATGGTGAGATCGTCCTTCGCGCCGCCGAGAACGAGTTCGCTTTGTTTGCGAAGAACAGCGCCGAGTATTTCCTCATCGAGAACCGGGTTCGAAGCGGTTGGGACGCCTCGTTGCCAGGCGAAGGCCTTGCGGTCTGGCACGTGGATGAGGAAGGGGACAACAGCGACGAACAGATGACGCCGGCTCAACACTACGAATTGTCCCTGGAACAGGCGGATGGGGAATTCCGCTTGGAACGAACCCGGCAGCTTGGCGATGCGGGCGACTTGTTCGGGGCCGTGAGGAAAGAATTCTCCGATCTGACAACACCGCACAGCAAGTGGTGGGACGGGACGGTGTCGAATCTGCATCTTCTCGATATCTCGAATCCGGGTCCCGCCATGACCTTCAAGACAAAGCTGTTTCGGGATGATGCGGGCGTTCAGGCGTTACAAGGCGAGTCTGCCCCGGGCGCGAGCATTCCCGATAACAATGTGGATGGGATCTTCGACGTCATTTCGATCGATGAGGACGCCATCATCGCGGGAGTCAAGATCACGCTCGATATTGCCCATACCTATCAGGG
Organism: Verrucomicrobiales bacterium; assembly: GCA_035513055.1. GTDB lineage: Bacteria > Verrucomicrobiota > Verrucomicrobiia > Verrucomicrobiales > DEV007 > DATKCT01. Next base: position 10,396 of record DATKCT010000078.1, on the reverse strand, counting down.
AGACTTACGGGTGACCCTGCACGCTCCGTGGGGTGAAGCCATCTTGCTGCACGATCGCCAGGGTGGTGGCGCCGACAATATCCAGCGAACGATTGCCGAGCCGGATTTGCCGTCCCTGGCTAACCTGCACGGCCGTAGCACTGAAGGCGACTGGAGGCTGCAAGTCCAGGATTTGGCTCCGGCGGATAGCGGCACGCTCAACCGTTGGGTGTTGGAGTTCACGGCTGCGGCGCTGCCGCAGGGGCCGGTCTTGCTCGAAGAGGCGCCCGGCGCCCACATCCCAGACAATGATCCGGCGGGGATCCAGCGGGTTTTGTCGACACAGGTTCTGGGCACGGCAGGCAGCGTCGAGATATCGGTGGACATCACGCACACGTGGATTGGAGATCTCCGGATCAGCCTCCGGTCGCCGGTGGGAACGGAGGTGATTCTTCATGACCGGTCCGGAGGCAATGCCGGCAACGTCGTCAAGACCTATACCGCGGCCACAACTCCATCGCTTGGCAACCTCGCCGGACAGGCCATTGCCGGAGATTGGCGGCTCCATGTGTCCGATCACGCGGCTCAGGACCAGGGTAAACTCAACAGTTGGCGGGTGGTGATTCATCCTGTGGACTGACCCAGAGGAGCCGACTAACGAATATCCCGTTCTCCGAGGGGAGTTCCGGGACGCGGCCACGGGGCGTTTTCCCGCTGCAATAGCGACTTTCTTCCAGCGCGGAAGTGTGGCAGGTTGCTTGGATGAAGAGAGGCTGCGCCGGTTTACGACGATTTGCCGGGATCATGGGGTTCTTGGTTTTTGCGGGCGGCGTTTCCGTCGCGAGCGACTCTCCCGGTGTTGGGGCGGGGTTGACGGAGACGGCGCGCGCCGCTGACGAACTGTTCTGGACGCCGACGCTCGAGCAAGCCGTCGCGATGGCCACCGCCAATGATGTTCCGGTTTTCGTGATGGGCTACTCGTTGGTGAACGAACGTTCCACCTACACGAAGTTCGGCGAGGATTGCGCTTCTGCGGTGTTCTGACCGGGATTCCGGTTTGAGGAAAGCCGTGTGCTTTCCAATCCAGCTCTTTGGCCTCTTCTTTCCACTCGATTCGCCGGGGTGCGTTTGGATTGGGAACAGGGAAACCACTACCGGGACAAGTTCGGCTTCGTGTTGGGAACCGGGGATCAGCTTTTTCTCGAGCGAGGCGGCAGCCCCATCCCTCCTGGCGGCGGGGAGAAGGTCTACGGGAGACACGGTGAAGATTTGACGCCAGCGGTGCTGGACCGTGTCCGAAAGGCGGCTGGAGCACAGGGCCGGATCGAGACCTTGGACTTGGATTGGTTTTGGTGGCCGCGCAAGGCTTCCGCAAAGCGCGGCGGCGGGTTCTATCCTCCGCCGGTGGATGCCATCGCCCAGTATGCGCGCCTGCCGATCGCCGAACTCGACGGACCGCTCCCGGAAGCTTTGCTGGATTCCGCCTTTCTGAAGCGACACGTCCGGCAATTCATTTGGAAACGCGGGGCGCCGGATGGGGAATCGGTTCTTCGGGTTCGGCGGGTCCGGGATGGTCTCCCGAAAGCGTTGCCAGAGGAACTGGCCGTCCTCGGCGGCGAGCACCTCGAGGCGGATAAGCTTGGGCCTGCCCTGGATCAAGCTTGGCTTAGTTATATGAAGGACCGCCCGTTCACTTCTCGCGGCTACTTGGAGAATGAACACGGCGGGTGGATGCGCCAGGTTGCTCCTCAGATGCTCCAAGAGGACGCAACGATCCGGGAACGCGCGCAGGCCGGAACACTGCAGCCGCCCGGACGGCTAGAGATGCGGGAGGTTGATTGAACAAGAGGAAACAGAGTTCAGAGGGAAGAGGGAAGAAACAGAGGGCTTGAACCTCCGGTTCCTCTGTGGCCTCCTGTTCAAACTGCAAAGCTGCGGAGGTTCTTGCAGGAGGAAATGGCGCTAAGGCAGGTTGCGGCGTCGATGACAAGAGCGCGGTGGAGGGATTGGGGATGTCGTCAGTATCTCCGGCCGGCTTGCTTGTGCGGGTAAGGGATCTTGACCTCGGTCTGCGGGATGAATTCCGGCTGAACCCCGGGCGCGCGGCGGGCTGTGTAGGTCAGATCATCGATGTAGAACTCGACCGAGTGGCCTCCGTGACGGACGTTGGCCAGACCGAAGCGGTTGAATGTTGCGCCGGTCTCGCGTTGTTGGGGCGAAAGATCGAGCAGGCAGGTTTGGCCGTCCAAGGTCATTTTCACTTGTCCGGTCCCACCGTTTCCCTCTGGATCATAATCGAATGTGAAGGCGCGCCGGCGGCGGTCCGGCCGAAAGACGTCGCAAGTGCTGCGCTGGACCTTCCGGTCCGCCGCCGCGACCTGGGAAACGAAATAGTAGCCGACTGAGGACAGGTCGGAGATGAGGATGCCCATGGCGCCGGCAATGGGCGAGGCCCCATCGGCTCCTTCTTGAAAGGCCTCGATCTGGTTGTCGCGGTTGAAATAGCCGAAGTAGGCCGAGGCATCGGTCATTCCGGCGGTGAAACAAATGGCGCCCGAGAACGAAATGGGATCATCCAAGGTGAGCAGGCCGACATCGTCTCCATAGTAGGAGCACAGGGGGTCCGGCGGTTCCGTCGACCACATGAGGCCGCCGATTTCGCCGGAGGTCTCGCCGGCCCAATGGGTTTGGGACCAACCGTAGGAATGCATCCCGTGGAAGTTCGGCTCGTCGTATTGCGACTCATTGTTATGCCCTTCCCAGTAGGGGTTTTGCGAGAGATCGAACTTCCGGCCATTGACGGTCAGGTCGCCCAGGTAGATCTCGACCCGGCTGCCGAAGCGGGCGATATTGAACAAGCCGAAGCGGTCGAATGCGGCGGGAGCCTTTCGAATCTGCGGATCGAACCAGAAGACGTAGGGGATCTCGCCATCAAATTGAAGGGCAACCCGGCCATGCCCTGTGCCGGCGCCGGGTCGTTTCCACCAGCGGTGCATATTGTGCCGGTGAAAGTATTCGACCAGTCCCTGATCTCGCGCTTCCAGCAACCTGCGGCGCAGTTCTTCTCGCGTTAGGCCGGGTTCCTCGATTTGGAGACGCAGCAACAGGTGTTCCTCCCCCTGAAGTTCATAGGGAACCATGTTCCCGGCGCGGTCTGTGAGGTGACGTTCCAGGGCTTTGTCGCGCCACTCGGGATCGGCGCGGGCTTCGGGATCATAACGGAAGCTCCAGCTATGCACGGCTCCGTCCGGCGGAAGCAGAATGGCGGTTTCCGCTCCGCGAGCCTGCCAATCGCTCGACATCCAGTCGAACATGACCTGTCCGAGACCGTCCTCCTCCCAGATGCGAAAGGCCATCGAGGACCAGACGCGCCAGGAATGGTTGCGGGAATTGAAGAACCCGACATAGCCCACCCCTCTGAGGCCCAGATGGCGCAAGGCGAGCTTGCCTGAGGCCGAGATCTCATCGTCGAAAGTGAGGGGATCTCCGAGGGGGAGCGCGTAATAGGCTTGCCGTCGCGAGTTTTCGACACGCCCTCCGATTTCACCCTGGCCGTTTCCGGTGTGATCGGTGCGGCGCCATCCAAAGTCTTGGTGAATGGCCGGCATTCCCGTGCCGTCGATCCGGTTTTGGTAGTGATCCCAACCAGGATCGCGAGAGAAATCCTGATGAACCTGCACGAGCTGTGCGGGGGCGCAGGGAACCTCCGGGATCAGGCGCATGAGCGCGGCGGCGGCCAGGCAACCCTTCAAGAGCATCGGTAGGCGCATAGACAACACAGCAAGACGGGGCTCGGAGTTTCGTGCAAGAGGCAATCCAGCGAGTTCTGTGGTGCCTTCGTGGCGAGGGCCAAGACCGGACCCGCCCGCCTCGTGTGCCGCATGTTCGCGCCGAAGGCGCCGGCGTCAAACTTCTTGCGGGACTTGACCTTGAGAGGATGCTCCGGCAGTCTCCGGCGATGCCACATGGGCGCTGCAGCAGGATTGAAGGAAGCGTGTCTCGCCGGTTCAGCGTGGGCGCACTGCTGATCCTCGGTTGGGTGTTGGCGGCGGCTGGTGGCCTCCAGGGTCAGGGAGAGGCGGGGGCCGATTCGAAGACGTGGAGGACCAGCGGGTGGGATGCTGTCCGGGCCGCTTACCGGGATTCGCAGGGCCGGCCGTCCCGGGAAGTGTTTCTATTGCGGCAGGGACTTTTCCCTTCGGAGGAGACGAGCCGGATTTCGCCCTGTTTCTCGGGAAGTTTTGCCGCGGACGATGTCGAGGAATCCGATGGAATCCAACGGCTAAAGCCGGGGGCTCAGCCGCTTCATCTGGATTTCTTTCTGGAAGAGCGGCGCAGCTACCGGAGCCCGTGGAAAGCCGAGCCGGTCTGGGACGGCCGGGTCTATGAAGAGGAGGGAAGATTGGTGGTTGGCGGATATTCTTCGGTCCATTGCGAGCGTCCCGTGGGAGAGATCGACAGCAGCGGCCGCTTTGCGGCTCGGGAAGGGGCAGGCGGCGCGGACGTTTTTCCGTTGTTAGCAATACCGGCTGGAGAGCTGGTGTTTGATCCTTTTCGGGGAAACCTGCTTCGGAGGAGACCGGGCGACGAAGGACTAGTGCAAGAGCGGGTCCGAAGCTTTCTTCCTGTGCCGGTGGCGGGTCCGGGAGGGGAACTGCTGGATGGATTTCGATTCGAGTTGCAGGCGGCCGGCGACGGTTCTGTCTTGCGGCTTTTCGGCCGGCGCGGAGGGGAGCGGAGAGAGATCGCCTCGTGTAATCTTGGCAGGGCTCCTGACCTGGGCCAGCGGGAAGGCTACCGGCCGGAGCTGAGCGCGGGTTGTGTGCAAGCGGGCGACGGGCCGGTGACGACCTTGACGTGGAGGGGCCAGTTCGCGGAAGGCGTGACCGGATGGAGCGGCGGGCTGATGCTGAGACCGGTTTCTTCCGATACAACGGCCCCGCCGGCGGTGGAGGTCGAGGTCGAGGCGGTGGCCATCGACGGCGATTTTGGAGACTGGCGGAACATTGCCGGGACGGGCGACCCAGAGGGCGATCATGTCTCCTATCTGTATCCCAATCCGGACACAGATCTTCTGGAATTCAAAGTGACGAACGATGCCGAGCACCTGTATTTCTACGCGCGGGTGGCCGGGGCGTTCGGGCGGACTGGTCCAGAGGGCCGGTATTATTGGTATGCCTACCTCGATGTGGATGCAGATCCTGGAACGGGTTACGTGCCGACGCGAGACGACAACTGTTATTTCGGCGTTGCCTTAGGAGATGATTGCGAGGCGCAGTTCGAGTTCGTGGGCGGGAAGTTCATCAAGACCTTTTTTGGTTTTACCGGTGTGGGCACGGAGGAGGAGGTGCTGAACGGCCGGGTCAAGTTGGGACCCTCGCATTATGCGCCGGTTGATGCGGAGGGCCGGAAGCGGGACCGTTACAAGGTCGAGTATGTCCACAGAGAGGGGGGACGTTCCATCACCCACGATCGCAAGCCGGGGACGAGCGAGGACATCATCTTGGCGCTTTCTCCGGATGCATCCGAGATGGAGATGCGCGTGGCGATGGCGGGTTTTTTGCAGGCGGATTCCGGACAACCGGTGATGGCGGTGGGCCAACGCATTGATCTAGCCGTTGGAGTGGAAGCTTCCAGCGACTTCTATGGCGCAAAAGAATGGGGCGCGGATTCGAGCGCTGTGGTCTACGGGCACGTGCTGCGGCACGCGAAACGGAAACCGTGAAGATGAACCTGATGCGCTGTCTCGGATCAAGGCGGCTGCCGGTTGCGATGGCGGTCCTCTTGGGGTGGACCGGTCTGGCTCCCGGCGCCGAGATCGAGGCGGAGGCCTATCTGGAGATCTGTGAGGACGTTCCGGGAGAAGTGGAACTGCGCTTGGTGGAGCGTGTGGAGGGAGGCGCGGGGAGGTGGACGGCCGAGGCGTCTGAGGATCTGCGGCGATGGGAGGTTCTGGGCACGATGTTTTATTATGGGGAACGCTATGTTTACCATCTGACAGACGAGCAACGCAGGAAGCACCGGTATTTTCGAGCGCGATTCGAGGGCAGCGATGTCGAGGAACGGTTGGTCGAGGCAAAGAATCTCTGGATGGATCAGGGGCCGGCGCGATACCGCATGACGGTCTTCTTTTGGTCCTCGTTTTTCTTCTGGAAAGGCCGGGTCGACGTGGAGAACGGAGTCGTGACGGAGGCCGAGGCGACGGAGACGAATTTTTTCGAACCGCCCGAGCCTCGCGCGGTGGAAGACTGGTTTGCCGTTCTGGAACAGGCCATTCGGAGCCGGGCGGAAGTCATCAACGCCGAGTTCGATCCCGAGACGGGTTACCCTGCCGAAGTCTTCATCGATTTCAGCACCGGGATTTCCGATGAGGAACAGGGTTGGCGGATTGAGATGGTGACCCCGCTCGATTGAACCGGCGGGGGGCTCTGGGTAGCGCGCGGGCAGAGAAGCTTTGGCTCGCCCGCAGAACGGCTGAAGGGACAGAACAGCAAGGATGCGCGGGAAAGTTGTCGTCGCCGATTTCTTGGAGGAGCCGCTCGTGGTCGAGCGCGAGATTCTGGGCGACCTCGCGGAGGTGAGCGCCTTGGGCGCGGAGAAGGAAGAGCAATTGAAGGGGCGCATCGAGGACGCGGACGCGGTGATGCTCTATCATTTTCTTACAATGGGAGGGCAGACGGTTCGGAGTCTGCGCCGTTGCCGTCTCATCGTGCGCTGCGGGGTCGGCATCGATAACGTGGACTGGAAGGCTGCGGCGGAGTGTGGCATCTCGGTGGCGAACGTTCCGGACTACGGGACGGAGGAAGTGGCCGACAGCACGATGGCCCTGATGTTGGCACTGGCCCGCGGAGTGAATCTGCTCAACAGCCGCGGGCGCGCGGGCCGCGGCGCGTGGTCCTACACGGAGGCGATCCCTCTACGCCGTTTGCGGGGTCGCGTGTTTGGAATAGTGGGTCTTGGGAAGATCGGGACGGCGGCGGCTCAGCGTGCGCGCGCTTTCGGAATGGAGGTCGGGTTTTACGATCCGTATGTGCTTCGGGGAGAGGATGAGATGTTGGGGCTCAGGCGCGCCGGCAGCTTGCGGGAGTTGTTCGAAGCCAGCGACGTAGTGAGCCTGCACTGTCCGCTGACGGCCGAGACCGAGGGAATGATCGACTCGGAATCGCTGGGATGGATGCGCCCAGGGTCGATTTTGGTGAACACGGCGCGAGGCGGGTTGGCCGTTCCCGAGGCGGTACTCGAGGCGGTCCGATCCGGGCGGCTGGCTGGAGCGGGATTGGACGTGTTGCCGGTCGAACCGCCTTCTGCGGAGGCGCCCTTGATTGCGGCCTGGCGCGATGCCCGGGATCCGGCGCACGACCGGATCATCCTTTGTCCGCACGCGGCCTTTTACAGTGAAGAAGGGCTGTTGGAGATCCGGCGGCGGGCGAGCGAGAACTGCCGGCGGGCGCTTTTAGGGGAGGCGTTACGGAACGTGGTATCGGGACCGGTCACCGGGTGAGAGCAAATTTTTTCAAAAAAAGCGAAACTTTCTATTGCCATCATAATTACCATAATTCATGATCGTGTTCAGCGGTCAAACTGAGCATTGTGGAGTCATGATTTCGTCCTCTTTCTTCAGCCCGGGATCCGGGGAATGGTTGGGGTCCGGCGGCGAGAGTTTTCCGGGGCGGGCGGAGGACGGGGATTGGATCTGCGGGTGGGACCTGTGCGGCGGTGGAGTGAAGACGGGAGACCGGATCGAATACCGGCGGAAGGGAGTAGCTCGGCGCATTTTAGAATGGATGGGCGATTGGCCCCATCTCCGGGCCGAGTGGCACCGGGCGGTTGACCGTCTGGATTTGAGGGGCAGCGCGGGAGGCAACGGTGAATTGGAGCAACTCATGCGCGGGGTGGCGGAATTCCGGATGCAGTTCCCCTTTGGGCTAGGTCCGGAGAGGGCTGAAGAGGCGCTGCTGCTTCAGGACCGCGTGGCGATGCTGTATTCCGAATTGGTGAATCTTCGGGTTCTCTCGATCCACCGCGGTAGAGAGCGGGAGTAACTTGGGGGGGGCGGACGGGCGCAGCGCGTCACAGCAGAAAGAGATTGAGGAATGCGGAGTAAGGCGGGTTAGAATGCTTCCGCTTGGGGAACCAAAACTGGAGAATGCAGAAGTCTCGTCGTGACTTTTTCGGCAGCGTCGCATGGCCGGCCGCACTGTGGTCCGGCTTCTCACCGCGCGCGCTGACGGCGGCAGAATCGGAAGCGAAACCCTATCGCTTTCCTCGCTGCCGGCTGACTCCCGAGCCTGAGCATCAGACCGCGTTTGAACTCGCCGGAAAGGCGACGGCGCGATGGCATTTCGGACCACAGTATCCACGACCGTTTTTCTTCCCTTTTGCCGGGCCCTGCGGCGCTTCGCTCACGCGCCTGGGACATCCGGGCGCGCCGGATCACGATCATCACCGCTCGATTTGGTTCGGCCATCACGATGTCGCGGGGGTGGACTTTTGGAGCGAGAACACGGAGGGACGGATCCGGCAAAAGCATTGGCTCTGCTACGAGGACGGCGAGGCGCAGTGCGTCATGGCGGTGCGACTCGGATGGTTTGCCGGCGAACCGGTCCGGGAATTGATGGAGCAAACACTTGTGGCCGTGGCACGTCCTCGCGAGGCGGGCGAACACACCTTGGAATTGCAAAGCACATTCCGCCCTGTGGCTGGACCGGCGCTGCTGGGGAGGACGAACTTCGGCTTTCTGGCCGTCCGTGTGGCCAAGTCGATCTCCGAATTCTTCGGCGATGGACGCCTGACTGACAGCGAAGGGCGAAGCACGGAGGCGGACATCTTCGGAAAGCGCGCCTGCTGGGTGGATTATTCAGGGCCGGTGGCGGACGGCGTCGTTGAGGGCGTCACCTACTTTGATCATCCGCAGAATCCCGGCGCACCCACCCATTGGCATGTGCGCGAGGATGGCTGGATGGGAGCATCGTTTTGCATGAAGGAAGGGTGGAGCCTGGAGCCGGAACAACCCCTCAAGCTGCGCTATCTGCTGCATGCGCACAGCGGGCGTATGGATAAGGACAATGCGGCCGCATTGCTGGCGGATTTTACCGCAGCGCCGTTTTATGATGTTGTTCCCGCAGAGACCAAGCACCGGCAGTTCGAGCTGCGTCCACCGGCGGAACGATAGGATCGCATGTTGCGAGGAGCAAGGACAAGGCGCTGCCCCTACTGCGTCAGGCGGTAGAACCGGATTCCGGAAGCGGGACGAGGATCGATCCATTCTCTCCGGCCGCCAGAGGGCGTGCCTGGAACAGAGCCGAGGAAGTTCCAACCCACACCCGTCGCGCTCGACTCGATCCGGTAAGCTTGTCCGGGTTCAGCCAGCCAGCGCAGGCCGACCCTGCCCTGGGGAACTGGGAACATTTGCTGACCGAGCTGCAGCGGCCGGAGTTTCCGCACCATCCGCACGAAACCCGTGTCGTTGCAGGTGATCAAAATGTCTCCGTAGGGCGTCAAGGTCACGGCCCTGGGCTCGCTGATCTTGTTGCCTGGAGTGTTGACCGGTTCGCCATCGCCGGCATGGATATTGCCGCTTCCTGAGCCCACCAAGAAAAGATGGATGATGCCTTCGGTGTCGACATACCAAATGTCGCCCCCTTTCATGCTGGCGACGAGGTAGGCGCCGTTGGGGAAGAAGGCGACGCCGCGAACTTCCTCCAAGGCGCATTGGGTTGCAGGAACACCGCTGGACCCTTCGCCGGCGTCGCCGCTGCCTGCGATGACGGTTCTTTCACCGCCTGCAGCAACGCGGTAGACCTGGTGTGCGCCGCGGTCCGTCACCACCAGGTTTCCGAAAGGATCGACGGTGAGATTACCTGAATCGGTTAAACCGGAGGTGATCGTTTCGATGCCCCCTGAGGGAGTCCATATCCTGACGGATCCGGCGGCGCAATAGAAAATGCGGTCCTCCTCATGGCTGACCCAGAGACCGCGGCCCGCTCCGAAGCCTGCGGGATCGCGGAAGACTGTGGTTAGGAAGCCGTCTCGGGCGACTTTGCAGACCCTTCGATTGAGAAGGTCCAGAATATAGACGGTCCCACCGGGCGACACGTAGAGCCCGTTGGGGGAATCCAGGGGGACGCCGGTGGCCGGTCCCTCTTCAATGGAGGGATCGGCGCGGTGGGTCCCCGCGAAGGTGGTGAGAATTCCATCGGGATCGACCCGCAGAATGCTGTGCGATTCTTTGTCCGCGATGAAGATGTTTCCGGCCGCATCGGCCATGGACATATGCGGATTGGAAAGTTCCACGGTTGTGGCAAGGGCGCCTTCGAATTCCGGTCGCCAATCATTCTGATCTTCGCTGACGCCGGTGCCGGCGATGGTGGACAGGGGGCCGTAACCGCGCAGCAGGCGCTGAAACTCTTCATCGTTT
>DATKCT010000077.1:0-47491 GCA_035513055.1 Verrucomicrobiales bacterium | reverse complement strand
ACGCGGCACTTTTACAGCAACTTCGGCGAGCTGTTGCACATCACCGACGAGGCCGGCAACAACGTCTCCACCTCGCTCGATGACGCAGGCCGGCGCAGCCGCGTCCAGGATCGCAAGCTCAACTCGACCTTCATCACGTATGATCCGGAGACCGGCCTGCCGACTGAAATCCGGCACCCCGGCAACCTGCGCGATGTGTTCGAGTATTCCAGCCGCACTGTCAACGGCGTCGAGTTCCAGGATCTGACGCGCATCACCCGCCCGGACGGACGCAGCGATCAATTCGTCCATGACGACAACGGAAATCTCGTCCAGTTCGTTCTGCGCGATGCGCACGCCTTCGACTACGGTTACAACGACCACGGGCAGATCACGAGTGTCACCAATCCCGTGGGCGGCGAAGTGGCGCTCACTTACGACGCCAGCGCCCGCCTGGCTTCCGCAACGGATTCGGACGTGGGCGCGACCGCTTACGAATACGATTCCCTGCACCGCCTGACACAGATCACGCACCCGAACCAGGACACCGTGCAATTCGAGTATGACGCACTGGATCGTCTGACCGCCGTAACCGACGAGCGCGCCAACACCACGGCGTTCACCTACGACGACAACAGCCGGCTGACGAACGCGGTCGATGCCCTCGGTCAATCCACCCGGTTCGAATACGACTCCCTGGACCGTTTGATCCGCACGGTGGACCGGCTCGGCCACGGCACACATTTCGCCTACGACCCGCGCAGCGACCTGGTCGCGGTGACCAACCGCAACAACTTCGTCACCCGCTTCGAATACGACGAGCGACGCCGCCGGACGGCCGTGATTGATCCTGCCGGCAATGCAAGCCGCTTCGGTTACGACCCGGAGGGTCTGCTGATTTCCGCCCGCAACCCGCTGGACGAAACCGTGAGCCTCACGCGCGATCTCATGGGTTATGTCACCGGCATCACCGACCCGCTGGGAAACCGCGTCGGCGTCCAACGCGACACCATGAAGCGGGTCGTCGGATTCACCAATGCGCTGGGCAACCAAACCGCCTACACCTACACCCCGCGCGGACAGCTATCCGGTGTCACCCTGCCCGGCAACCTGGCGGCATCCTACGAGTATGACGGTCTCGGATCGCTCACGCAGATCAGCGATCCCAACAACCGGCTCTGGCGCTTCACCCGCACGCCGATGGGCCGGCTGGCCAGCCTGACCGATCCACTCAACCGCACGAACCTTTACACCTACGACACGCGCGGCCGCCTCGCGGAAGTCACATTCCCCGACGGTGTCACGCTCACGCTGACTTACGACGGCGCGAACAATGTCATCCGCCGTCAATACTCCGACGGCACGGACCTGCATTACGCTCACGATGAACTCAACCGCCTCGTCAGCGCGAGCGGCTCGCCCGTGTTCGAGTTCACCTACGACGATATGGACCGCGTAACCAACACCCGGCAGGACGGCGTGGATTTCGGCGCGACTTACGACGCGGACGGGCGGCTCACCAGCGTCAGCTATCCCGGCGCGCCCGGCTTCACCGTGACCTACACCTACGACAGCCGCGACCGGCTGACGAGTGTGTCCGATGATCTGACCGGGACGAGCCTGACATTCGCCTACGATGACGCGAATCGGCTCACCGGCATCACGCGCCCCAACGGCGTGAACACCACCTACACCTACGACGCGGCGGGCCGGCTCACGCGCATCCAGGACGGGAGTATCCTTGACCTGCGCTTCACGCTGGATGCCGCCGGCCAGATTCTGGAAACCGACTACGCCGCCGTCCCGCTCGATCCCGCCGCCGCCGTGCCCATCGAGGACACCAGCTTCACCTACGACAACGCCTCGCAGATCAGCACCGCCGGCCACACCTACGATGCACGCGGACGCCAGACGGCTTCGCCGGGCAACACGTTCACTTGGGATGGCGCGTCGCGGCTGGCCGGGATCAACGCCGTCGTCAACGGCTACAACGCGCTGGGCGATCTCGTCACGCGCGTAGAGGGTGGCAACACAAATCGTTATTTCTACAACTACGCCGTTGGCCTGCATCCCATCATGGCCGAGCGCGACGAGAACAGCGGCCAGTTCACGCGCTACTACATCTGGAGTCCGGGCGGGCTGCTGCTCTACATCATCAATCTGCCCGGCAACACCGTGAGCTTCCCGCACTTCGACCACGTCGGTTCCGCGCTGGCATTGACCGGCGCGGGCGGCACGGTGACGGACAGTTATGCTTACGATCCCTACGGCAAAGTGCTTGCGCAGACCGGAACAAGCACGCAGCCGTTCCGCTTCAATGGCGCATTTGGCGTTCGTACGGATGGCTCATTCCATCACATGCGCGCGCGCTGGTACGATCCAGGTTCCGCTCGCTTTCTCTCCAAAGAACCAATCTGGCCGGTCCTTGAATCGCCGCAGCAGTTGAACGTTTACGCATTCGCCAATCAGAATCCGTTGACCTTCGCGGATCCTCTCGGCGACGAACCAGCAACGCTTACAGTTGGCGGGCTGGTTGTTGGTTGGGCTGCAGTCATGGGCATTGTTTCTTCCGCGACATACATAGCGCTAAACATTCAGGAGCAGATACAGGCCGCGCGTGAAATACGTTCGGAAGCCGAACGACAAAAGAAGCTGGAGGAAAAGCGAAGTCGTTTGCTTAGGGCTTATAATCGGTATCGTTTTATGGGGGAACGGTTTGGGAATAGTTCCCAATCCACAGACCCGACGGACGCACAGCCGACAGCGCCCGAAGCACCCGCTCCCGTTCACCCGCCTGCTCCGGACACGGGTGTCGCCGGAACCGATGGCGGGCCTGGCGAAACCATTCCACGTGAATATATCAATCTAGCGTTAGAGTGTTTCCAACAGTATCACCGAGAGTATGTGGACAACCGGAGGAAGCAATGCCTGCTGGGCTTGGGTGGCATTGCTCCTCAAAACCCATCACCGCAATCCCAAGGAGCAGATCCGGGATGTCCCGCGGGCGCGGTCGCGGCCCACGGAGTGCTCAATTACATCGACGATCCTACTGCAACACCATCGGCTGGGAACCCGGACGGCCCCGGTGCAGCTACGACTGGAGGATATCCGCGTCCGCAGGCCGGCCGGTTCGTTGACCCCCCCCTAAAATTTAGATTTTCCATGGGTTTCCGTTACTGACTATCTGCCATTTGCAACCAGTCCTTAACAATGAGAACAACACTCAGCAGGCCACCACGCCGCTGCGTCCGAGGACGGGTGCAAGCCGTCGGCGCATTGAAGTTGCTCGTGCAGCCGAACACAATCCGGCGTGTTGAAGCGGAGTCGGAGCATCGCGGCGCGATCGTAGCGCGGACAGCTTTCTCCTCGAGTTCCAGCTCCTCGGCTCGCGCGGACAAGGCTGTCCGCGCCCCGGCGGAAAGTAGCGCCGATTTGCAGTCTGCCGCGTCGCCGATATGCGATCGGCTGGGCGCCGGATGGCGCGAGCGCCTCGCGGGTTCGCAGTGTCCGCGGAATCCGATTCTGCGATACAGCAGATTGCAAATCTGCGTTGTGGGGCTTCTTGGCCTTCTGCTTTCCGCAAGCGCGACGTTCGCCGCGAAGGTGCAGCACACCTACGATGCCTCGGGCCGCCTCGTGGCGACCGATTACGGCAACGGCAAGGTCACGCTCTTTACCTACGACAACAACGGCAACCTGCTCAACCGCTCCACCACCATCGCCACGAACGCCGACGTGCGCCTGACGAAGACCTCTTCCACGGCCACTCCCAATGTCGGCGCCGTGTTCACTTACACCCTCACCGTCACCAATGCCGGTCCCGACCCCGCCACCGGCGTGATGCTCAACGACACCGTGCCGTTCGGTGCCATCCTTCATTCCGCCAGTCCCAGTCAGGGTGTGGCGGAATCGAGTGGCCGCACTGTCACAGCCCAATTCGGCGTCCTGCCCGTCAACGCCAGCGCCATCCTCACCCTCAGCGTCCGGCACGGGTTCGAAGGCTCGTTCACCAACATCGCCACCGTCGCGGCCAACGAGGCCGATGCCAACCTCGCCAACAACACCGCCACCCTCATCACCACTTCCGCCCTGCCGTCGTTCGGCTTCGACAGCGACGACGACGGCATGCCCAGCTGGTGGGAAGCCTTGAACATCAGCAGCGGCGCACCCTTCACGGATTTGGGCGACAACGGTCCAGACGGCGATCTGGATCGCGATGGCATCCGCAACTTCGACGAATGGATCGCCGGCACCCGCGCCAATGATCCGAACTCCAGGTTCGAGATCGTCAATCAAATCTTCGCGGCGGGCGACGCGGGCGAGTTCAGCCTCACCATCTCGTCCTCGCCCATCCGGCAATACGACCTTGAATTCACGGAGGACGTCTCGCAGCCGTTCGTCACCGTGGAGACGGTGAACGGCACCGGCGCGCCGATCACCTTCAGCCACACCAGCGGGACACCACACGGCTACTACCGCGTGCGGGTCAGGATTCCGGAGTTGTAGGACAGCGGCGTACGGCTTCAAATCACTCCGGACGCTTGAGAACACAATTGCCGGAACTTCGTCGCCGCCGCCGTCCGGCTGTGAACTTGGAACTTTTCAAAGGTGTGCTCGAGATGATGAGAGGCTCCCAACCCGGAAATCCGGAACGGGCGGGACGGTTTGCGCTTGTCGCGGTTCGTTTGATGTTCAGAATCATCGGGTCATGCCAAGCCCTCTCTTCTCTCCCGGCATCGGGCTTGGGCGCGCTTCAACCCGCTCCAGCGGCGGCTCAGGCCCAGGCCGCGGACTGAATCAGCCCCGGAACATCCTGGATCAATTGTTACGCACTTTTTTCTGGTCGTAAAAACGGCCGAACTGGGGTCGCAAGGTTTTTGGGGCTCCGCCCGCGTTCCCATCGTATTTTGCGGCCCAATAGCCGCGCTCTGATCGTGGCGTTGTGATGTCCCAGGCCATTTTCAGATTCTTCAGGCGCGCCAGCCGGTCCTCACCGCGCGGCCATCCTCCTTCGCCAAGGCTGCGGCGGGACAGGTCGTAAGCAAGGCACTTGGCAGTCGGATTTCCACACTGCCATCGTAACGGCCGATTTTTTGCCGTTGCACCGGCTTGTGGCCGCACTGGCGTCGTAAGGTGACGACGCCAGCGGGCGTTGGCGGCAACTACTGGCCGGTTTCACCCCGTGAGATAGGTGGGGTGTCCTTCGCCTCTGAAGTGAAGTGCTTCTATCTCACGGGGTAAATCTGGCGCATGGCGTCGTGGAAGGAGAGGCCGAGGACGCGCATGAAGAAGTCAATGGCGTTGCCGGCCTGGTCGCGCTCGGGCCAGCGCCAGTAGCTGTCTTTGACGATGAGACCGGGATAGGCGGGCAAGATAAAATTGTCCACCTCGCGTTCAACGAGCTGGAGCCCTCGTTATGAGACGAATCCTGTCTGGCACCTGCCCAAGCGGTCCTAGCAGATCTCAGGACTTCCGCCGGAACTAACCGGTCCGCGCCTCCATCCGCCGGTGAAGTGCGGACTTGCTTTGGATCGAGAAATTTCATATTTTTTAGGAATTCTATGAATCTGGAGGAGAAGCATTGGGAGCAATTGCTGACCGACATCCACGGCCGCCAGGTGATCCCCGTGGTCGGCCCCGAGCTGATGATTCTCGAAATCGATGGCAAGCCGGTCACGCTTTACCGCCATCTGGCAAAGCTGCTGGTGGAGCGCCTGGAACTGGATCCGAAGGACCTGGTGCCGGAATACGGATTCTATCATGTCGTCAGCGAGTTCCTGGCCCAACAGCCCACCCATCCGAAGCGCCACGACCGGGAGGACATCTACTATATGATCCGCGGCATCATGGACTCCCAGTCCTGGCCGACTCCCGAGCCGCTCAAACAGCTCGCCGCCATCACTGATTTCGATCTGTTTGTAACGACGACCTTCGACATGCTGATGGAACAGGCGCTCAACGAAGGCCGCCATGACGGCAGATCGCGCTGCAGGAGCTATGCCTACTGCAAACGGGAAAAACTCGTGGACCTGCCTGACGATTTCCAGCCTGCCGAGTGTCCCACGGTTTTCCACTTTTTCGGCAAGCTCAACCCGATGAACGATTTCGCGGTGACGGACGAGGACATCCTTCAATATGCCCACCGCTTCCTGTCGCGGGATTTCCGGCCGCACAACCTGTTCGACCAATTCCGCGACAAGCGCCTGCTGACGCTGGGATGCAGTTTCCCGGGATGGCTGACGCGCTTTTTCCTGGTAGCGGCAAAGGGCGACGAGCTGTTCACCGTCGGCGTGCCCGGAGTGCTGGCCGATGATCTATCAATCCATGACCGCGAACTCGTCGGGTTTCTCAATCGAAAGAAAATCAATGTTTACTCCCAGGGCGACGCCGCGAATTTCGTCTCGGAACTCCACCGCCGGTGGATGGAGAAATTCGGCGCGAAGGCGGATGAGACTGACACGCCGACAATCGGCGAGGATGGACTTCCATCAGACATGGCGCCGGAATCGGTGTTCATCAGCTTCCGCAGTGACGACCGCGATATCGCCCGCAGCATCGCCCGCCGCTTCAGGGACGCGGGCATCGATGTCTGGTTCGACGAGACCGATCTCGAAGCCGGCGACCGCTACAAGGAGAAGATCGCCAGCCACATCGACAGGTGCTTCATGTTCGTCCCCTTGATCTCCCGGCACTCGCTAACCTGTGACTCGCAGCCGTGGTTTTACCGCTTCGAATGGAAGCGCGCAATCAAAGCGGCGGAATTCCGCTTCGACTCCTTCAAGTTCATTCTGCCCGTTCTCGTCGATGACGCGTCGCCGAAATGCGATGCGATCCCAGCGGAATTCCGCGAGCTCCACATCACCCGGCTGGAGAATCTCGACGCGATCGTCGCCGACACCAAGGAGCGCATCCGCGATCAACGGCGGGAAAGGAGGACCGGATGAGCGCCTCTAACGCATCGGGTGGCGGCTTCCAGCCATGGCTCGGGCTGCTGCCTTACAGCGAGGACGATCAGGAGCTGTTCTTCGGCCGCGAGAGCGACACGCAGGATCTGTTACGCCTTGTTAGGCGCGAGGTCGTGACGGTCCTGTTCGGTCGCTCCGGCACGGGCAAGTCGTCACTTCTGAAAGCGGGACTTTTCCCGAAACTGCGCCAGGAGCAGATGTTGCCGATCTGGATCCGGCTCGATCATTCGGGAAAAACCTCGTACGGCCGGCAGGTCCCGACCGAGATCAAGCAGGCGGTCGCGTCGCGCGAAATCGAGGTGGAAATTCTCAATGAAGCCCTGGCGGACGAAACCGACGACGTGTGGGAATACCTCCACCGGGTGGAATTCTGGGACGCCCGGAATCAACCGGTGACGCCGGTGCTCGTCTTCGACCAATTCGAGGAGCTGTTCACGCTCGGCCGCAACCGCCCGGAGATCGCCGCTTTCGTGGAGGAACTGGCCGCCGTCGCGGAAAATCTGATTCCACGGCGCATCCGCGACCGCGTGATTTCAGGCAATATCAAGCTCCCTGCGGCTTATAACGAGCGCCACTACAAGCTGATCATCAGCTTGCGCGAGGACTACGTTTCCCGCCTCGACAGCCTCAGCAAGGACATGCCGTCAGTGATGCACAACCGCCATTCGCTGACCCACATGAGTGGTGAGCAAGCGCTGGAAGTGGTCATGAAACCCGGCGGGGATCTGGTGAGTGAGGAGGTTGCCCGCAAGATTGTCCGCTTCGTGGCCGCGGCCAATGATGCCGAAGCGGTCGTCGATCCTGGAGGCGCGAGCGTGGATCTCCAGCACCTGCGGACCGAGCCGGCGTTGTTGAGCCTGGTGTGCAGCGAGTTGAACCTGCAACGGATCAAGGAAGGAAGAAAGGCGATCACACTGGAGCAGGTCCAGCGCTCCAGCGACCAGATACTCGAGGATTTTTACGAACGCAGCCTGAAGGGATTGGACCCGGAGGACCGGCGGTTCATCGAGGACCGGCTGGTGACCGCCTCCGGCTTCCGCACCACGGTCCCGGTCGAGGAAGCGGTCCAGGCCGACCTAACCGACGACGAGATCGAACAACTGGTGATGCGCCGGCTACTCCGTAAGGAGGACCGCCTCGGCACGCCGCACGTTGAGCTGACCCACGACGTGCTGACCCGTGTCGTGACCCGCAGCCGCAGCCTCCGGCAGCAGCGCGAGGAGGTGGAGGCCCGCCATCGGGAAGAAGAAAAGCAGAAGGCCGAGCGCCGGAAGCTCAAGGAGAGGGACGACATCGAAATAGCACGCCTGCGCCGCATGCGCAACATCATGCGGGCGATCTGGGTGGTCATCGGCCTTTCGACCGCGCTCGCCACAGTGGCGGTGATTCTGTTATTTTCCCGCAGCGAGGTGCAGAAGGCCCGCAAGCTGGAGAATGCCCAGGCGCTGGCATTGAAAGGAATCGGTGTCGGATCCAAGGATCCCGAGCTGGCGCTGCTGCTCTCCATCGAGTCCGCAATGGGCGAGTTTTACGGAAAGGACTCCGGCATGGGCACCCGCGAGATCGAACTGGCGCTGCGCACCGCGACCCGCGAATCGCTGATCCGCAGGCGCTATGAAGGCCACACGTCCAAGGTTTACAGCGCCGATTTCGACCGCGAAGGCCGCCGGCTTGCCACCGGCTCCTGGTTCCCCGACTCCACCGCCCGGATCTGGGATGTGGATGGCGGCAAGGAAATCGCCCGGTTCGATCACGGGGCGCTGCCAGGGGGAAAAACGACGGTTTCCTGCGCCCGCTTCAGCCCGGACGGCAGGCGTCTCGTTACCACCACCTATCGGGATAACGGTTCCGTCTATATCTGGAATGCCGAGCCGTTTCAGGGGACGGGCGCTGGCGGTCCGCGCGTTTTCACCCAGCCGTTAGCGACGTTCACCGGCCACAAGGCATGGGTCACCAGCGCCGCTTTCCGTCCTGATGGAAAACTGGTGGCCACCGGCGGCCATGACAACCGCGTCCGGCTCTGGGATCCCGAAACCGGAATTGAAACCACCCGTCCGTTAGGCGGCGGGCCGGTCCAGCACACCAAGCGCATCCGCAGCGTGGGCTTCAATACTGAAGGGACCCGTCTATTATCCACGTCCGATGACGGGACCGCGATTCTCTGGAATCTCGCCGACCCGACTGAGCAGCCGAAGGTCTTTGATGCCTTTTCGGGATCCGCCGAGAACCGCGAAACGCTCCACGATGGTGACCTGAGCCCTTCGGGGAATCTCATCGCCACGGCTGGGAACGACAAGACCGTGCGGATCTGGGATGCGGTCACCGGCTCCCAACTGGCCTCCCAGATGCATCCCGACGGAGTGATGGACGTCAGCTTCATCGATGACAGCCATGTCGTCACGGTCTGCAACGATTCCGCAATCCGGTTCTGGGTCTTGGAGAGCGCCGCGGACGATCCGATCCGCTCCCACCACCCTGACGCGGCTTCGGTGAAGGTCCTTCGTCTATCAGACACCCAGCGCGGACATCAGGGTTGGATCCGCAACACCGCCGTGAGTCCGGACCGCCGCTTCATCGCCACCGCGGGCGATGATGGCACCGCCAGACTTTGGAAACTGCCGCCCGGAGGGGAAATCGCCGTTCTGGGCAAACCGGATTTCAACTGCTGGTCCGCCGACACTTACCTGTCGAAGATCGACGGAAAGGACAAGCTGATCGCCTACGCCGGAGCGGAAAACGGCGGGGTGCGAGCCGTGGACGCCTTCACCGAGCGCATGCTCGAAGACTGGGGCCCAATGGCCGGAGACACGATCCGCCACACCGGCGATGTCCGCGCGCTTTCCGTGAGCCCGGACGGCAAGCGATTGGTAACCGCTAGCAGCGATCAGACCGCCATCGTTTGGGACGCGCTGACCGGCAGGCCACTGTTTCAAATCACCGGCCATCAGGGACCGGGCGGAGGCACTATCTATCAGGCCCGATTCAGCGCCGACGGCAAACGGATCATCACCGCCAGCAATGAAGGCGGCGCCCGCGTCTGGAATGCGGAGAACGGCGCCCCGGAGCTGATGCTGATTCAGGACCGTCAGGAAATCACCAACAGCCATTTCGATGATTTCGATGGATTGAGGGAGAGCCTGAGACCCCCCACCACTCCGGCGGCTGAATTTTTGCTAAGCCGGTGCAATGACGACGAACGCGCCCGCATCATCCAACCCTCCACCGCCGGGGGGGGCTCACGGAACGCCGTCAGGGACTTGCTGAATCGGGTCATCCGCGAGAACTCGCTCAAGGATGAAGCGGCATTCAGTGACATCGTCATGCGCCCCATGACCCTGGAACTCACAAAGCGGGAACTTGGTGATAACGACAGGAAAATCCTCAACCTCCTCATCCTGGAAGACACGTTCCCCGCCGGTTTCACCAAGGACCGGGTGTACGACGCCCGATTCTCCAGTGACGGAACCCGGATCGTGACCGCCGACTTCAACGCCCGCACCGCCACCCTCTGGGATTCGCGGGACGGGCGGAAACTGCGCGAACTTCGCGCGGACATGGACCCGAAGCTCGGGCACAGCGACCACGTCCTGAGCGCCTCTTTCAGCCCCGATGGCAAACAGGTCGTCACAGCCTCCACGGATGGATTCTGCCGCATCTGGGACGCCTCCGCAGGCGCGCTCATGGCGACCATTCCCCATGGCATTTCGATAAGGAGCGCCGAATACAGCCCCGATGGCAAACTGATCCTGACAGCCTCCGCCGACGGGGCGGCACGCCTCTGGACGCTGCCCGGCCACCACCTCCGCGCGGAATTGAGAGGCCACACCGGGACGTTGACGGACGCCCGCTTCTCCAAAGATGGAACCTACATCGTCACCGCCAGCCGCGACGGCACCGCGAGGATCTATCAGACGCACCCATGGTGGGTCTACAGCCTGGCCACGCAGCGGGTGACGCGCAAGCTCACCCTCGAGGAGCGGGATCGGTTCGGCGTCACCCGGAAGCTAACGGATGCGGAGCGCGACTACTATCTGCACGAGAAATCCCGCGCGAAGAAATGAATCGATTCAGGCACTTCCTCCATCACCCGCTAACGGATAGCCGAAGATCATCCTGAAAGCGGCTGACGTTTTCTCACCAGCCAGGCCGTCCTCCTCACGGCGGAGCCCGGCGATCTGGTTGGCGAATTCCTGGAACCGCTCTGCGACAATCGAATAACGGGCCGGATCGAAGTTCAACGGTGGAAGCGTGTGATGCTGCGGCTCGCCAACCGGCTTCGGTCCTTCGCCCGCCGAGTTCACGGATGCCTCGTCGCTCAACGCCAACCGTGCCTTGGTAGCGGCGGACCTGGCCTCCTCGCCGCGCAGCAGTTCCAAGGCGAACTCTTGAAAGGTGCTGAGGGAAAGGAAACGGGAAGCGTCATTCTCGACGCCCTTCTCCCAGAAGGCGTGCAGGCCATCCAATCCGGCGAATGGAGCGACGTTCTCAACTTGAGCGAGCCGTGGATTCTCCGCCGCCTAGGCCCGGAGCCCGGTCAGTGACCCGGGAGTCTCGTTCTCCCTGGCCGCGCGCTCCTTCTTGAGCAGATCGATCCAAGCGCCCATGTAATGGCCGTGATCGTGGTAGGTGCGGCCGGAAACGAGGTTTCCGTCCACCACGCAGGGCTCGTTGACAAAAGTCCCGCCGCAGGCCTCCAAATCGAAGCGGCATTTGGGTACCGTGGCCATGCGCCGTCCCCGCACCCGGTCTGCATAGGCTGGGATCTCCACGCCGTGGCAGACGGAGGCTACCGGCTTGTTGTGATCAAAAAACCACTGGGTAACGCGCACGAGGTCCGGGTCATAACGGATGTATTCCGGCGCGCGCCCGCCGGAGAAAAAGATCCCTACATACTCTTCCGGCTGAATCTCCGCGAAAGAGACCGCGGCCTCCAGCGAGTAGCCTTCCCACTCCTTGGTGATGGTCCACCCCGGTTTGACTTCGTGCAGGACCATCTGGTAGTGGCGTTTTTCTGGACCTGCCACCACCGGCTCAAACCCGTCTTCCTGCAGGCGATAGTAAGGATAGAGCGTATCCAGCGTCTCGCTGGCATCGCCGATGATGATGAGTACCCGGTGCATCGATGGCATCCCCCAGACGAAGCCTCTACAGACTGCCTTCCTCCCGGCCGGAACCGACCACCAAACTGATGTAACGGCCGTTCTCCTCGAAGAGCAACCCTCTATCCAATAACCCTGACAGTTCGTTCTCCAAATCCGCGGCGCCCGTTTCCGGAATGCGTTCGGCCAGGCCGGTGAGCCGTTTGGCGTAGTCCAATGCTTCCAGCAGCCAGGCGTAACGTTGCAAATACTCGTCCGCATTGTCATCGAGATGGGGAAAAGCGACCTGGCGAAACAACCAATCCCCAAAACCGGACTCCGTGGCCTGCACGGAATTGCTGATTCGCTTGTAGGCATTGGCGCCGAAATGACCGGCGAAGTCGTGATTCAGATAAAGCACCTTCGTGGCCGTCCCACCGTTCAGAGTCCTGGAGAGCACCGACTCCAACTGGGTGAGCGCGATGGACGGCAAGTGCACCCCGGCAAAAGGCATGTTTACCAGCGCAATCCGAAACATGTGCTCATTTTTACACTTTTGAGGCGGCGGACTCAAGACATTCGGCTCTTTTCCCATTTCTGCGTTGCTCGGAGGCCGCTGAGCTGGCTCAACTCCCTTCTCTCGCCTTGAACTGAAAAAAGATTGCTGGCGAGTTTTGCCCACCTCTTTCGCAAACGCCACACTGGACAGCGGGAACTGCCCGGACGTAGTCTTTCCGTCGCCGCGGATACCCCAAAGGTTGTCCCGGAAACAAACCCGGCGAACTCCGCCAAACGAGCACGGTCCTGCCATGAAGACACGGCCATCCTTTTGCCGGAACGAAACGATTCCGCGGTTCGTCGCCGTCATCTTCTTGTTAGCCTGCCTCAACGGCCTGCTCCCGGCCGCAGTCGATCCCGCCGGCTATTGGGAAGGCGCCATCGAGCTGCCCGGGGTGGAATTGGAGATTCGTGTGGATCTGGAGAAGACCGACGGTCAGTGGACCGGCTCCATTTCCATCCCTGTCCAAGGGCTGCGCGGTTTCGCTCTTGGGGCCATTGCTATGGAAGACGACGCCGTTTCCTTCAAGATGCCCGCGATCGCCGGGGATCATCTGAAAGCGGAAGTCTCCGGCGACCAGCTTCATCTCGAACTCGATTCCATCCGAGCCGTCTACGACGGAGCGCTGAGCGACGACGGTTCGGAGATCCGGGGCGAATGGAGCCAAGGGGGCCAGGGTCTGCCCCTGGTCTTCAAGCGCCTGGTCCGCGAGCCGGATTTGCGCCGGCCGCAGGAGCCCGAAGAACCCTACCCCTACCAAGTCGAAGAGGTCAGTTTTCCCGGGGGAGCAGAAGACGTCCGGCTGGCCGGAACCCTGACGCTGCCAGAAGGCACTCCGCCATACCCCGCAGTGGTGCTCCTCTCCGGATCCGGACCCCAAGACCGCGATGGAACCATCATGGGCCATCGCCCGTTCCTCGTTCTCGCCGGCCATTGACGAAGAAGCGGCAGGGGTCAAAGCCCGCCGGGGCGCCTTTCCCCTTGCGTTTCCTCCGGGGCCAGCGTCCGTTGCCCGCCGAAAAACTCAGCCCCCTCGACCATGCGACGATTTCCCACCGTCCACCTCGGCGCCGTTGCCTGCGCCGCCTTTTTCCCCCTTGCCGCCCAGTCCGACCACGGCCCCGCCCAAGCCGTCGCCGGTCTCGACGTGGCGGAGGGGCTGGAAGCGGCTCTTTTCGCTTCAGAGCCGATGGTTTTGAGCCCCAGCAACGTCGACGTGGACCACCGCGGCCGGGTCTGGGTCTGCGAAGTTGTCAATTACCGCGGTTATAATGGAAAACGTCCGGAGGGCGACCGGATTCTCATTCTCGAAGACACGGACCAGGACGGGAAGGCCGATTCCAGCACGGTGTTCCACCAAGGCCGCGACATCGATACGGCGTTAGCACGATCCGGGAGTTGTCCCCAATCTCCTGCAAACCGGAGCCGGCTCTCCGTCAGGCATTCTCGTTTATGAAGGAGAACTCCTCCCAGAGGTCTTCCGCAATCAGATGATCCACTGCGATCCCGGTCCCAATGTGGTCCGCGCCTATCCCGTGCAGCCGGACGGCGCCGGTTACCGGGCGGAAACGGTGGATATTCTCAAGGGCGCGCGCGACCCTTGGTTTCGGCCGAGCGACGTGGCGGCGGCGCCCGACGGCTCGTTGTTTGTCGCCGATTGGTACGGTCCCGGCGTGGGTGGACACGCCATGGGGGACCTCCAGCGTGGCCGCATCTTCCGAGTGGCTCCTCCGGGCACACCCTATCGATTGAACCCCCACCAACCCTCGCCTCTGGGCAGGCGGCCAAGGCCAGGCTTTGAGAAGCGAATTCCTAGCAGTTTTTTTTGGTAATCCGGGAGGTGATCCCTGCGAAGACTCCTGCCGGCTGCTCTTGGAGGCGGCGCGCTTTGCGGATGCTGAGGGGTTTGAAGCCGTGTGGACGCCAGAGCGGCATTTTGCTCCCTTCGGAGGCTTGTACGCCTGTCCTGCGATTACAAGCGCGGCGGTCATTACGGCTACGCAACGCATTGCTGTGCGCGCCGGGAGCGTGACGCTGCCGCTGCACGACGCGATCCGGGTGGCGGAGGAATGGGCGATGCTGGACCGTCTAAGCGGGGGACGTGTGGGCGTCTCGTTCGCGTCGGGCTGGCATGACCGGGATTTCGCGTTGGCTCCAGATCGTTATGCGCGGCGCCGCGAGATCATGGCGGAGCAAATCCGCGAGGTGCGGCGTTTGTGGAGGGGCGAGAGCGTCGTCCGCTGCGGGGGGAGCGGGCGCGAGACGGAGCTGCGGATCTTTCCGAGGCCGCTTCGCGGGGAGATCCCGGTCTGGGTGACTGCGGCGGGGACGGAGGAGACGTTCCGGCGGGCTGGCGAATGGGGAGCGGGCGTGCTGACGCACATGCTCGGGCAGAATTGGAATCGCTTGCCGGAGCGCATCGCGGTCTATCGGAAGGCGAGAGAGACAGCGGGACTGGATCCGGCGGCGGGCAACGTGACGCTGATGTTGCACACTTGGGTAGGGGAGGAGAGGCGGATTTTACGGAAGCGCGTAGAGCCCGTGATGCGGCGGTATATCGAGGAGTCCTTTTCTTTGCTAGGAGATGCGGCGTCCGCCTGGGAACACGGCGCGTACCGCCATGCGTCGCGGCCGCCGGGAGACCGGGCGGCGGATCCGCTCCGGGGACTGACACCGGGCGAGCGTGCCCAGATCGTGGAGTGTGCCTTTGAGAGGTACTTCGAGGACGAGGGTTTGTTCGGGTCGGCGGAGGAGGCTGGCGAAGTAGTGGCGAGAGCCCGGGCCGCGGGCGTCGATGAGATCGCTTGTCTGATTGATTTCGGGTTGCCTGAGGAAGATGTTCTGGAGGGCTTGCGGGGATTGGCGGAGTTCTCGCGTGGGCAGACCGCGGCGCGGTGGGAGCCTGGTGTGCGCAGGTCTGCCCGGGGTCAGCAGCATACGGCTGTGATTGCGGACGATGCGACCTGGCTGGTGGTCGCGGAAGCCTGGCTGGAAGTGCTAGGGGAAGAACCGCAGGGACGCGAGGCGCATTTCTTTGATTGCGGCGGCAACTCGCTTCAGGCGGTGACCTGTGCAGCGTTGATCGCGGAGCGGCTCGGCATCGAAATCCCGGCGACACTTGTTTTCGAGCACCCGGTCGCGTGGACGCTTGCTGCGGAAGCAGCGCAGCGGAGCCGGGACGCAGGGGAAGCCTCGTGCTCCTTCTCAAGAGGTTGAGAGCGATGAGCGAGCGGTCAAGCGGAACGCTTTATGTCGTGGCGACGCCGATCGGGATTCTGGGAGATCTGACGCGGCGAGCGGAGGAGGGTTTGCGAGGGGCGTCGTTGATTGCTTGCGAGGACACCCGGCACACGGCGCGACTCGCTTCGCGCTACGGCATGCACGCGGCGCGGATGAGTTTGCACGCGCACAACGAACAAGAGCGGGTGCGGGCGGTGATCGAGCGTTTGAAGGGAGGGAGCGACGTGGCCTTGGTGTCGGACGCGGGTTTGCCTGGGATATCTGATCCGGGCCAGCGGTTGATAGCGAGTTGCCGGGCTGCAGGGATGCGGGCGGAGGTTTTGCCAGGGCCTTGCGCGCCGGTGACTGCCTTGGCGGGATCGGGATTTCCAGCGGACGCGTTCTTTTTCGGTGGGTTTCTTCCGAACAAGTCCGTAGGCAGGGAACGGATGATTCGAGAGGCGTTGGAGCGAGAGGTGACTTCGGTTTTTTTGGAATCGCCGCACCGCTTGCTGCGAACGTTGGAAGCGACGGCGGCCATGGAGGAGGCGCGGCCGGTGTGCATTGGCATAATTTCCGCATCTACGTACCCCCGGAGGCAGGCCGGGTCGTGGCGCTTCCTTGGGACATGGACTTCGTGTTCAACAATTCGGCGTCTTCGCCTCTGATTCAGGCGAGCGGAAATCTCCGCCGGGTCATCGATATTCCGGCGAACCAGCGATTGTATTACGGGCACGTTCGCGATCTCTTGGAGACGACTTTCAATGTCGACTACCTCCGTCCCTGGCTTGAGCACTATGGAAGGGTAGCCGGGCAGAGTTTCCCAGCGCAGGCTTCCTACATGCAGCAGCGCGCCGACTCGGCCCGCGGTCAACTGGACCGGACTGTGCCGGAGAGACCTTTCGAAATCACGACGCAAGGAGGTCAGGATTTCAGGCATTTACCTATCAGGACTCGTGGGAACCGCCGAGCGACGGCGGAGGATACTCGCTCAATGTGCGGGATGAGAGCACGCCGGTGGAGCAATGGTCTCAGGCATCGCAGTGGAAAACGAGCAGCCGGATTCACGGCACTCCAGGCGGGCCCGATGTGGAAGCCGGCGAACGCGATCGATGGCTTGATTCCACTGTGGGTTTGAGCGGATCACGTCGAGTTTTGCGAGCTGTTCGAGACGGACCGCTGCGACACTGGCAGGAACCTGTTGACCTTCGGCTGGCTCTGCCAGCCATCGCAGCAGCGTTGCGAAGCCCTTTTCGCGAACTTCCTCATTGGCTAGGCTGGGGAACAAGACCAGGGCGCTGTTCCAGTTCGTGGCGCGAACGTAGGCCCAGAAGAGTTCCTCGTCGACCTGCTCGACCGGCTTGCCGCTTTGGAGAATTCCGAGATGAGAGAACTCTGAGACGTTGAGAAACCGGAATTTCGTTTCTGAGCCGAGCCGATTGGATGTGGCCGGCCAGGCGACGTGCCGTCCGTCCATGCGAAGCCAGTCCTCCGAAAGATGGGCGGCAAGATTCATGTCGTCCGTAGGAACGTCCCAGAGCTTGATGGGGTGGTCGTAGCTTGCGCTGGCCCGGGTCTTTCCATCGGAGCTGAAGTCCACACTCGATACAGCGTCTGCATGCTCGGAGAGCGTGCGGGGCTCTGGGCCGGACTCCAGATGTTGGACCACGCGGGGACGGTAGTGAGCACGGTCAACGTGCAAGCGCCAACCGGCGGAGGGCCGATGGATGACACAGTGGAGATCCCGGTTCCCTGGGGCAAGTAGAGCGCGAGTGGACGTGCAGGGTGAGAGATTCCAATGTGGCGGCTCGTTGCCGGCTTCTCGAACAACATCAACACAGAAGACGAAACGATGAAGATGCAGCGCATTACCCAAACTTGGTCAGCGGCGTTCATCCACCACATTCCATACGAAAGGAGCTACCATGCCACGAGGCGATAAGTCCAAGTACACCGACAAGCAGAAAAGGAAGGCCGAGCACATTGCCGAAGGGTACGAAGAGCGCGGGACGTCGGCCGACGAAGCCAAGCGCCGCGCCTGGGCCACGGTCAATAAAGAGTCCGGCGGGGGTAACAAGTCAGGCAGCGGACGGGGTAAGGAGGATACCAACGTCTCCAGCCGCAAGGGTGGCCGGCTCGGCGGAAGGGAGTCGGCCAACCGGCCCGCAGCGGAGCGCTCGGCTTCAGCGAAGAAGGCGGCCCCTACGCGGAAGCGGAATGCGGCTTCCCGGCCGGGGGGTAAAGTGAGAGGGCTCAGATGACGGCGGGAGGCTGGGATGGTCCCTCTGACGACTTGCCGTTCGTGAGCCTCATACTCTTTCTGCTGCGGCGCGCTACGCCCCATGGTGACTGCGTTGCGCTCGCCTCAGGCTTGGACAGGGTGTGCTCACCCAGCCCTGCAACTTCGGCAGCACGCGCGTTGCCGTCGCTTCGCTCCGCCCTTCGGGCAGCCCGTTCGGGCTGGCTTGTCTCGCTTCGCTCGGCTGTCCCCATGGGGCTCGCCAGCCCCTCGCGACGAAAGAGTATGAGAAACGCGGGTTAACCGTCCGCTGCTCAACCGGCTTCTCAGGAGCCGCGCAGGCTCCGAACAGGAAGCGGTTGGGCATCTCAGGCCGGCCTTGAGCACCGCTTCGGCCCTCTCTGTCCATGTTCTGCAAGCGCGGGAAAAGCGACGGGCGCCAAGGGGCGGAAAGCGTAGCGGGGCGACCTTCCTCTCGGCCGTGGTCCCGGATAGAAGGCCCGGTGGAGGAATTCAAATCGTAGCGGAAGGTGGGAGGCGTGATGGGTATCGGAATGGCCACACAGCCGCGACTAGCGGCCGGGTTCGCCGTGTGCATGGCCTGGCTCCCTCAGGTCTGCGGGCAGGGTGATCACCCGGCGCTCTATCTCGATTCCAGGGTTTTCGAACGGGCGCTTGAAGCTGTGCCGGCTCTCGAGGATGGGCCTACAAGGACGGTCACGGGGATCGTGGTGCCCCATCATCTGGTGGCGGCAGACCTCATGGTCCTGGGTTTCCGGGCGGCTGCAGGACGGGAGATTAGACGGATCCTGTTGCTGACCCCGGATCACTTCAAGCGGTCGCCCGCTCCAGTGGCCACGACGCGGCGCGGGTTCGAGACTATTTGGGGGCGGGTGGAGACCGATTCAGCCGCGGTGGAATCGCTCCTGGCGGGCGACATTGCGATTTCGGAATCGTCGCTGTTCGACAAGGAGCACGGCGTACACACGCTGACGCCCTTCATCGCACGTCTCTTTCCGGAGGCGTTGATCGTTCCTGTCGCATTGCGAGTGGATTCGAAGCCGGAGGACTGGGAGCCGTTGATCGAGGCTTTGCCGGCAGTGGTAGACGAGTTCACGCTCATCGTGCAGTCCACGGACTTCTCGCACTATCTTGATGCGCGGCGGGCGCGACGGTGCGACCAGGAGACTTTGGCGGTACTGGCGGCGGGAGATCCCGCCGGAGTTCTTAAGCTGCGGCAACCAGCCCACCTCGATTCGCGTGCGGCGCAGTACGTTCACCTGATGTTGCAGAGGCGCCTGGGCAACTCAGGGCACGTAGTGCTGGCTAACCGGAATTCCCAGGACTATTCGCCGCTCCACCAGAACCGGACGACCAGTTACGTGGTTCAAGTCTTTGAGGAGGAGCCCGGTCCGGGATGGCCGTTGCGGAAAGGCGAGGAGGTTTGGTACTTTGCGGGCGACACGTTCTTTGGGAGGCGCGTTTTCCCGGCCCTGTCCCGGCCGGAGCGAGCGACGGAAGTGATCGGCCGAGTGAGGGAAATCACCCGGGGGGCTCCCTTGGTTGTGAACTTGGAAGGGGTGATGGTTCCGCGGGTCGAGCGTCCCAAGGCTCAACGGCCGTTGGCGATGGATGAAGCCTTCGCGTTGAAACATCTCAAGGACCTCGGCGTGCGTGCGGTCAGCCTTGCGAACAATCACGCCCTCGACCTCGGGCGCTCTGCGAGGGACCATGCGTCCTCCCTGCTGAAAGAGCAGGGAATCGAGCCTTTGCATCATGGCGAATGGTTAGATCTTGGAAGGTTTCGCATGACAGGGCTGACGGACATTTGCAACGAGTCGGCGCCTCGGTTCAACCGGCTGCGGGAGGAGGAGGTTTCGGCGGTGATGGCTGCGGCGGGAAACGACAAGCCGGCTTTTGTGTTCGTGCACTGGGGCGAGGAATGGCAGCCGAGGATGACGCCCCGTCAGGAAGCGGTCTTGCGCTGGTTGTGTGCGCCGGCCGGCGGCGGCGTTATGACCGGCGAGCAAGGCGAGATGACGGTGCAGCCGCGGCCCAGCGGGTTGGCTCTGGTCCTTGGCAGCCATCCTCATGTTGCGTCTCGCGGCCTGGAAGTGCACGGTCCGGAACGGGTGTTGGCAGCTCCATCTTTGGGCAATCTCATCTTCGACCAACCGCGGGGCGACGGGGCTTTGGTGGAAGTAAGGTTCTTTCCCGGCGGGACCCATGCCGTGCGGTGGATCCCGCTTGGCAACGTGTTGTCAGGGAATAGGGGCCGGGCAGCTCACTCCAATTCTTCCAGCACAAAGCCGTTTTCCCAGGAGAATCCAGCCGGCACGAGATAGGTGAGCTTGCAGGGTTGCGAGACGATCCTGGTTCCGTCTGCAGCGGTCAGGCGGATGCGGAAGGCATGGCGACTCGAGGAGCCGCTCACCATCCGCAAAGTGAAGCGTTCCGCGCCGTTTGCGGCGACCGTTTTCCGGTATGGAAACGGCGTGGCGTAGTTCTTGGCGGAAACCGGAAGAGTTACGTCGAACTTCCCCGCGACCGGTCCGCCAGCGCCGTATTCTGGCCAGAGGGAGCAGAGGGTTTTTAGGAAGTTGACCTTGACGGTCCGGCTTGCCGGATTGCCCAGGTGGTCCGTCCAGCCGGCCGTCATCTCGCCTACCACCCGAACATCGAGCACGAGAGAGCCGTCTTCGCCGCCGGCATGCTTGGCAAAGGAGCCGAGTCCTTTTCTCACCCTCTCCCTGATAAGCTCCTCTTGCGCCGAACGTTTTTCGTAATCGTAGTCTTCGCCCTCCACGTTCCATTCCGTCTCAAAAGCATCGATCATGGAGATGGCTTCGGAATCGATGCCCAACGAGTCGACGGCTTTGGCGATCGAGAATTCGACCTTCTTCCTGAACGGCGGCAGCGTTTCTTTGAAACGGTAGTCTCCGTATCCCGGTTTCTCCTTGAGAGGTTGGAGATTGTAGGAGATTTCGCAGGAATCCACCTGGCTGTCTTTCAGGTTAAGGACGGCGCAGAGAACGCTGCCTGCATGGCTGCCGGCATCCTCCACGACGAGCAAGGGCTCCAGGTCGGGGTGGCTTTCCTCTCCTTCGATCTCCGCGGAGACGATCGAGAGGGGGATAGCGCTTGGATTGAACAGGCGAATTTCGAGGAACACCGGGAAGACGCTCACCTCGAATCCGAAAGAATCGGCGTCCGATATGCCGACCGGTCCACCCCGGTTCCAGTCCGACCAGACGCTCCAGTCCGGTTCGACGACGAGGGTTCCATCCGACGGACGGCCGAGGTATTCGATGGCCTCGCATTCGTCGGAAGCTTGAGCGACTTCTCCCGTGAACGCATACTGTGAGCGGTCGAGGGCAAGTTGAATGTTAGGCTTTAGGTTTGCCGCTGCTGGAGGGGGATCCACCTCTCTGTCGTCTTCCCAGAGTGAGTCACGCGCGGCTCCGCCGGGCATCGTAAGGCGAGCATGGCCGTGTTTCTTTCCGGCTAGAAAGCCGCCGTCATAGATGAACCCATCGAGTCCAATCCACAGGCCTTGTCCGTGCATCCTGTCGTTTTGGAATTCGCCCTTGTAGTATTCGCCGCTGCCAAGCCAATATTCTCCGTCGCCATGCTTGACGTTGTCTTTCCACTCGCCGTCGTATTTCGATCCGCTCCGGTGAAGCCAGACTCCTTTGCCTTCGCGCTTTCCGGCCTTCATCGTTCCGGAATAACGGCTCAGGATCTGGTAATCGTCCCCGGGGAGGATCCACTCTAGTGAGCCTACTCCCTCAGCCTCGTGACGGGAGTTCGTATCGCCGCTCCATCGGAAACTCAAATTGAGTTCGGGCGCGGGGTCCCAGACGCGGACTTCCTTGCTCCATTCGTCTCCTGGAATGACCTTCCAGGCGGCAAAAGCGGATGAACCCGAAAGAAGGGCGAGGAGGGCGAAGCGGAGATGCTGGACTTTCACTGGGATGGCGGCTGGGAATGTAAGATCGATACACCTGACAGTGTGCGGGCGCGATTCCGCCACTGTTCTTCATCCAAGGAGACGCTGAGAACTGAGCCATCTTCTGATGCTGAAATCAAGCGATTCGCGCGCCACACGACGGCGCCGGCGTGCCCATCGTGAGCCCGGAAGGCGGCCACCGGATCCAGATTGTCGGCGCTCCACAATCGCAGGAAACCGTCCGAACCGGCGGTGGCGAGAAGTTTTCCATCAGCGGAGTAAACAACCTCCTCGAGGTGGGAATCGACGGGTGTGGAGACGGCGCGCGGCGCGCTGCCGACGGCCGGATTCCACAAACGGACGGTTCCATCGTTGCTGCACGAGGCGAGTTCGAACCCCGTGGGGGACCAGGCGAGGCCGCCAACGCTTTGCTCGTGCCCGTGAGAACCGTCCAAGCGGCTGGGTAGATCCGCAGCGGATTCGGCGCGAGGGTCCAACAGGAAAATCTCGCCTCGAGTAGAACCTGCGGCGAGCTTGTCGCCATTTTTGGTCCACGCGAGTCCGAGGGCGAGGTCGGGCAGGGCTCCCAGGGTTCTGGATGTGCCCGATGCCGTGTCGAGAACCCGGACCGTGCGGGCATAGCTTGCAGCCGCGATGAACGTGCCGGAAGGAGACCAACGGACGCGTGGAACCGGAACCTCATCGGGATGGGCGCCGGGTGTTCCCTCGAAGACTGCAAGCGGGTTCCCTTGTCCCGGACGGAGCACGAGGACCTTGTCGTCGCCGGTCCCGGCTGCGAGGCGACTGGCTTCAGGATCCCATGCGAGCGAGTGCACGCCTCCCCCTGCGATCTCGGTCCTGGTTAGCTGGGGATCGTCTCCTTGCTCCCAGGCATAGACGCGGCCGGCGGCGGTTCCTGCGGCGATGCGCTTACCGTCCGTGGAGGCGTCGAGCGATACTACGGCTTCAAACAGGTTGCGCCGCACGAAGGGTTCGTGCTGTTTTCCCGGATACCAGAGGGCGACCGCGCCATCCTGGCCGCCTGACGCCAGCCGTTTTCCGTCCGCCGACCAGTCCACGCACAGCACGGGCCCGCGATGGTAGTCCAAGCTTTCGACCTGATAGCCATCGCCGTCGGGAACGAGGATCCTGACACGGCCGTCGCCGCCAGCGACGGCTATGCGCCGGTCCGCGGGACTCCAAACGGAGCTCACGGGGCGGCAAGGGAGACTCGGCGGATCCGGGCGCGTTGCTGAGGCTTCTCGCGAGAGGATGGCTAACGTGCCGTGCTCGTCGCCAACCAAAAGGAGTGCAACCTCGGTGGCGCTCCACGACATCGAGGCGACCGCAGCGCCGGACCCTTCGCGGAGTTGACCAGTCGGTCTGCCGTTTTCGAGCAGAAGAACGGATCCGTCCTCGAGGCCCACAGCAAGCAGGCCGCCGACGCTCATCGCAAGGCAGGCCACCCGGTTTTCCATCTCGGTAGTCACGGGTACCGAAGCGGACTGGACGAGCACCCGGCGGGGACTGCCGGCGGGGACATGGGCTGTGAATTCGCCCGAGCTGGCTGCCATCAACCACTGGCTGGCGCCCGGTCCGAAAGTGCAACCCTCGGCGGAGAGCTGGGCGTTCCTTCCATCTTCGAGCCAACCCGACCAGCCGTCCTGAGTTGGTTCTAATGCTAGAAATCGCGCCGTCTGAGTTTGCTGCGAGGACGAGGAAATCAATCCAGGCGAGTTGCCTGTATCGAGAATCCACCAATCCCCGAGGGGGCTGGCGGCAAACAGTTTGCCATCGTTTCCGAAGGACAGTCGTTCGATCCCCTGGCCGAAACCGTGAAAGGTCGACTCCAGTTCTGCCGGGGCGTGGACTAGTCCGTCCAGAAGCGCCGAGCGCGTGGAGAAATCAGGAGATAAGGAGTAGGCGTCGCACAGGAGGCCAAGCGCTTCGGGCAGTCGTCCGTTGGCGCTAAGATTCGCCGCGCGGTGCAGCAGATGCAAGGCGGCGGAACGGGTTCTCTCGCGTTGTGTTTCGGCCTCGCGCAGTTCGGCTAACTGAACATTCTTCCACGCCAACAACGCGCTCACGGCGGCTCCGAGGGTAAGGAGCCCGAGGGCGGCGAATGCGAGGCGGCGGCGTCGAGCGGACCGGCGGGATGCCGCCTCGGCGCGGCGCGCTTTCCTGCGGCGCTCCGCTTCCTCGTCGTCACGATTGCGCCGTGAAGTTTCCAGAAAACCCATCGCCTCGGAGAACTGAAACGACGGTTCCACGCGCTGCGCCCAGGCCTCGGCCGGCAGCGCTTGTTCCCTCCAGTTCAGCGCAAACTGTAGATCGGGATCGCGCATCCATCCGCCGCGTTCCTCCATATGACGGCGGGCAGTATCTACCAAGCGCCTGTACTCCCTCTGATCTCTGTGTTCCTGATCGACCCATTCCCGCAGCCGGTTCCACTGCCGAATGAGGCTCTCATGCGAAATGTCGAGGAGGGAAGCAGCGTCGAGTGGTTTCTCTGCATTCGGCGGCGGCATAAGAAAGGAACGGCCCTCCCGGCGAAAGGTATCGATGACCGGAATCAACTCTTCCTCTCGCGCGTCGACGATCTTGCAGATGTCTACCAAGCGGCAGGGCCGGCGAATCTCCCGATTGTCGGGCCCCCGCTCCGTGATGCAGCGGAAGAGCTTTTCCGCGAGCGCTTTCCGCCGTGCTCCAGTCTCGCCGGGAACCCCCTTTGCGAGATCTTCATAGGCCTCGTCTGCGTGATCCGACAACGCAGAAGCCATCTCGCCGGCCGCTTGGTAATGCTTGAGGTCGATCGCTTCGCCCTCCACGTGATTCCGCTCCCAATAGTCCCAGGTGCGCATTAAGGCGTGCTGCAGGATCGGCAACTGATCGGGGTTGTCCCCGACGTCGTTGAGGAGGCGTTGCAACAAACCCGGGGCGATCTCCGCGCCGCCGACCTTGGCGGGGCCGGAAATGGCGTCGCGACGCTGATGGTAGGTCATTCTCGGAACGAGATACTGGCTGCGATTGATCGCTTCCGGCAGATCACGAAACTGAGCGCAGTCGCCGAGAAAGTCGGAGCGCATGGTGATGAGCACGTAGATCGACTGCGTGCGTTGACCGGCGGCCCGCAACAGGAGCTTGACGAAGGCGGCGGACTCATCGCGCGCGTCGACGTTCCCGCTGGATTCGCGAAAGCGAAACAGCTCCTCGAACTGGTCGACGAGCACGAAGAGTCTGCCATCGGCGGGGAGGAACTTGGCAGCCTCCGAGACAATTCCCTCCGAAGTGCGTCGCAGTCCGGCCGCAATGATTCCGCCGCGGATGGCGGCGTCGCCCGAGCGCCCTGAGTCTTCGTCGGAATTCCCCGCGGCCTCCGCCAGTCCGACCGCTAGGTTGAGAATCGGATCTGCTCCGGGGCGGCAGATGGCGACCTTCCAGCTCGACCCCGCGCTGGCCATGAAGCCGCTGTGCAGCGCCGTCAAAAGTCCAGCTCGAACAAGTGAGGATTTGCCGCTCCCGGACGTTCCTACTACTGCGACGAAACGGTGATTTTCGAGCTTCTCGATCAGGGCGTCGCTTTGGCCGTCACGACCGAAGAACAGATGGCTCTCGCACATCTCGAAAGGACGCAATCCCGGGTAGGGATTGAAGCGCTCGGCGGCGGCGCTCATCCCGATCCTTGTCCTCCGTTTGATTGCAGCGACTCGAGCATCGGACGGAGCGCTTCCTCTGAGAAGTCCGGGAAGTGTTTGATCACCTCGACCTCGTGGCTGCGAAACCCCTGTTTGAACGGCGTCGGCCGGCCGCTCAAGTAGACTGCCTTCTTGCGGATCGGCATTTGCCTGTCGAAGCCTCTGGCCTTACGCAGATCGATCAGCTTCATGTCCAGCCAGGTCTGGCGATCCTCGCACAGGAAGATGAACATCACATCACACACACGGAGGTACTCGTAATGCAGCTTGCGAATGACGGCTCCGCTGCCGTCGACCGGCGAGCGTTTGACCTCGAATCCCCGGTCGAACAGATGCTCCGCGACTGGGTTGGCTTTCGCGGAGTCCTCCCCCTCGCAAATCAAATAGAACCAGAGCGGATCCCGTTCAGTCCGCGGCGGATCCTGAGGAGGCTTGTCCAATTCAGCAAGAGTGTCCGCGATGATGGTTTTAAACTCTTCGATTTCGGTGCGATGGAGCCGGGCAGCCGGGTCTTCGGGCGCATGCTGCTCCAAGCGCTCGACGAACGCGGCCTGGCGGGCATCGACAGGCTCAGCGGCAGCAGGTATCCAGATGAGCCGGGACAACCGGTTCGCGGTTGCCCGGTTCGCGGCGATCTCATGCTGGATCTCGACGGTCGACTTCTCGTCGTCTTCCGGGATGGCTCCATACTTAGCGCCGACGAGGTGGATGCTCAGCCGGCACCCGGAAATGTGCTTCTCGACAGTGTCGCGGAAGGTATTGTCATTGGGGAGGGCGTGGTCGGGAACGACCGCAAATCCTCTCCCTTCTGAGAGTTCAAGTGCGATACTCTGCCGCTCCCCGCGGACGTCGGACGCGGTTTCCGCAAGATAGATCGTTCGTTTCGGGTCGGCCGCTCGCTGTTGTGGTTGGCTTTCGGTCCCTTCGAACTTGCCGATTACGTGCGCCAAATCGAAAGCGAGTTCTTCAAGCTTCAGCCAGTAATGCGAGCAGAGAGGCGATTCGTGGTAGGACTTGAATTCGTGGAAGCGTCCGCTTGCTTCTTGGCGATAGAAGGCGAATCCGAGGGTCTCGGTCAACTCTTCCGGCTGATCCTCGAGGGGAACGTGGGTCTTGACTGCCCGGCAAATTCGCGAGCTGTTTCCGAGAGGAGCTGGCTGCCCGGCTGCCTTTATGGTGTTCAGAAAAGCCACGCGCTCTTTCGTGCACCATTCCGAGGCGAAGTAGGTCGGAGAGACGACGGATAAAAGCACTCTTGTTTTCGAGATCTGCTTGAGAATCTCGTCGCCGAACTTGTCAGTGCCGCTGAGCTTCAGATCACGCCAGATCACAGGGCGCCGTCCCAGCAACTGCCCCATCCGAGTCTCAAGGGACTCGTGAAAGCTGCTGATCCAGCAGTCCTGCTTTGGCCCCCAGGGCTGGTTGTCCGTGTGGGTGAAGCTGATGAATACATCGTTATCCATGGCGGCTAACCTGCATTTCTCATACTGTTTTCGTCGCGAGGCGTCGCGAGCCCCTTGCTGACAAGGCCTTTCGCCGCCGAAGGCGCAGGGTTGGATCAGTACACCCTGGTCAAGCCCGAGGCAAGCAGAACGCAGTCAGCATGGGGCGCAGCACGCCGCAGCCGGAACAGAATGAGAAATGCCGGCTAGGCCTCTCCTTGGTTCAGACGCAATTGATTAGCGTGCTCGCCGGACGAATTTTCACGGGCTTTCAGCCCTCAAAAGTTCAGATGCGTCCTTTCAGGCTGCACGTGAGGGACCTCAAGCCGGAAATGGGCGTCGTCTTGGACGCGGCTAACCAGCGCGCTATCCTACGCGTCATGCCCAATGGCATCGAGCCCCAGGGTCCGGGCGGCGGCGTGCAGCTCGGCGTCGAAGCACACGAGCCTCAGTTGCGGCGCCACGCTGGCGGCGCGGTGAAAGACGTAAAGGTGACCCGCATCCGCGGCGCGCAGCCGCAGCGGGCGGTTGAAGGCGAGCAGCAACGGCCAAGATCGAGGTTCCAAATCCAGCCAGACGATGGCGGAGGAAACCAGGCTCCACTGTCGCCACGCCCGGGCATCCGCGCGGCGTCGCGCGATCGCCGCTTCCGCTTCCACCTGCAGCCAGCGCCAAGCCCAAACCCGCTCCCCTTCTTGCCAAATCTCGAGCGCCCTGGGCGTATGCGGTTCTCGAAGGATCAGCGGGACGACGGCTGAGGTGTCCAAGAAGAGTTCCATGGCCTGTTCCGTCGACGTTGCTGCGCCAGGCTGGGCCGTTCACCATTCTTTCTCGCCACGCAACGCTGCCACGCTGACCACGTCTTCCCTCCCGTCGCCTGCGGTTGCGGGAGGCGTCAGCTCCGGCAAAGCCCCACGGCGTGCATTCCCAGGCGCCAGCGTCAGGCCGACGGCCGAGAAGGCGTTTGCCAACTCCCGGAGTTCCTCGGTTTCTCGCGGATCCCTCGTGCTCGAGCGAGAATCTATGGACGTGAGAACCGCCACCGGCTCGTCTCGAATCAACACCTCGATAGGTTCTCCGTTTTCACGCAGCTTCCTCAAGTAGTAGGACAGTCTCGCCTTCAATTCGGCCGATTCTACTCTCATGTGACCCACTAGACCAATAAGGATGACCAAGTCAATCCAAAGACTGCTTCTACCGTTTCTCTTGCCGTTTTCTCAGCACGTGACTGCTTGGGCATCGGATGGCGGAGCAGTTCTCGCCGACGAAACCTATCCCATCGGCTTTTGGCGGCGCGTCGTCCACGATATCCACGGCATTCACCTCCCTGGGCAGCCATGACGATGAAAACCTCTTCCCACCAACCCACGCGGAATCCAGAATCGCACGCCAAGAATCGAGGTTTCTTGCAAACCCGTAGCTCTCTGCATCAGCAATGCAATGAATCTGCAGTCGACCCGAAGCAGGAACATATGTGTGTTGTGGGTGGCCGAGCCAAATACTTCTTCCGTGACTCGCAGCGGCCCCGGAGGCGATGAAGGACGCGGGTCAAAAGAGTTCGGCGAGGCTGATGCGGATTGCCGGCAGGCTGGTGCAATCCAGCGTAGCATCACCCTCGACGACGAACAGGTTCCGGTAGGCGCCTCCTTCCGGCTGCCAGTGGACCTCGATCCGCCGCTCGACGGGCAGGACGATCCAGTATTCCTCCACGCCCGCCTCGGCGTAGAGAGCGGCAAGGGCACGATCCTCGACGGCTGAGCGGACCGAGATCTCGACCACTAGGGCGGCGGTCGTGGGGTGCCGCTCAGCAAAGTCCGTTTCCTCGCCGCGGACCACCGCGAGGTCCGGTTCCGGTTCGGAATCTGCCAAGGTAAGGGGATCTTCGCGAAGGAGGATGCACCGCTTAGGTACATTGGATTGCAGAATTTTGAACAGCCGGCGGGCGATGGAAGAATGCAGAGGGGATTTGGACATTTTCTCGACAAGTATCCCGCGAATCAGTTCGGTGCGCCGGCCGCGCTCGTTGCGTTCAGCGAGCCGGTGATACTCCGCCACAGTCAGCGGCGAAATCCGGTCCCGGATCTCGCGGATCTCAAGCATCTGCGACGCGGCTCTCATACCGGAAACCCTACTCGAACCTGCCCCGGCGTCGAACGGAAATGCCCTTGGGCGAGCGGGGATACATCGTATCCTGCGCTCCGGCTCGATACAGTCCAGGCCGGCGCTCGATTCCACCTCAAAACGCGCCTTCGTCGTTCCCGCCCGGAGAAGGGGCCCGCCGGACTGAGTGAAGGCAATGAGGACAGGGTCTAGCACTTCCGCTAACTAAATTTACACCTCCCGGACGCCGGGCGAAGCGCTGGCCGGGGTCGACGACATCCACCTGCATCCGCTTGAACCACGGACGTTTCGCTTCAGCGTTTCCTATCGCTTTTAACCCGCATTGCTCAACCGGATCAGCGCCAGAGTTGCCGGTCGAGCGACCGGTACTGGACTGCCTCAAGCACGTGTCGAGGTTCGATGTCCTCACAAGCGCTCAGGTCTGCTAGAGTCCGGGCGACCTTGAGGATGCGATCGTAAGCCCGGGCGCTGAAATGCATCTCGGCCATGGCTTGCTCGAGCAGCGCGGCGCCTTCCGCGTCCACCCGGCAGGACTCCCGGGCCAGGCGCGGCGGCATGGCCGCGTTGCAGCGCAGCCCTGCAAAGGGGCGGAAACGCTGCAACTGCAGCTCCCTGGCCGCGACGACTCGCGCCCGGATCTGCGCGGAACTCTCGCCCTGGGCCCTGGAAGTCAATTCCCGATGATCCACGGGGGGCACTTCCACATGGAGATCGATCCGGTCCAAAAGCGGGCCGCTCACTCGCTGCCGGTAACGTTGAATTTGCGGCACAGTGCAGCGGCACTCTCTCCGGGCGTCGCCGTAGTAACCACAGGGGCACGGGTTCAAGGCGCACACCAGAAGAAAGCGCGCGGGAAAGGTCACCGAACCGGAAGCGCGGGAGATAGTGACCCAGCCATCCTCCAAGGGCTGGCGGAGAACCTCCAGTGTGTTGCGACGGAACTCG
Organism: Verrucomicrobiales bacterium; assembly: GCA_035513055.1. Lineage (GTDB taxonomy): Bacteria > Verrucomicrobiota > Verrucomicrobiia > Verrucomicrobiales > DEV007 > DATKCT01. The sequence goes on along the minus strand of DATKCT010000077.1, from coordinate 17,300 downwards.
GGAAGCTCGTCCAGAAAGAGCACGCCATTGTGAGCCAAACTCACCTCGCCGGGACTGGGATTGCTCGATCCTCCCAACAAACCCACATCAGAGATCGTATGGTGCGGCGCCCGGAATGGCCGAGTCGCCACCAGACCGTCCGTGTCGCGCACCCGCCCGGCGACGCTATGAATCTTCGTCGATTCGATCGCCTCCTCCTCGGTCATCGGCGGCATGATCGTGGCGATCCGGCGGGCCAGCATGGATTTGCCAGTTCCCGGCGGTCCGAGCATGAGGAGGTTGTGACCGCCCGCCACAGCGACTTCAATGGCGCGTTTGGCGTGAGATTGGCCTTTGACGTCGCTGAAATCGATCGGGTAACGGCGGCGCTCATCGAAGACCTGCTCGCGGTCGATGCGCACGGGAGGATAACCCGGGTCTCCGTGCAGAAACCGCACCGCATCGCGGAGCATCCGCAGACCGATGACCTCGATCCCCTTCACCAGCGCAGCCTCTGTCCCGTTCTTCTCGGGCACCAGCACGAAGCGCTTGCCCCGTCGCCGCGCCTCGAGCGCCAACGACAACACGCCGCGCACCGGACGGACCCGGCCATTGAGAGCCAACTCCCCAGCAAAACAACAGGACTCCGTCATCTCTTCTCCATAGCGTTCGCTCAATCCGATCACGCCGAGAGCGATAGCCAGATCAAACATCGGGCCTTCCTTGCGCAGATCTGCGGGAGCCAGGTTCACTGTGGTCCGGGCTTTGGGCAGCCCGAAGCCGCTGTTGGCGATCGCCGACCAAACCCGGTCCGTGCTCTCCCGCACCGACGCGTCGGGCAAGCCCACAACCACCAGCCTCGGGTCGCCGCCGCCCTCGCTCGCCTCGATTTCCACTTCCACGGCATCCACCCCGCGTAGTCCCGCCGAATAAATGCGTGTCACCTTGCCTCGTTCCATCCGCGTGTGCCGCCGGTGCTTCCGGCATTCCCAATGCCTCAGTCCTAGCATGTCTCCACGCGCGGTCAACTGAAATCCTGACTAATGTGCAGAGCGGGAAACCCGAGCCCTTCCGCCCCGCCCTCCACCCTAAAACGCCCCGAAAAACAGCAGGCTCCCGCTCCCGCCCCGAATCGAGATGCTCGATCCTCCCGCCGCACTGTTCCCGGACCCGACCGGTCCGTAACAGGGAATGGGACAAGGCGTCGGGCCCGACACCGGCGGGCATTCCGCCCCAAAAAAGTTGGCGCCATACACATTGGCGCCGGTAAAGTCCGATCCGCAGAAACCGGCATAGCTGAAGTTGGCGCCACTGCAGTCCGAGCCGGTCGCTACGGCATCCGAGAAGTCCGCGGATTCAAAGTCCGACCCGCGCAACCAGCCGCTCGAGAGATTGGCCCCGGCAAAACTCGCGAAACGCGCTTTCGCCCCGTCCGCGTCCGCCTCCTGCATCGAAGCCCCGTCCAGGACCGCGTAGCTCATCTTGGCGTCCCCCAAATTGGCCTTGCGCAAGTCCGCCGCCCGGAATGTCGCCCGCAGCAACCTCGCCCCCTTCAACCGCGCCCGAAAGAAAATCGCGCCGTCCGCGCCGGCCTCCTCAAGATCCGCCCCCGAGAGGTTCGCGTAGGCAAAATCCGCTCCCCGCAGGTCCGCCGAAGCGAGATTGGCAGAGCGCAGCGAACTCGAGCGAAAGTCCGCATCGACGGCGGTCACATCGCGCAGCAGAGTTCCATCCAATACCGCGTCCTCCAGTTCTGCGCCGCTCAGATCAGCCCGGGTGAGATTCGCGCCGGAAAGATTCGCCCCTCCGAGACCGGCGCCGCTCAAATCTGCATCGGAAAAATCAGCTCCACTGAGATCCGCGCCGGAAAAGTCTGCACCGCTTAAGTCCATTCCGGCGAAGTCCATGACGCTGACCACTCGGAAGAAACCCGGCCCCCCGCTCACGGAACGCGGCAGCACCTCTTCGAAATCCATCGGTGGTCCCCCTGCCCGCGCTGGAATGGCCACGCCCGCTCCGTTCCAGTGGCTCAGGCCGGCGCCCATCTCCACCCGGTAAGCCGGATACAGCGGCGTCCCCCCTTCCGGAACCACCGAACATGCGTTCCACCGCAACGCAATGCCGTCCGCCGCGGCTTCGATCCGCAGGCCGAGATCCAATGAGGGCGATGCGCCCGCCCAAAGCGGAAATCCGGCCGCCGCGAACACTCCCAGCCGCCGGTGGAACACTCTGATGAACCAGGAAATCATGAGCCACTCTGTACTCCCACTTGCCGGATCGGGAAAGCTTGGTGCGCTGTGCGAGATCTCTTTTCCTGCTTTCCGTTGCCCATTGGAGAAACTTTGCTACATTCAACTTTCACGAATACTCATGCAAAATCTGTAAGGCGATTCCGCTATGCCGGAAGGGGAGCACACGAGGACATCAGGCCGGGACCCTATTCTTCCCCCGAAAGACCCTTCGCCGCCTTCCGACGACCTGCCGGAACTCGACGAGTGGGCCGAAGATGTCCGCCGTTCCGCCAGCTCATGGTGGAGCCCCGAAACCAAGCCCACCGCCCGAAAGGTCCAGCCCATCTTCGGCCGGCGCGGCCGCAAGGTTGCCGAAGAAAGCGATGAAGAGGGCGACACAGCCAGCGAAGACGTCCCTCGAGGACCCATCCGCTTCGGCGAACGCAATCGAACCAAACAACGGCGCGAGCCGGGAAAGGCGGAACTGCCCATCGCTCGCAAGACAACCGTCCCGGCGCCTCAACCTCCCCAGCCGGAACCCTGGCCCCCGCCTGAGCCCAGCCAGCCCACTCCCGCGACGGAACATCAGAAAGCTCCTTCTCAACCGCGGTCTTCATCGTCTGGGTCTCCTCCGCGACGCCCTTCCGCCCCTTGGCGCGGAGCGCGTCAACCGGATCCGCCAGCTCCCGACCCAGAGTTCGGATCGGCTCACTCCAACACACCCCTAACCGCCTCCCGCCGCCAGATCGAGCGCCCCCAGCGTGATGATCTGTTGATCACGGAGATGTTGCCGGAATCTCTGGACATGCCCATGGGCGAAAGCGCTTCCGCCCCGAGAACGGCCGCCCAGGATGCCGCCGCTTCGTCTTGGGGAAAGCGCTTCGCGCATTCCCTGTCGGATGAAGAGGAACGTCAGCGCCTGGCTGAGGTATCGGCCAAGCGGTCTTCGCCCTCCCGCGGCAAGAACGCGGCGGGATTCATCGCGGGCGCCGTCCTCGCCGCCGTGGCCGGTTACGCCTTGCTGCGTTTTCTCGGTTACATGTAAGGATCGAAAGTCCTGTTTCAGCGCCCTCAAACCGCTTAGAGGCCCTCCCAGTAGCCAGGCAGCGCGCCCGATGGGCCTTCATGGCCGAATATCTGGTTATTCTTCGGGCCCGGGCGCGGGTTGACTGACCATCACCCGCGGTCCCGCATCGCCTAACGAAGACCGGGACCGGCTCCCATCCGGCCATCGCACCACCACATCCCGGGCCCGGTCTCCGGCAGGAACCGCGAATCGCAGCTCCGCGGGGTCTTGAGAAAGATATCCCCCGCCTGCGTACAGCTCGGCCGTTTGGACCAAACCCCGCTCCGTCCGGAAGAACACCTTGGCTCCAATGGCATTTCCGCCCGGGTTCCGGCTCTGCAAGCGGATCGCAAACGGCGTCCCGCGGCCGCCCATGCGCCGGTTGAGATAAACGGCCACCGGCCCCGAATTCGCCGTGGCGACCCAATCCGTCCATCCGTCGCCGTCGAGGTCCAGTGCGGTCAAGGCCTTGCCATCTCCCGGAAGCACAAAACCGCTGTCCCGCGGAAATACCGGTTCCAAGCCTCCGCTCCCATCGCCGCGAAGGTAGAGCCCCACCCCTCCATCCATATGCCCCGTCTCCGGTTGCGGGCCGTAGAAATTCTGAACCATGGCCAGATCGAGGAAGCCATCGCAATCTACGTCGCTGAATCGCGCTCCAAAAACGGGCGATACCTGCGCCTCCATCGGCAGCGCCTCGACCGTAAAGCGTCCCCGGCCGTCATTGCGCAGCAGCACACTCCGCAGTTCGGTCGCCTCGAAGCGCTCCGCATTGGCCAACGCGGCATCCGAATAGATTTCCGCTAGTGTAGCCGAAGCAAAACTGCGAAAGGTGGGAAAACTCTTCTCGAGAATCGGCATGGCCCGCTGCGAGCAACTCTTGCCCCGCACCGGCAACAAGGTCGAGCCGGAATACTTGGCCTCAATAATCTGAGCGCGCCCGGAGCCATCGAAATCCCCGTAGTATATCCGGGCCGGTTTCTCCGGCGAAGCGTCGTACTTGGTGTTGAGACCGAAGTTACCCGCTACGTAATCGATGTCCCCATCATTATCGACATCGCCCGCGGTCAAGGAATTCCACCAGCCGCTCGTTCTCCCCAGACCGGCCGCTTCCGTGACATCTCGCAAGATCCCCTGCTCGTTTCGAAAAAGCCGGATCGGGCCCCATTCCACACAAAGCAGCAAATCGATCCAGTCGTCGTTGTCCGCATCGCTCCATATCGCGCCCGTGATCATTCCTGCGGCAGCCAAGTCCGGGGCCAAGCCGGCGGTCGCATCCACAAAACGCCCACCGTCGTTGCGCAACAAGACGCTGCCGGGGGTCTGAGGATAGCGGCCGGGAGTCACGCGTCCGCCCACGAAAAGGTCCAAGTCGCCGTCCCTGTCGAAATCCGCGGCCGCAGCAGGTCCTCCGCTGTGCCGCAGATCCGGCACGGACTCCGCCGGCGCGCGTGAGAACACGCCCATTCCATCGTTGAGATAAAGCCGGTCCCGCAGCACAGCGTCCCCCGGCTCACACTCGACGCCACCGCTGACCACGAACAGGTCGACGTCTCCGTCTCCGTCGACATCGAGAAAGAGAGGCGCCATATCTTCGCAGGCGGCGTCTTCTTCAAAGCAGGGGAACCGCGTCTCGCGGAAACCGTTCTCGCCGTTGAGATACAAGGATCCCGCCACGCCTGTAGGTCTGCCGATGTAAAAATCGAGATCTCCGTCGCCATCCACATCCGCCCAAGCCAGACCCGGCCCTAACTGCGAGAGCCGGTGCGGCAACAACGGTTGCCGGGCATAGTCGTCGAAGGGTTTCTCCACCGTGGCCGCGCCTTCCAAGGCCCGGGAGGGGGCGAAGAGAGGTTCCGGCTCCACCGGCAGGTAGGGCTCGCCCGGTCCTGCCGTGATCCGGTAAAACCGGTTCGCCGCCAGTTCCCGCAGCTCCTCCCTCCGGCCGTCCGGCCAGACGATCTCCAGATCGAAGACTTCCTCCTGGCCCAAGCCGAAATGGACGGTGGAATCCGCCCCCGACATGTAGCCGCGGCTCAGAGTGAGATAGCGCGTAGGCGTCAGTTCCCCGGCCCGGACGCGCAGATAGGCGCCGATGGCGTGCCGGTTGCCTTCTTCCATCCGCAACGCCACCAGCACACGGTTGCCCGTGATCAACTCGTTGCGATACAAGGCTGCCTCGCCTTCAAAATTATTCGTCACGACATCCAGGTCTCCGTCATTGTCGAGATCCACCAGGACTGCGCCATAAGACACCATCTCCTCTTGCAGTCCCCAGGCTAACCCCACGTTCTCCATCTGAAGGTTTCCCCCGTTGCGAAAGGCCAGATTCGGGTCATTGCGCACCGGGCTGGGCAACCAAACCTCCTTCAATCGCGGCGTGTCGATCCGCTGGGCGCCCCGCGCCGAATCCATCAGATCGCTGTCGTCCCAATAGCGTTCCGCCCCGTTGGTGACATAGAGATCCTCCCACCCGTCGCAGTCGAGATCCCCAAATCGCAAGGTCCAAGTCCAGTCCGTCGACGCCACCCCCGCCAAGTGGGCGATCTCCCGGAAACGGAACGTCCCCGTATTCAAATACAGCGCGTTGCGCATGTACTGACGCGGCACAGCCGTTTCCAGAAACCAGCCCTGCATATCGCCCATCGAAAGCTTCTCCTTGAAATGCGTGGTCCCGAGCATGTCCGAAGCCATAAAATCCAACCATCCGTCGTTGTTGATGTCGGCCACGTCCGTTCCCATGGAAAACCAGGGTGTATGCGGAAGAGACTCGCGGTTGATCTCGGTGAAGGATCCATCCCCGTTGTTCCGGTAGAAATGGTCCGCTCCGTAAAAGTCGTTGGCATTGTAGAGATCCGGATAGCCGTCCCGGTCGAAGTCCCACCACGTGGCGGCCAACCCGAAATCTTGATCTCCAATGCCGGCCTCGCGCGACACGTCCGTGAAGACCCCCTGGCCGTCGTTCCGGTAAAGCCGGTCGCTTTCTCCGGCCGGAATGAGTTTGCCCTGGCGGATATCCGGCCGGTAGAGCACTTTGGCGATGCCTTCCAGTTCCTTCGGCAGGATCGGCATCCCGTCCGACTGGCGCACCTCATATTCCCACAACGGCGGCGTCTGTGGAGCGATGTGGTTGGTCGTCAAATACGCATCGAGATCGCCGTCGAGGTCATAGTCCGCGAAAGCCATCATGACGCTGGCGCCCTTGTAGTCCAACCCCGCTGGGGCCGCTCTTTCTTCGAACGTGCCGTCCCCGCGATTCACATAGAGCCGGTTCGGGCAATCGTAGCCGCAGACGAACAACTCCAGATCTCCATCGCCGTCGATGTCGGCGAACGAAGCGCCCGTCCCCCATTGATCCTCTCGAATCAAGCCGGCTTCCTCGGTCACGTCGCGGAAACGCAGATTCCCGAGGTTCCGGTACAAGCGGCAACCCCCGAAAGGCTGCGTCAGAAACAAATCAACCAAGCCGTCCCCGTCGTAATCCCCCGCACAAATGCCGCCTCCCGTGACGCCATTGACCAGTTCGTGTTCATACTGCGGCGGGGGCGTCCAGCGATAGCGAAAATCCAAGCCGGATTCCGAGCTGGGAACGCGCACGAAGCGCCCCGCCAGCCCGGTATCTGCCGCGGGCAGTGGGTTGGACTCGACTTCCGCGGCGGCTGCCGTCATCGGACCTAACCAGAGAAAGCCCAAGGCGCCGTGGCAGCACAGCACGGCGCCAGGGAGCCGGCGACTCCAAGTCGTTTCTCGAGACATCGCTTGCGGGGGTTTTAGTCCGCGGATCGCACGTGCAACACGCCCTGCATGATGCGCCAGTGACCCGGGAAAGTGCACACATACGGATAATCCCCCGCTTTGTCGATCTGCATCGTCACCTCGCCGCGTTCTCCGCTGTTGAGCAAGCGGATCGTGTGCAGGACCTCCGGCAAACCGGGCACGTAACTCTTCTCCAAGCCCGCCGGATCCGCGGCCATGAGGTCCGCTGCCGTGCCCACCTTCTCCAGCGCTCCCGGCTGCAGCAAGGCAAAGTTGTGCGGCAAATCGCAATCGTTCTCGAAACGGACCGTGAACAGCTCACCGGCTTTGGCCTCCAACTCCTGCTGATCGTAGAGAAGCTTCTGCGGAATGGTCCGCAACTCGATGATACGCCCCTTCAAGGCCGCATCGTCTACTGCGCCGGCGTTTCCGCTCAGGCCGAGCGCCGCGAGCAACACCGGGCCGAGCTGCCGGTTCTGCTGCCCGATAAACTCGCCCAATTCCTCTAAGGCCTCGGATCCCGCCGTCTCACGATAGTGCGCCGCCACCCGGTCCAGCACCACGTTTCCGCTGTCCGCAGAAGCCGATACCCGGCGCAAGACCACGTCGTCCCACCAAGCCCGGCCCGTGGCCAAACCCCATCCTCCGAACAGACAATTCACGCCGATGGTCCGCTCCCGCCCCGTTTTGAAGCGAACGATCACCGGCGTCCAATCTTGTGTGCCCCGGATCGCCGCCGTCCGGGGTTGCCCAGGCAACGCATGGATATTCAACTGCGCGCCGCGCCCGCCCCGGCGAGCGCGGACATTCTCCGTGCGAATCCACGCCGTCAGCTCGTATTCCGACTCCGGCTCGACCTCGACGTCAAAGTAAAAACTCGAGTCGGCGCCGTTCTCCGAGCTGATCTGCAGGGCGTAGTCCCCCGTGTGACCGGGCGACGCGACACCATGTTCCGCGTTCCCGCTGTAGGTCCGGACCCTCCAGCCTTTGGGCATGCCGTTCTCCACCTCTTCGAATCCGGGATTGGCGAAGAGATTCCGCATGGCTTCCGGCGCTGCTGCCCCTGCTTCCCCGCCTTCCGGGGAAGCTTCGAGCGCCGCCCGCAAAAAAGCCCCGGCATGCCGCGCCGCCGCCACGGTCATGGCGTCAGCCAGCACCGGGTCCTCCGAGTTCGCCACTCGATCCGCCTGCGCCTGAAACAAAGCTTGGCCGATGGCCTCGGAGGGCTCGGCGGCGGACAAAGCCAAGAGCGCATCGCGGATAGTGCGAGCGTCTTGATCCGCCAGCAGACCCCCTTCCAAGATGCGCGCCGGAAGCCCCGGATGCCCTTCGAGAATCTTCAGCGCCGCCCGCCGCATCGCCCCCGCCGGATGGCGCAGGGCCGCAAACACCGCGTTCTCTATGGCAGGATCCCCTCCCCTGGCCAAGCCCAGTCCGTCCAAGGTCCACAACGCGTGCAAAGCCCCAGGATTCAACCCGAGTCCGTCCACGTTTTGATCCGCAACCAGTTCCAAGAGCTTGGGCGCCGCGTCGCCGCCGCCACGTTCCACCAAGAGCCGTTGGGCATGCCGTCGCCAGAACAAGTTGTCGTCGCTCAACGCCGCCGCCAATCCCTCCGGATCGGCCTTGGAAAGCCTTCGGCCATTCCACGGCCGGCCCTCTTTCCAGGCCACCCGGTAAATCCGTCCGTGCTCCTTGTCGCGCAGCGGCGTCACATAGGCCGCTCCCCGGCCCGTCTCCGCGTCATAACCACCGCGCTGCCGGGTCGGCGTCGGATTGTGTTGCACAATGATGTTGTACCAATCGCAAAACCAAATCGCTCCGTCCGGTCCCACGTCGGCGCAAACCGGAGCCGACCACGCGTCCGCGCTGGCGTAAAGATTGCCCCCGTTCCTTGTGCGCGCCACACAACCATCGAATTCGACCAGCCCCCGGTAGAGCAGATGCCCCGTCGGACCGCAGATCAGCGCAGCCCGGTTCCAGTAAGACTCGGGGAAATTGCGCGCCGTGTAAAGATGATGGCCCGCCGCCGCCGTGAAGTTCCCGAAGGCATCCACTTGCCTCACGTCCGGCGTGATCGGGTAAAAATCGCGGGTCACGTCCGCCCGCGGCGTGGCGGGGGCATCGAAACCCGCCACCGTCTCGTAATACCTTCGTGGAAAGGTGAGATACCAACTCGGGTTGTTGTTGGCGGTGGACCCCACCACCTCCCCTTCCTCCGTGAAAGCCAAACCCCAGGTGTTGTTCGTCGTGCTTTGCAGAAACTCGAGCTTGGACCCGTCCGGCCGGAAGCGGAAAACCCCCATCGAAAAACGAAGATCCTCATCTCCAACACGGCCGCGGAATCCCGAGTAGCCCACTGTGCCCCAAATCCAATTGTCGAATCCCCACTGCAAGTTCGAGGGCCCAGCGTGCGTGTCTCCCATGTTCCATCCCGAAAACAAAACCTCACGCACGTCGGCGCGATCGTCTCCATCCGTATCCTTCAAAAATAAGAGTTCGCTGCCGTTGGTGATGAGCACCCCGTCATTGATGAACACGATCGAGGTGGGTATGCTCAACTTATCGGCAAACAGCGTAAACCGGTCCGCGCGCCCGTCGCCGTCGGTGTCCTCGAGGATGCGGAGGCGATCGTTGCCGATATTGCCGGATTGCAGGTTGTTCGGATAGTCCACAGTCTCCAAAACCCACATCCGGCCCCGTTCATCCCAAGCCATGGTGACCGGGTTGACGATGTCCGGCTCGGCTGCAAACAGGGTCAACTCCGTTTCCACCGGCGTCTGAGCATACTTCATCGATTCGGACGGACTCAATGGCTCCTGCGCTTTCGGCGGCGGGTCGCGCCGCTCATAGTTCGGTAATTGCGCCTCGTGATAGACCAAGGGTTCGAGATCGAGCGCTTCCCACTCCTTCTTGGAAGTGTCGCGGACGGCCCAGATCAAACCCCGCATCAGCAGATCGTGAAATCCACTCTGGTCCCAACAGCGTTCATCGTGCCCGTAGGCAGTGTAGAAAATCCGCCCTTCACCGTGGGTCCTCACCCAGGTCCAGGGCTCCTCCTCACGCGTCTGCAACACCGTCCGCTCCGGGTTGTGACGGTGATGCACGTAGGTCTCGTCCCAGGTCTCGAATCCTTCGAATCCCTCCATCACCGAATGATCCGGAGCCACAATCCGGGTGGTGAACACTCCGGTCCCATGGCTCTGAAACTGAGCCCCCACCAAATCGATGTACGCTTCTGAATTGTGAAAACAATAACTCGCGCAGTGAATGGGCAAGAACGCCCCGCCCCCGGCCACGTATTCCAACAGAGCCCGTTCCTGATCCGGGTCGATCCGCGTCGTGTTGGCATACACCAACAGCGCGTCGTAGCGGCCCAGTGTGGCGGGATTCAGATCGCCGAGATTCTCCGTGTAGGTAAAATTTACCCCGCGAGTCCCGAAATGCCGCGCGATGATCTTGTAACGCAACTGGGGTTGATGATGGCCCTGATCCCCGAGGAACAGGACCTCAAGCCTCCGCCCTTTCGCCGCCTCTTCTTCTGCGAAAACCCGGCCCGGGCTCGAAACCAGACTTCCCGCACCCAAGACCAGAGACGCGGCAACGCGCGCAAAACTTTTCGACGTGATCATAGCGGATAAAGGGATGGGAGGTTGACCGGAAGCGCCGGACGGCGACTCCGAGAAGAGGATTCTGCGTCAAGGACGGCGGTCCGTCTTGCTTTTCTTGGTCGCCGTTTGGTATGAATGAGACAGTCCCCTGCTTTCCCTCCGCTTTCCATGGCTTCTCATTCCTCTGCGTCGAGTGCGGAGACCTTCCTCGCCCGGATTGCGCCCGAGAGCCAGGCCCATGTCCTCTTCGAACATCTGCCCGGCATCTGTTTCTTCCTCAAAAACCGCCGCAGCGAATTGGTCAAAGCCAACCCATCCTTCTTGGAACGGCTCGGACTGCACAGTGAATCCGAACTCGTAGGCAAAACCGATTACGACCTCTTCCCCAGGCAGCTCGCCGAGAACTTCCGCCGTGACGACCGCCGGGTCATGGAATTGGGGCAACCGCTCATCAACCGTGTCGAACTCTTCATCAATCGCCAGGGCATCCCCGACTGGTATGTCACCACCAAGGTCCCCGTTCGCGACCGGGCAGGAAAAATCATCGGCGTGATGGGCACGGTCCAGGGATCCGGCGATAAACACGGTATTCTCCAGCCGCATCTTCCCATCTCCCGAGCTGTCGAATATATCCGGACGCGATTCCGCGAACCCATCTCCATCCGCGAACTAGCGCGCATGGTCGGTCTGTCGTCCCGGCAGTTCGACCGCCGCTTCAAGGAAGTCTTTCAGGTCACGCCTCAGCAATTCGTCATCAAAATGCGCATCCAGGCCGCCTGCCGGGCCCTGCGCCAACCGCACCGCGGCATCGGCGACGTCGCCGCCGAAACCGGATTCTACGATCAAAGCTCCTTCACGCGCCACTTTCGCAAACACATGGGCATCACACCGCTCCGGTACCGGAATCTCTTCGGGTCCCAAGCCATGGACTGAAGCGCTCTCCCCATTCTATAGGCGCTACGCATCCCGCGCCCCGCTTCACCCTCTTCCCACCCACCACAAGGCCACATAAATGGCCGTGGCCAGAGCCGCCACCACAATCGAAACGGGTACAGCCCACCGCCAGCTCCGCAGGTCCACCGCCCCCGCGTCTTTCTGCACGTAAGGCTCCTTCCGCGGATGCAGCCAGGTGATCACCACGACCACCAAACAGATCAGCGCGAAATTGATTCCCGCCACATGCAGCCAGTGAAACTCTATCCCGAAAATATGATTGTCCAAGACGAATCCAAAAACGAGGTAAAAGACCAGCCCGAATCCTACCGCCGCCAAAGCCGCTGCCGACGGAGCCCGCGGAAGCACAATCCCCAGCACCAGCAAAGCCAAAAGCGGGATGTCATACAGCGCCGAGAGGTTCTTCATGAGTTCGAAGAGCCCACCGCCGGCCAGGGCGATGAACGGGGCCGCCAAAACCGCTCCCACGGCGATGCACAGTCCAAAAACCTTTCCGGCCCGCACCGTCTGGGCATCCGTGGCCCCCGGACGAAACACACCCCGGTAAAGATCCATGCTGAAAAGCGTCGCCGCGCTGTTCAACCCCGAGTTAAACGAACTCAAGATCGCCCCGAAAATCGCCGCGCTAAACAACCCGGTCAAAGGCCCCGGCAGCACCGCCTTTACGAGCATCGGATAAGCGTCGTCCGGACGCTCCGCCAGGCTCTCTCCAAACAAGCGCCAGGCGATCAGTCCCGGCAGCACCAAATACAGGGGTCCGCCGAGTTTCATCAGCGCCGCGAACAGGACGCCCTTCTGCCCCTGCTCGAGAGATCGCGCGCCGAAAGTGCGCTGCACAATGGTCTGGTTGGTGCACCAGTAATAGCAGTGCACCAGCAGCATCCCCGTGAATAGCGTCGAGAAGGGAATGTTGTCGCCAGGTCCCCCCACGGGATCGAGCTTCGCCGGCGCATTCTCCATCAAGTCCCGGATCCCCGCCGAAATACTGCCTTCGCCCAGCTTCCACAATCCTAACACAGGAATCATCAGACCGCCCACGAGCAACGCGGCTCCGTTGAAGGTATCTGAAACAGCCACGGCCTTGAGCCCGCCGAGGATGGCGTAGAGACTGCCCACCACACCCAGGCTGATCACCAAGACCCAGATCGCCGTCTGCCGCGGCGACCAGCCGAACTGCTCCACTCCCTGCAGCATGTCCTCGACTCCAAAGAGCCCATTCATCGCCACCGCTCCCGAGTAGAGGACGAAGGGAAGCAGATTGGTCAGCAGGGCCAGCAGAAAGAGGATCGACGTGACCAAACGCACGGTCCGCCCATAACGATTCTCGAAGAACTGGGGCACCGTCGTGACCCCGCCTCGCAGATAACGCGGAAGGAACACCAGCGCCATCAACACCATCGCCAACGCGGCCCAGATTTCCCAGGCCATCACCATCATGCCATGCTGGTAGCCGCCGCCATTCAGGCCTACCAACTGCTCCGTCGATAAGTTGGTCAAAAGGAGCGAGCCGGCGACGACGATCCAGGTCAGGCTGCGACCGGCCAGAAAATATCCCGTGGCGCTTTTGTGATCGTCCCGGCGGGTCGCCCGCCAAGACAAAAACCCTACCAAGGCCGTGATCAGGAGAAACGAAGCGATTGTCAATGCCATATCCCGCTTTTCTCTGCCTCCTCAGGCGCTCGCGCTCTTACGCATCACCACCACCGCCGAATCCAATTGCCGCACAAACCAGGGCAACCGCCCCAAAACCGCCGCCGCCAAGCGGGACCGGTCCCGAATCCGGTGAGCGGCGTGAGCGGTCAACCGGTACCGCGGTTCCAACCCCCGGTACCGCGCGCTGCGCCGCAGCTCCCGGTAGCGGATGTCGTGATGGGCGCCGGGCTCAGCCGCGTGATTGCCTTTGGGAAAAAGACGGCGCCGCAGTCCAGTGAATACTTCGTTGACCACTCCCACCTCCCCTCCCGGCTTCAGCACCCGGCCAAACTCGCGCAGCGTGCGGTCCAGGTCCGGCGTGTGATGCAACGAAGCGTTACAGGTCACGAAGTCAAAGACCCCATCCCGGAACGGCAAATGCGTCATGCTCTCGAGAACACGCTCGAAGAAGACTCCGTGCGTCCGAAACTGAATCTCCGCCGCCCGCAATCCGTAATAAGGGCTGCCCGAGACGTCCAACGCCGTCACTTCAGCTCCTCGCTCAGCCATCAACCGGCAACTCCAGCAGGCCGCAGTCCCAATGTCCAACACCCGATGCCCTTTCCCAACGCCCAGTTCCCGGATCAACCCGCGGAAATCCGGCCCGAAATGCCGCGTGTGCGGCCACAACTCCGGCAGGCTGTCGGGAAAGCGCCCGATGAAACCCTCGTCGATCAGCCGTGCGTCGCCGTGATAGCTGCTGTCTTGATAGGCCAATTCGCTGCGCACGGCGTCCTCATCGAAACCCACAGCGAACTCGGCAATTCCATCGGCCACCCCATAGCGTGCCAGGCATTCCATTCCCTGGCAGATCAGAGTTCCCTGCCGCGCCTCGAGAGCGTCCTCTCGCCCTATCTCTAGTTGCAGCCCGCTACCACAGCGGGGGCATTGCAGCAGCCCAACAAACTCCCTTCTCATCCTCCCTCAAAAGGTTTCCTTCCGCCGCAATCCATCGCCGGCGCCGGCGGGCAGCCGCGCTTCGCGGCCTCGTCCACCGCCGCAGCCCCGGCTCTTCCCGGCGTCGTCAAAACAAGACAGGTCAAGCCTGCCCGCCATCTCCCAACCGGCGTTCACATTCATTCGAGGTTCTGGACCTGCTCCCGTATCTTCTCCGTTTCGGCCTTCGCTTCCACCACCAACTGCGACAAGTTCGCGTCGTTGGCCTTCGATCCGATCGTGTTCCATTCCCGGCTCATCTCTTGCGCCAAGAAATCCAAGGCGCGTCCTCCGGCCCCGTCCTCCTCCAATGCCGACTCGAATTTCTTCACATGACTGCTCAAACGCGCCAGTTCTTCACTGATGTCGCAACGATCAGCAAAGAGGGCGATTTCCCGCAAAACCCTTTCGTCATCGGGAGCAAATCCGGCATGGGCTTCCTTGAGCCTGCGCTGCAAGGCCGCCCGGTGATGTTCCAACACTTGGGGAGCCGCCTCTTTCACCCGTTCCATCCGGACGGTAATGGCCGAGAGACATTCCCGGAGCGCCTCCACTAAGTGCTCTCCCTCATGAGAGCGCATCCGCATCAACTCCTCCAAAGCCTCCGCCAACGCAGCCTCCACCACCGGACGCACTCGCGAGGTCTCGATCTCTTCTTCCTCCAATTCCACCACTCCGGGCGACCGAAGAATCAGCGATGGGTCCGGTCTGGATTCCACCCCGACTTCCTCAGCAAGCGAGCGCCACACCGCCAGATAGGCCCGCGCCAATGAGCGGTTTACCCGCAACCGCACCGCTGAAGTCGCTTCGCCGTTAGACCAGAATTGGACCTTGATCCCCACCCGGCCCCGATGGATGCGACCGGCCACCATCGCCCTCAGGTCCGGCTCCAGCATCGATAACTGCCGCGGCAGTTGCATGCTGATGTCCAACTGCCTGCGGTTCACCGAAGAAATCTCCACCCGGCAAGCCATGCCCTGACCTTCCACACGCCCCTGACCAAACCCCGTCATGCTCTGCATCCCCTCTTCCTGAAAGTTTCGCGACCGAAACTCAAGAAGGATCCTCCCAGCCTGTGCCGAAAACCATGGAGGAGCCGCAAGCCTTCTCGGGCAGGAGTGCCCGCGCCACGGGGTGAAGAATGGGACAGGAGGGACGCCTGTCACATTTTATCTCCTCAGCGTTCTTGAAATATCTCGTAATCTATTGATAATTAGTAATATAATAATCCGAGGCGCCGGCGAACCAGAGACCCTTAAAAGCGCAACTTGGAGCAGCAAAAGTGGATACAAACTGGATACACGTTTCCGGGCTGCCGGCCCTCTTGGTCACTCCCGGCTGGCCCCTTACCGGCCGCACACCCTGCGCCGACTGGCAGCAGAGACCCGCGTTCTCCGGCCCTCTGCCGTCCGTCCTGTACGGCGGTCAACCCGCCAAGTTCCGAGCGGGGCCCCACAGGAACCTCGAAACGGTTTGCGGCTAGGGCCGGTCCAGCCGGCCGACCAGGTGCTCGGAGGGCTGAACTCCATCAATCAAATCTAAAAGCGCCCTCCGCTACCATCAAAGCCGGGGTGATAGAGAGCCGGCTTCTATCGTCGGGGACGATCTCGCCAAGTCTGAAGCAGAAATCGTCGCTCCCCATCGAGGATGAGCGTGACGGAAGGGCCCGATGGGGCCAAGCGCGGGCTTTCAAAGGGACCCCCGCTTTGGCGAGACCTTGCCGTTACGGTGAATTCAGAGTGCGTTCGTACAATTTTAGAGAAAGCGGGATGAGCGTCCTTTGATCGCGAGCGAAAGCGGTTCCGGTCGCTTCTTTCGGAAGGCGGTACCCTTGAAAGCTTCGCCGCCCTGCTTCCCAGCGCGAGCTGACCCGTGACCTTGCGGCCGGAGAGTTGTAGTAACCCTGGGGCGCACGACAGTGAGCCCCTCCAATATATATGGACAGCAACCTCCCTCGTTGCCAGAGCTGCGGCGCGCCCCTTGCCGGCCTAGCGCCCGTTGGACTGTGCGCCAATTGCCTGCTCAAACTGGCGCTCGAACCGCCGGCCGAATGAAGAACGAGGAGTTAGCCGCGCTCTGGGTGCGAGCGGCGAATCATCTCCTCGAACTTCCGCCTGACACCAAGATCGGCGCCGGTCTCAAAAAGTCACCACCGCCCGGGAGGAGGCTGAGATTGCCGCACGGAGGGCCCTCGACCTCGTCCGCGGTTTCCCAGCGGCTGGGGAGCTGCTCAAAAAACTCTAACTTCACATGGACGGAGATCCTCACTGCCAACGATGCGACTCGCCCCTGACCGGGCAGGCGGTGGGTGGGTTGTGCGCCAATTATCTAAGCGGCAAGCGAACAAGGGGAGGCTAGTCAGGTGAGGGAAAGAAGGGGTCAGGTGTTTTACATTGCAACCAGTCTCGCCAGCCGCCTCTTCAGCTTTCAGCTGCGCGCCGCCTCGGCCGCGGCTGCGCTGACGCAGCGGCTCACTGTCGAGCGGCTCCCCATCTCCAGGCGGCCGGCGATCCAGTCCAGCCGTGCCGTCGTCGCACTTTTCACCGCGTGGGCGATCAGCCCCTTGCGCGGGTCGCCCTTGGGGAGGCCGGCGAAGTCCCCGGCCTCCAGGCCGAACTCCTCCAACCCACGGGACACGATCTGTTCCGCTCGCCGCTCCCCGTGCTCCCTGACCTCCGGCGCCGCGCCGTAGTTCCGCCTCCCGCCAGCCCTCCCGCCGGCCTCCGCAGCCAGCAACAAAACTGTTCTGTGCCGAGAGGGAGCATGATTCGAAGGCCAAGCGAAAGGTGAATGTTACGGGTTGGTTGATCGAGCCCCCCGGAATCTCCCGCCGCCTGCGACGGACCGATCCTGAAGCCGGATGGGATCTCGACTGCGGATGCGCCGGCAGCGGATACCCACCCCCTTGCACTCGAATAAGTTCAGTCTCCGGAGCAAGGCTTTTTCATTTGAAAGGCTTGCTGTCGAGGAGGGCGCGGGCGATGCCTGGGCGGTGCGCGCAGTGTTCGAAGATGTGGGGCCAAGGATGAGAGGCGGCGTGGCGGGAGCGCAGAGAGATAAGGGAGGCGCGAAGGA
>DATKCT010000076.1:0-23472 GCA_035513055.1 Verrucomicrobiales bacterium | reverse complement strand
CTGCCGGGGTCCTATCAAGAGGTTGGGCGGGTGATCCGGAGGATGAAACAGTGTGCAATATGCAGGCTCGTGATGTTGAGCGCGATTCTCCGGTCGCGCTCTCAGGAGTCTACCCATTCCGTTTGAACCTGGTTGCTTATGGCGTTGTTGTCCGTCTCTAATCTTCGCGTTCATTTTCATACTCGCGCTGGAGTGGTGCGGGCGGTGGACGGAGTGTCGTTCTCCCTTGAAGCGGGTCAAACGGCCGGGATCGTGGGCGAATCGGGCTGCGGCAAATCGGTCACCTGTTATTCGCTGCTCGGCCTGATCCCCATGCCTCCGGGCCGAATCGAGGGAGGGTCGGCGATGTTTGATGGTCTGGACCTCCTCGCGGCTTCGGAATCGCAGCTTCGCCGAGTTCGCGGGAAGCGGATCTCGATGATCTTTCAAGACCCGATGACTTCGCTCAATCCCTACCTGAGGATTTCCACGCAATTGATCGAGCCGCTCCGGGTGCACCTCGGAATGGACCGCAAGACCGCTTTTAGGAAAGCGGTGGAAGCTTTGGCGGAGACGGGGATTCCGGAGCCGGAACGGCGTATTCGCATGTATCCGCACGAGTTTTCGGGAGGTATGCGGCAGCGGGTCATGATCGCAATGGCGCTGATCACGAACCCGGATATTCTGATTGCCGACGAGCCTTCGACCGCGCTCGATGTCACGGTCCAGAAGCAGATCCTCGATCTCATCAAGGAGCGACAAAAGCGGCTTGGGGTAGCGGTTTTATTCATCACGCACGACCTTGCCGTGGTATCCAATGTGTGTGATCGCGTGCACGTGATGTATGCGGGACGCTTTATGGAGTGCGCCTCCACGAGAGAGCTTTTTACCGAGCCTCAACACCCGTACACGGTCGCTCTGCAGCGATCCGTGCCGGCGCTGCAGAAGAAGGGCGATCCCCTTTACACGATCGAGGGTCTTCCCCCCGACTTGATTCGACCCATGCCGGGATGTCCTTTTGCGCCGCGATGTGAGTTCGCCACGGATCCTCCTTGCCGTAGCGAACCTGTTCCATTGATGGCGGGACCCGGAAGCGATCATCTGAACGCCTGTCTGCGTTTTCAACGCGGAGAGATTCAGCCGAGCGGGCTCGGGCAGCATTCAGCGGCTGAACCAGCTTGAATCCTGGTGGTCATGGACACATCGATCTCATCTACCCATCCTTCCGGCGCGACCTCATCCGAAGAGGATTTCATTCTTCGGCTTATCGACGTGCACACGCATTTCGAATCGCGAGGGGGTATTGTCAGGGCTGTGGATGGAGTGACTCTCGACATTCGGCGCGGCGAGATTCTCGGTCTTGTTGGCGAGTCCGGATGCGGAAAATCGACGCTCAGCCGCACGATTATGCAGTTGGAGCCGCCGCGCAGCGGAACGATCGTGTTGGAGGATCTTGAACTGACGCGGTTGCCCTGGTGGAAGATCCGGCGCCAGCGGCTCAACTTCCAGATGGTTTTTCAGGATCCGTATGCGTCGCTGAACCCGCGGATGACCGTTTACAGCACGCTGGCGGAAGCGATCCGGACCAGGCATCGTGTTTCTGGGGCGGCATTGATCGAGCGAGTGGGAGATCTGATGGAACGGGTTGGACTGGAACGGCGGTTCATGAAGAAGTATCCGCACGAGTTCTCCGGGGGACAGCGCCAGAGGATCGCGGTGGCTCGGGCCTTGGCTCCGGAACCCAAACTGATGATCGCCGATGAGCCCATCAGCGCCCTGGATGTTTCGATTCAAAGTCAGATCTTGAATCTCCTGCAGCGGCTCGTGCGAGATCTCGGTTTGACCATGCTCTTCATTTCGCACGACCTCAGCGTCGTCCACTATATCGCGGATCGCATCGCCGTCATGCATGCCGGCAAGATCATCGAATTGGGTACGGCGGACGAGATCATGAACCGCCCTCAGCAACAGTACACGCAAGTACTCCTGGAAGCGATTCCCCGGGTCCGAACGCGCTAGCCCGCATTTTTCATAGCGTTTCTGCTGCGGCGCGCTGCATCCCATCCTGCCTATGCGCCAACGGGACTTGGGAGGGCACGTTTTGAAAGGTAGAGCGGAGGCGGGCGCCGCAGTCCAAAGCGCCTCCGGCTTCCCATGGCTCTCGGCTGCGCGCGGCCTGGGCAGTAAGGGGTTCGCAATGCCTCGCGATGAATCAGTCTGAGAAATGCGGGCTAGGGATTCAGTTTCCACCGCGCCTGTAGCCGGACCCAAGCCTCTCCCCGCCAGCCGGCGGGAAACTGGAGAGTCCGTCGCACACGTTCCGTGCCATCTCCGCGATCGAGCGTTTCTTCGGGTCCGGCGGCGAAGGGTTCAGCGTCTTGCCAGAGGCCTGAGGCCCAGTCGTTGGATACTTGGAGCGAATAGGTCAGTTTGGCGCCGGAGGGTGGCGGCCCGGATGGGTGTGCAGGGGCGACGCCCTTGCGGCGAATCCAGGAAATCTCGACTTCGCCGGTGAGTAGTGGCCGCAGAGAAGGCAACCGAAGTTGGGCTTCTTCCCTAGAGCCGAGGGAGCGTTCTGGATCCATACCTAGCATCAGCTCTACGAGGGTGGGAATACCGTCGCCGTCGGAATCGCCGGTGAGGTTCCCCAGGGCAAAGGCCGCGGGGAGCCGCAAGGAGTCGCCTTCGGTGAACACGACCTCTACGTCCAGCAGGGCAATCTGAGCGCTTGGAGGGTAGGCGAACGCTGCCCGCCACTGGCCGTCACCCAATGCAGTGACGGCGGCGTGGATCGCCCGGCTATCGAGGGATTCGATCTGCAGTTCGGAAACCGTTCTGGCTGCGAGCGCAGTCCCCAGATGGAAAAGCAGGACGACGTTGTGACCCGGTTCCGCGCTGACGACTTCGAGCTGGAATCCGGGGTCGACGGGAACCGGCGCAGGCTCGAGCAGCACCCATTTGACCGCGTCGACCACGGTGGCGGATCCACTGGTCTGACGGTGTACGCTGATTTGAGTCTCACCTCGGGGAAATTCCCAGGAACCCAGCCAGGCCCACTGACCGAGGGCGCGATTTTGATCGAAGATGATTTCGGCGGTACCTGCGGCGTGAAGGATTTTGTAGTCGGCAGCGCGGTCGCGAACGGCGACTTCCCCGTCTGCCCGCCGCCCCGAGGTCCAGACCCAGACTTCGTAGCGGCCCGGCAGCGGAAGGTTTGCCGTCCACTGAGCCGACACACCTCTCGGCAACAACCGCGAATTCAGGCCAAAGACATCCAAGTCGCCGCTCAGGGGTAACCAAGCGGTGCTAAGGTTTTCGACGTCGGCATCGTCGACCACTACTTCGAGGCCGCGGCGCGGCAGCCGGATTTTCGCCTCCGGCGAATGAGCTGAAGTATTTCCGTGGAAGTCTACTGCGGACAGAGAATAGGCGTGCTCGCCGCCGGGCTCGACCATGAGGTCGGTGAAGGATAGCTCTGGTGTTTCGGCGATGACGAGTCCGTCACGGAACACGACATAACGAACGAAAGCAGAAGCATCCTCGACGGGTCCCCAGGCCAATCTCACGCGGGAAGCCGACTCTCCCCAGACCCAGGGCGCTTCCGGAGCGGGCGGAGGATCGGAGTCATCAGGCAGCATGACCCACTTGAGAGCATCGACCATAGCGAGAGAGGAGTGGTCCTGCCGACGGACAGTGATGTTTCCCAGCGATCCCCGGAGGAACTCCCACGTTCCCAACCAGGCCCAGCTTCCACTTGCCTGCGCTTGATTGAGAATGACGGTCTCGGTTCCGGCGGCATGGTGCACGTCGTATTCCACGGCGTCGTCGAGGGAGAAGAAGGTTCCATCGCTGCGGTGGCTGGGAATCCAGGCCCAGACTTCATAGTTGGCGCGTGCGGGCAGGGTGGGCGTAACGATGGCTTGCGAGTTCTTTTGCAGGACATAGGAATTGGCGCCGTAGGCGTCCGCGGCGTTAGAAACGCCCCACCAGGGGCTTCCTTGGTAGAGGGCCTCAGTGTCGTCCACCAGCACTATCCAGCCCGGTTCGGGCAGGCGCACCGATGCCGGGGGGCTTCCGCCGCTCCGCTCACCGTGGTAATCCACGGCTTCGACTGAGTAGGAGTATTCACGGCCCGGTTCGAGTGGCGCGTCCACATAACTGAAGCCGGAGGTCTGCCCTACGACGGCGCCGTCGCGCCGGACTTCGTAGATCACGGCGTCGAGGTCATCCTGGGAGGCGGTCCAGCGCAGTTCGGCGCGGTCGCTGGCCAGCCAGCGTGCTTGCAACGAGGACGGGACGGAGGGCACGGCGCGATTTTCCTCGAGGAGCAGACGAAATCGCACGGCATCGACCACCAGACTGCGGCCAGAGTCTTGCCTCGCAACGGTGATGGAAGCCGGTCCCTTGTCGAAACGCCAGGACTGGAGAAACGCCCAGTTTCCGGGGTTCAGGTTTTGATCTAAAACCTCGGTGCTGATCCCCCCGGCGTGAATAACCGTGTAGTCCGCCGCAGTGTCCCTGGGGGCCAGGGTTCCGTCCGGACCCATCGCGCTGACCCAGATCCATACGGAATAGCTCCCGCTGACGGGCAGCGAGACGTCCCAGCGAGCCCAGGAGTTTTTTGTCAGGGAGCGCGAGGTTCCGCCGTGCGCGTCGATATTTCCGGTCAACGGGCGCACCGCATTCTCAAACTCCGCTTCGGTTTCCTCGACGATGATCTCGACGCCGCGTTCGGGGAGGCGCACCGACACGGGCGTCCCGGGTCCAAAAGTATTGCCATGAAAATCGACGGCTGCGACCGCATAACGGTGCTGGGCGCCCGGAGTTGCCAGCCCGTCCAGGTAGGAGGTGTCCTCGGTCTCGGCCACGAGAGCGCCATCCCGGAAGATCCGGTAGGTCACGGCTGCGGAAACATCGAAAGACGGCTGCCATTGCAGTTGGACGCTCCGGCTCGATTCCCAGGTTGCGCTCAGTTCGCCAGGCGGGGTGGGAGGCTCCGTGTCGCCGGGCAACATGACCCAGCGGAATGCGTCGACCATGGTTGAGCGTTCGTCATCCTGCCGAAACACCGTGACTGGCGCCGAAGAGCCACGGTCGAATTCCCAGGTCCCTAACCAGGCCCAGCCGCCTCGCGAGATGTCCTGATTGAGCACAATTTCACTGAGGCCTCCGGCGTGCTGGATCGAGTATTCCGCTTCCCGGTCGAGCGGTATTGCGGTTCCGTTCAGACGCGTTCCCGGAATCCAGGCCCAAAGCTCGTAGGTGGCTCGCGCGGGCAGGTCGACGGGAAGGGTGGCTTGAGAGTTCTTATGGAGAACATAGCTATTGGCTCCGTGCGCGTCGGCGGCATTCGACACGCCCCACCAGGGGCTCCCCAGGTAGACGGCGCGCGTGTCCTCGACCACCACTTCCAAGCCTCGCTCTGGGGTCTGCAGGGCGACTTCGGCGCTGGGTCCACTGCCTTTCTCGTGATAGTCATAGGCCTCGACCGTGTAGCGGTACTCCGTCCCGGCTTGGAGATGAAGATCGACCAGGGATGTTGAGTTGGTCTCTCCGGCCTCGAGTCCGTTCCGCCGGACGCGGTAAATCACTGCGTCGAGGTCGTCCCGGGAGGGCGCCCATTGCAGTTCAGCCCGGTCGCTGGCCAGCCAATGGACGCTCAGCCCTTGGGGGATCGAAGGGGGACCCTGGTTCTCTCCCAGCAACAAGCGGAAGCGCACAGCGTCGGCCACAGTCGCCGGTTCTTCGAGATCGCGCCGCAATGTCAGGGAGGTTGCCTCGTTCCGCTGAAATTCCCAAGCTCCGAGGAAGGACCAAGCTCCGATTCGCGCGTTTTGATCGAACTCGACGGCGGCGGCCCCGGCGGCGTGCTGTATGGAGTAACTTGCTGATTCGTTGCGGCGACCAACCGCTCCGCTGGAATGACGGCCGCTGATCCAGACCCACACTTCATAGGGACCGCTCACCGGCAGCGTCGTCTTCCAGGTCGCGGACCCGCCTTCGGAGAGGAAGCGGGAAGTCCCTCCGTGGGCGTCGATGTTATCGGTCAAAGGACGCGCCTGCGGACTCCATTCGGCCTCGGTTTCCTCGAGAACGATCTCCATGCCGCGCATGGGCAGGGTCACGGCCGCCGGCTGTCCGGGCCCGAGCGTGTTCCCATGAAAATCCATGGCTTCCACCGAATAACTATAGGTGGCGCCCGGCACGGCCGCGGCATCGAGGTAATCGGTTCGATCCGATTCTCCGATCACTTTGCCGTCCCGGTAGATCCGGTAGAATACCGAGTCGGAAGCGTCGCTCACTTCTTCCCAGCGCAAGCGAACGCGGGAAGCCGATTCCCATGTCGCGGTGACGGAAGCCGGGATGGGCGGGGCTTCCGAGTCGTCGGGCAGCAGGACAAAGCGCAAGGCGTCGGCAACGGTCGAACGGTTAGAATCCTGCCGGCGCAACGTCACGACTCCGCCGCCGCGCGGAAACTCCCAGGTTCCCAAGAAGGCCCATTGTCCGGTTCGCGCGTTCTGGTCCAGAATGATTTCGGCGAAGCCGCCGGCGTATTCGACGCTGTAATCGGCGGCGTTGTCGCGCTTGGCGGCCGATCCGTCCGGCTGGCGCGCACTGACCCAGACCCAAACCTCATAGAGTCCGCGGGCGGGAAGATTGGCATTCCATTGAACAGCCGAGTTTCTCGCCAGCAGGCGTGAGTCGCCATCCCAGGCGTCCGAATCTCCACTGAGCCGCCACCACCCCGGCCCCAAGTTGACGGCCTGACGGTCGTCGACCACGATTTCCGCGCCGCTTGACGGCAAGGTCAATGCCACCGGAGCGCTGGCCGGCGACCGGTTCCCGAAGAAGTCCACAGCTTCCACCGTGTAAAGGTGTTGGGCGCCCGGGACCCCCAGGCGATCGAGAAACTCCCATTCGGCGGTTTCTCCGAGGAACACACCGTCGCGGTAGACGTGGTAGACGATGACTTCCGAGGCATCGGAGACGGCGCCCCAGTGCAGGCGGACGCGCCGGCTTGCTTCCCATTCCGCGACAACCTGCGTGGGCGTTCCAGGCGCCTGTGAATCTTCCGGGAGCAGCACCCATCGCAGCGCGTCCGCCACAGTCGGCAGGCCTTCGTCATCTCGAAAGACGGTGACGTCGCCGCTTTCTCCAAGACGGAATGGGTAACTGCCGAGCCAAGCCCATTGGCCGATGTGATCATTTTGATCGATGACCCATTCGACGCCTCCGTTGGCATGGCGAATCAGGTAACGCGCAGTGGAATCACGCCGTTCCACCTCGCCGCCGGGAGAAGTTCCGGAGATCCAGGCGTAGACGGCATACCTTCCGGTGACCGGGAGATCGGGCCGGTAGGCGGCGCTGGAGTTGCGGTGGAGGATGGAAGAGTTTGCTCCTACGACGTCGGCGTCGTGGGACGGTCCCCACCAGGGACTCCCCTGGTAAATCGCCTGCCGGTCGTCGACGACGACTTCCGCACCGGCGACCGGCAGCTTGGTTTGCGCCGCGGGGGACCGGGCAGAGAGGTTGCCGCGAAGGTCGGCGGCCGCGATCTCGTAGCGGAGGTTTTCTCCGCCGCGAAATCCCAGATCGATCCAAGCCGGTTCCCGGGTGCGGCCCACTTCCAATCCGTTGCGATAGACGACGTATTCCCGGACGAAGCGGTCGTCGACGGAATCGGCCCAGGACAGGCTGACCCGGTCATAGGAATCGGCGGAGACACGGACACGTTCCGGGACTGAGGGAGGCAGCGCGTCAGGTTCGAGAAAGCGATAGAGGCCCGTGCCGCCGCTGGTTAGGCGAATCTGCAACAAGCCGACTCCCGTGGCCGACACATCGGCCAGAGAGAAGGACTGTACAGTCCGGCCAATCCCGGCGGCATCCGGGGCCTTCATGCCCCGCCGTGCGATGAGTTGCAGCCCTGCGCCGGGTTCCCAGACCCAACAGCCGGTATCCAGGGCATTCAAAGGGGCGATGCTGTTGCCGCGCACCATGGCGTTGAACACGATGCTGCCTGTATCCGTGAGGCGAGGCTGGCCGAAGGACTCGAGGACGCTTCCAGCGGGG
Source organism: Verrucomicrobiales bacterium (assembly GCA_035513055.1). Lineage (GTDB taxonomy): Bacteria > Verrucomicrobiota > Verrucomicrobiia > Verrucomicrobiales > DEV007 > DATKCT01. The sequence goes on along the minus strand of DATKCT010000076.1, from coordinate 15,423 downwards.
AACCCGGGCGCGGCATCACCGCTTTTCGCCGCCAGTTGCAAAGCTCCCTCCGGGCCGGCCCACCAAAGGCCTCTTCCGTCGACCGGGCCCGAGGGCCCGTTCCGCCGGACTGACGCCACAAAGGCCAGCGATCCCGCGGAGTTGAGGCTGGGATCCAGGAAGCGGTCGAATACTGCTGCCCGCGGCCATCCTTGCGCGGAAGCTCCGGTCGAGGTTACGGCCCAGGTTTTTCCGGGATCCGTGCGCACCAGAGTCTCGCCGGGGTCGCCCGCTCCTCCGGTGAGCGCGGCGATGAAGGCGACCTGGCCTTGAGCGTTGATGGAGGCGATTCCGAACTGACCTAACACCCGTCCTGGAGCACCCTCTAAAGTATCGCCGCTCAATGCGAGTAACTGCGGCTCCAGGTCTGATTTGTTTCCGCCCGGATCGCGAGCGATCCAGATTCCATCTCGCGGCTCCGCGCCTGCTGGAGAGCCAGTGTTCGTTACCGTAGCGACCAGAGCGATCCGGCCGCCAGCGACGACTGGCGTGCGGACGCGTACAACCTGCAAAAGAGGCCCGTTGCCTTTCGTTGGGAGTCCGTCGAAGACAAAGGGAAACGGCCTTCGGGGGTTCTCGGGGATGGAATAGCGATAGCGATCGGCGTGGAGGAACCACACCCCATACCGGCCTTCATACTCGCCGCGCCGGAGTTGAGCGGCGAAAAAGCCGGCGCCGTCCTGGCTGACCATAGGCGCATCGACGGCGTTGAAGGTCACGAGTTCCCCGGCGGGATCGCGACTGGTCCATCCGCCATCTTCCTGGCGCAGCAGCGGAAAAAGTCCGTTTCCGCCCATCAAAAAAGGCGTCTTTCCGGCCGGCGCGACCCAGAGGGTCTTCCCCACGACGCGGGAGTCAAGATTTGCCGCGTAGGCAACGGCGCCGGAGTCCGCGATGGCAGGCTCGGCGAAACTGGTATAACGCGAATCTGCTACCGGAGAGAAGACATACCACGGAGGCGCCAAATCTCCTTGCACGGCAATGGGTTCGAAGGAGCCGTCATGTTTTAAGCGCAGGATCGCGGCCTTGCGCGCGGCTGGGCCGGAAGCGAATGAATCGCGCACCGAGGCATGCACGACGACATCGCCGAAGCGATTGACTCGCGCGTCGTGGACGGCATCTGCGCTGTATCGGCTTTTGCTGTCCAGGACCTGACCGGGGAGAGCCAGAGGTTGAAGTTCCACGGCGGCCATTGCGGCGCCGATGAGGGTCGCCGCGATCAACGCCAGACGGGCGGGCTGCTGCGCCCACGAGGGGCCGCATTTTGCGAACAGCGGTCTCATACGAAACCCAGCGGTTGGAAGGTGGTCCCGGCCGTCTCTGGCAAAATCTGGAGCACCGTCTCCGGCGCCGCTCCGAGCCAGGTCTCCAGCACGGTCCGGTAGACCCGGCGAAAGTCGGTGTTGAAGGCCATGCTGTCGTTTTTGATCCTGGCATCCGCGCGCAGCGAGGGCGCTTGACCATACAAACCGCGTCGCACCGATCCACCGAAAGTGAGAATGCTCTGGGCCGCTCCGTGATCGGTGCCGAAACTCCCGTTTTGCGCCACCTTCCTTCCGAACTCGCTGAAGGTGAAGACGAGAATGCGCCGCCAATGACCCTGGGCTTTCATTTCGGCGGCGAAGGCCCCCAAGGCTTGGTCGAGTTCCGAGAGCAGATCGGCATGGCGACCAGTTAGGGGTCCGTCCTGTCCGCCGGCCGAGACTTGTCCGGCGTGAGTGTCGTAGCCGCCTTGATCAACGTAATAGACGGAGACGGGTAACCGGCCGTGGATCAGCGTGGCGATATCCAGGAACCGTTGACCCAACGTCGTGTCGGGAAACGCGGTCTTGGGAAAGGTCGTCGTCCCACCGGAGCCCGGCGCGTGATCGAGGGCCCGCCGCACTCCGTCGGCGGATTGAAAGGCGTTCTGAATGGAACGGCGGACGTGATGAAAGGCGACTCCCCTCGACCCGCGGAAGCGTCGCACTCCGCCCCCGAGGCCATTGAGTCTCCTCACCAAACCTTCGAAATCCTTTGCATCTGGCGGGGACCCGGCGGGACGCCAGCCGAAATCACGGGCGCTTCCGATGGCCAGCCGGCCTGCGGGATCGCCGGAATGGAAGGCCAGACTCCCGGCTCCGCCGAGGTCGAGGCCGGATAGGGGGCAGGTATCGCCTCCGGCGCAGCGATGCTGAAAGAAGCGGCCGAGCCATCCGTCGCGCACTTGCCGGTTCGGCTCCGCGCTGTGCCAGTAATCCATCGAGGAGAAGTGGGACAGGTCGGGGCTGTGATATCCGACGCCTTCGACGACCGCCATCTCTCCGCGGGCCCACAGTTCACGCATGGCGATGAGGGCTGGGTGCAACCCGTAATGAGCGACTCCGTCGAGGGGGAGAACGGCCTGGGGCGGAATGGCCAGAGAGGGCCGGGCCTCGTAGTAGATGGCGCTTTGGCCACGTTGATAGGGCACCAGAGTGTTGAGGGAGTCGTTTCCGCCGCCCAACTGAACGACGACCACGATGGGGCCTTCTGCCCCGTCCGTTCCCGCGCCGCTGCTTTGTTGGCCTAGGGCATTGGCCGGAATGAATCCCCGCCCTAACAACGCGGGGAGCAGAAGTCCCGCTCCCGACCGTTCCAGCATCCGGCGCCGCGTCCACGCGGCAGGCGCGCGAGTCCCCTGACTTCGGGTGATGGGAGGGGCATCCGGTGGATTCATTGCAATTGGAATTGTGGCAGGGTCAACAAGGCTTGCAGCAGCTCGCGCAAAAACTCTTCCTCGGATGCTCCCAGGCGGATCCGCGTGATATAGCGGGTCAATTCCCGGATTTCTTCGTCTTCCAGGGGATGAGCGGGATAAAGGCGGCCAGCCAACTGTCGAAGGAGCAATGGCAGGTTGTCGCGCCCGCGCCATTCCGGCGGGACGATGGCGTCGAAATCGGGGATGGGCAGGGGAAATTCCGCAGCGGGAATCTGGTTCCCGCGATGGAGGGCTCTGGGATCGCCCGATGCCCAGAGAGCGGACAAGGCCAGCCGGTTGAACAGCGCGCTGGCGCCGATCCAGCCGTTTCCTTCCGCTTCCGGCTCGGGCCAGCCGGCGATCGTGGGCGGCGAAAACAGGTTTTGTCCGAGCGCGGCCAAGGCCAGGGTGGCCGTCACTCGGGGTAAGGCGGGCAATTCGAGGGCCCGGCTTGCGGACACGAGCAGATCACAGGGATCTTTGATTTGATCCCCGATCACGGTCTCGTCGTAGAATTCACTGGCCGAGAACAGAACGCGGAGCAAGGGCTTGACCTCCCATTGGTGGTCGAACTGCCAACGGCGTCCCAGCTCCGCGGCGAGTTCGGCAGGAGGATCGGGGCTGACGAAATACCGCCAGAGTTTCCAGGCCAGGTGCCATCCCGTATCGGGCTGCTCGAGAATGATCTTCAGGGCCGCGTCTCCTTGCTCCCGAGGATCGCCGGGCCGCCGGTCTGCCGGATTGCGCAGCGCCGCCAGGCGTCCTGGCCTTCGGATGGCTGGGTTAGCCCGGTCTGCTATGGTCAGCACCGTCTTTTCTTCCGGATCCACGTAGCGTTGTTGTCCCGACAAGGAACCCGAAGTGTAGACGGTTTCGTCGAGGTAGACTTCGTAGGGGTAAGGACCGCGGATTTTCCGGCCGGTGAACACTCTTGCCAGAGTCGCCACATCCTGCTCGGTGTAGGCCCCGTGGACTCCCATAGTGAACAATTCCAGCAGCTCTCTCGAGAAATTCTCATTCACCGACCCTCGCGAACTCGCTTGCAGATCCAGCATCCGGATCATTCCTGCCGACCAGGTCACGCCGCGCAGAAGAGGGCCGAAGTTTCCCACGGCGCCATCGCGCAGCAGGACAAAATGGTGGTGGAAGAATGGGTAGACGGCTTCATTGGGATGAATCGCGCCCTGATCGATGGGGAAATGATCGACCCAAAACTTGAACATCTTTGCGGCCAAGGGCGGGCCATCGGTCAGTTGCCGGAGGTGCCACCCGGTGAAGTCGCGATGCAGCTCCCGGTAGTAGTAGAAATTATCCTCGCCGGCGATCTGCGGCCGAATCGCGGGGGGAGGGAACGAGGACCAGTTTACGGGCTGGTTCACGATCGAGTCGACGGCGGCGGCGACCCCGCTGTCGCGGCCGAGGCGAAAAAGCGCGTCCCGCTGGGCGGGAGATCCGCCGAAGCAGGCGCGCGACAACAGATGATCGGCGGCGCGGCGCGTCCACCGGCCTTGTGGGAGCGGTTCGAGCATCTCGGGGGGAGATCGCTTCCTTCTTAAGGGGAAAAGATCCAGATCTCCAGACTGTTTTTTCCCGGAGCGAGTGGGAGGTGGGAGGTGGGAAGTGGTCAGTGGCCGGTGGCCGGTGGCCTGTGGCCGGTGGTGAACGTCCAACACGCGGATTCCAGCGAAGTGGCAAGGTTCGATCAATGGGTGCGCGGACGGCTGCGCTCTGTGCTGCGTTGACAAGTAATACTGCCTCCAGTATTACCTGCCATGAAAGTGACGATCAAGGGGCAAATCACGATCCCGCAGGCGTTGCGGGAACGGTATGGATTGATGCCGGGGACGGAAGTCGAGTTCGCGGCCGGCAGCGATGCCGTCGAATTGAGGCCGCGCAGTTCCGGCAAGCGGCAGGTTACGGCTTTCGATGCGTGGCTCGCCAAGGCGGCGGGTTCCGCGCGCACCCGGCTGTCGACCGACGAGATCATGGCTATCACCCGCGGCGAGGATTGAGTCGTGGTGCTGATCGATACGAATGTTCTGCTCGACATCGCCACGCGCGATGCGAAGTGGTTCGGCTGGTCCAAGAGGAAACTGGCTCCGCTGATCAATGCACGGCAGGCGGCGATCAACCCGGTGATCTATGCTGAACTGGCTCCGCACTACCGCGACGAGCGGGATTTGGACCTCAACCTCGTGCCAGCCTCGGATTTTAAACGGCTTCCGCTCCCTTATTCAGCCGGGTTCCCTGCGGCGCGGGCGTTTCTGGCTTATCGCAAGGGCGGAGGTTCCCGCACGGCTCCGTTGCCGGATTTCTTTATCGGTGGTCACGCCGAAGCGGAGGGGTATGCCATACTCACTCGCGATCCGTTGCGCTACCGCAGTTACTTTCCGAAGGTGAGACTGATGGCGCCTTCGGAAGAGGGGTGAAAGGAGGCAAGTGGTTCTCCCTGATCGACAAGGTTTGGCCGGAGAAACCCTTGAACTGGCGAAGCCGGAGATTGCCAGCCCGTAGGGCTGCCCGCAGGGCGAGCGAAGCCAGGCGAGTCTGCACGTCCGGTTCGGAGGGAGGGGCGGGGCAAACCCATGCCCCGTCCCTACCCCTACCGGGAAGGGAATATTGTGGCGCGGGCACTCCTGATCGCGGCTGGAGTTTTTACATTTCTGGCCTTTCCGGGAGGCCGAAGACGCGGTGATCCCGAAGGGATCAGAGCTTGTAGCCGGTGGTGGCGCGCAGCGACACCACCGGAGACCGTCGATCCATCACCCGCACCCCGGCAGGGGTGCCAGCGCGTGGCCTTCCCCTTCGTTGGTGCAATCATTCAATCAAGGTACCGCTCATCGAATTGGATCCCGGACTTCTGAAGAAACTCAATCAACTCCTCTCGAAACGATTTCCTCCGGTGTTGCTCCTCCTCATCCGCGATAGACTGCTGCACATCGCCTCGCACGGACGCACTCACCGTAACCCCTGCATAGCCATTAGAGAAGATGACATGCTAAAGCAGGCATGTTTAGGTGGAAGGCATGGCCAGCCGCTTGCTGGCGCCCCTGCCGGGGTGCGGATCGAGATGCAACTCAGACCGGTGGTGTCGCTGCGCTTCACCACCGGCTACAAGCTGGGAAGCCTCCGGCTTCTCCCGAGGTTCTGCAAGCTCCTTCGATTGAAGTTTGGGGTCACGTCCAGTCGCAAATGTAAAAACTCTAGGCGCGGGCGCTCCTGCCCGCGAATCCTTGCGGCCCAACGTAGGGGCAGGCGTCCCGCCTGTCCCATTTGGTCTCTTGGCTTGACTCAGCTCATTGGCAGGGGCGAGCATTTAGAGAGATCCCAGCAGGGCGCCAGATTAATGAGATTTTTAGATAGGATTACACTTTGTTTAGCGCTGACGGCATTAGTTGCTTGCGCGCCAAGAACTTTTGATAACGCGAGTGGCCTGCGTGAGTTGGCCGAGCTGGCGAAGATTATCGAACTCTATCTCAATGAGTATGGAGAGCCTCCCCTTACCTCAGGCATTTTTGATCCGGTCCTATTGAAGGGCGCGAACGATCGAGGAATTGATTTTTCGACCGAGGTGACGGATCGTCATATCTATAGCATGAACGACGGAGCAGTATTTCGGGATAAATGGGGGAATCCCGTTGATGTGACGTTTAGTCGTGATGCGATTGTTGTCAGATCCAAGGGACCAAATGGGATCAGAGAAATCAATGGGGATGATGTAGAGTTTGCCATGATGATCAAACCAAGACAGATGTGAACGGAATTGGTTACAAGGGGTCATGCAACATTTCTTGACACAAGGCGGTTCACGCATCCTCCTCTCCGATGCCCCGCACTCCCCGCGTCGAATCGAGAACGCCGTCTACCACGTGATGGCCCGGGGCGAACGGCGCGAGCCCATTGTATTTGAGCACGGCAGTCGCGAACTTTTCCTCGACACCTTCGCCGAGGCGCCGGGACGGACGGGCGACTGGCGCCACAATCCGGTGGCCTGGGCCGTGGCCAAGGAGACGAGCGTTCCGCAGGAGTGGATCGCGGAGCGCCTGAACCTGAAGTCAGCGGCCAATGCAAGCCAGCAGGTCCGGCGCTTTGATCAGTTGCCGGATCGGGAGCTGGTGAAGCAGCCGGAACACCTGACACCGTGGAAATATGGATCCGAATTCCGAGTTTCTGTGTTTATGAAAGCGCTTCTAGTAATTGTTTCCTGCCTGATGCTTGGCGCTTGTTCAGACGAAGCGGCTCGAAGCCGAATTCAAGCGGGTATTGATCAAATGAGGGACGGCGCAAGAAGTGGAAATCTCTATGTCAATGCTAGTGTGGTAGGTTCTAAAGAAACGAACCAGTTCCTCGCCGGATTGACTGGAATTCACACCGTGCTAATAAATAATGTGCAGTCTTTCAGTGGTTTGAAGCTTGGCGAATTGGGATCGAAGATTGAGGTCAAAGATCTGCAGATCATGGACTCTCAAATGACTGATGAATACTTTGAGAAGTTAAAGGAATTTAGAAACGTAACAAAACTGTACATTGCTAATGCGCCTGTATCATTGCGTGGCATCTCGCATTTCGATAAGTTAGCCTATTTGGATATAGAGAGTACTGCCGCTGGTGATGCGTTATGCTCCGAATTGGCCAGGATGAGTTCACTGCGTGTGTTAAGACTGACGGGGAACCAATTTTCGGCAGTGGGTTTTGCAAAGCTGATCGATGGCGTCACGAACCTTGAGGATCTGAGTTTCGCGGGCGGAGAAATTATCCCTGAGCCTTTAGTGAAGCAATGGAAGGAGGCGCATCCGGATTGTGAGCTAGACATCTCTGATCCTTGACGACAGAATGGCACCCGCGATCTCGAATATTGAAGAAGTAATGCTTAGGATCGAATCACGGCTGCGGCTGATTTCGGAGAAGTGATGTATTATTCGTTGTACGTGCCGCTAGCCGCGTCTTATTCCATGGAGCCACATGACCCCATTCTGAAGTTTTAGGTGCGGTGTTGTAAATTGCGGGAATTCTTCATCCCATGACACGGAAAGAATGCTCGTTGTTGGTTGGCGGTTCTCTATCCCTACTCCTGATTAGTGCGATCGGGATTTACATGTTCTTTGTGCTGCGGATGACGCGCGAGCGCGCGATGTCGGCGGCAGTGTCAGAAAGATCGCTATATATGGCCATGTTCTCTACCGAACTCAGTGATTATCATTACGATACAGGCTCGTGGCCGACTGATCTTAGCGACTTCGGCCATTACTCGCCTGAATTGCGTGTGTTGATTCGTGAGAAGAGTATCGCTTATAGGGTTGAAGGAGCGTCGCAGGGGGGGAGAGCCGTTGTGTATTCAACGCTGCCTGAGTTCGGGATACGTGTGGAAATCTTGGGAACTCGAATGCGGATTTTCGCGGTGAGAGATGGAGGCAAAGAAATTGAGCTTTCAGAGGTGCGTTGCATAACACAGCGCAAATAATCGACTAGCGATTGCAACCGACCTCGAAAGGCTTTGAGTTGTGAAAAAGAAGAGGGGACAGGGTAAATTTCTGTCGACACCGGGTTCGATTTCCGGCAAGATGGCGCTCATGAGACGAGCGCGAGTGCTGGGGATCCGGCCCTATGCGTCCGACGAATCTCAATACAAGTAACCGGCTCCGGCGGCCGAAGCGGCTAGGATCCGGGCATGGCACACCAGCGTTCAATGGAGGAGGACAAAGCCTGGCTGCACTTCGGCGTTCTGCCGGCAACGGCAGATCAATCCTCAGAGTCTCCCGCGATGGCAGGCTCAAGCGCCGGCAGGCGGATCCCGGAGCAAACTGCCCGTGGAGCCCTTGGAACTGGAGGGTTCTTGCCCCACTCACTGCTCTTAGAAGAGGGAGGCCACCGGGGGCGACTGCGAACGCCGACAACTTTGACGTGGCGGGGATGCCAGTCCATCCTACGGTGAAAGTCAACAGCGTGAACGGGGCGCGACAGGACGACTATTATCACCGGGAACTGGCGCACACAAGCCGGCCGGGGTTTGTAGCTCCAATCTTGTTGGCCAATCGCCTTGACGGAGGAGGAGGCTTCTTCGGAACAATCTTTAATTGGTTTGGCTTGTGGCCTTCATACGTTATCAAATCGCCGCCTGGGCCGAAGAGCAGTAAAAATGGCAAAGTATTGGATCACATTGGCGGCCTACATCGCGGTCAGCTGCGGAGCGCTTTACGTTCACGGCCTTAAGCCGATACTTCTGCTCGGCCCAACCAAATCGCTAACATTTTTGGTAGTTGGAATCGTGGGGCTAGGCAACCGGAGAACAAATATCCCTGACGCACATAAATACATTTGGGCGGGAATTTTGATCCATCTGGTTTGCTGGGTGCTATTTCCCACGCTGCTAGCCCTCTTGATCAAGAAGTTCGCCCCTTTTGGGAAGGCGCTCCTGATAACTTTTGTTGTATCATGGATAATTGGGATCTCAGTTAATTGGGTTTGGGAAGTCTTGAGAACGATCTAGCGGTGCTCGTTGGGGTGGTTGAGATCTCTGGGGCCTTCCTTTGTTGCCTTCACCGCTGTCGCGCGAAACAACGGCCACCCGGTCAAAGAGCAATCGACCGCTCCGTCACGCTGCCTGCTGTGTGGGGGCGGAGTGCGGCTGTCGCCGATCTAACAAAAGCTCCCCCGCCGGCATCGCGCCGTCGCTACGCGCGCTGGTGGTTCGGGGGGCGCTGCGCTGGTCTGCGTGGTCTTCCTCGGCGGCTCGTTCCTCGCCACGTCGTCAGCCCGTCGCAGTCGCTCCACTTCGTCGTGTTGGAGCCGCTCGCCGGCCGCTCCCGCCGTCACCGCTCCTGCCGTCGCTTTCGTCGCAAGCTCCGCATGCCGGACGCAGTCGCACCTGCCAGCCCCGGCCTGCGGTCGCTTGAGGCTCCCTTAGTCCGTGTCTGTCAGGCGTCCTCGTGCGCTGCGGCGTGGTTGTGGCGTGTGGCTCCACGCTTGCGCCTTCGGCGGTTTGTTTTGAAGGGGCGCCACACCCACGCCTTCGCTTTCAGCGGTTTTTTGGGTGGCTGTCGAAGGTTCGGGAGAGTGTGCGGCGCTGGGTGGATCGTTCCCCGGTCAAGGATCCCCGAAATGGAGGTTCCAGATTTGGCGAACGCGCGTAGGGTATGAACTCCCCATGGCGATCCCTTTTCGACACCTCTGGTGCGGTGTTTTCTACACCGTGACGACCGGTTTGGCCGCGGCGCTGGATAGCGTCGTGGTTTTTCACGAGATCCACTATCATCCCGATGACGGATCCACCTCCGCGGAGTGGATCGAATTGTTCAATCAGATGGGGGTCGATATCGACCTCACCGGATGGAGAATCGAAGGCGGCGTCGATTTCGTGTTTCCTCAGGATACCGTGATTGCCGGCCGCGGATATCTCGTCGTGGCTGCCGATCCTGGGCGATCCGGCGGCGGCGCGCTCGGCCCTTGGACGGGATCGCTGTCCAACGATGGAGAGGAGCTGCGGTTGGTGACGGGAACGGGCCGGCTGATGAATCGGGTCGCCTATGATGACGTGGAGCCGTGGCCGGTGGCCGCAGACGGCTTCGGGGCGACTTTGGCCAAGGGGCGACCCATGGGGGCTTCGCCGGATCCGCACGCGTGGGGGTGGAGCGTGGAGGCCGGGGGCACACCGGGTCAAGCCAACGGCGCAGTGTTGACCTCGGGAGACGCGGAACTGCTCATCAACGAATACGGTCCTTCGGCACTGGGGCCGGGAATCGAATTATTCAACCGGACGGCGGAGAGCCGGGATCTCTCGGCATTCGGGATGTACAGGCCGGAACGCGAGGATCCGGGCCCGTTTCCGTTGAGCGGGACTCTGGAGCCCGGGAGGTTCCATCTACCGTCGGAAGGTGGCTTCGATCCCCCGCTGGAAGAGAGCGAGCGCATCGCTTTGGTGCGGCTCGCGGATGGGTCCGTGCTCGATGCGGTGAGAATTGCGGATGGAATACGGGCCCGGTATCCCGATGGAGCGCGAGAGTGTGTGAGTCCGGAAGTCGCGAGTTGGGGCTCTCCTAACTTGTTCACTCCGGAAACGCGGGTCGTGATCAACGAGATCCTCTATCATCATGCCCCGGATTACGAAGATCCGGGAGAGTTCGGGGATGCGGACGGGATTCCGGCATCGGCGGCTTGGCGCTATCAGGCGGGGACAGGCTTGCCTTCCGGTTGGAGCGAAGCGGCCCATCCGGAATGGGATTCCGGACCGGGTGGATTTGGGTTTTCTCTGGATTCCGGAATCCTGCCCGAGGCGCTGCGCACGGCGCTCCCTCGGGGAGTGCTGACCCACTATTTCGAGATGAACTTCGAGGCGGGCGAAGGAGAGGCGGCGCGGATTCGCCATCTCATCGATGACGGGGCCGTGTTCTACCTGAATGGCGAAGAAGTCCTGCGTTACAACATGCCGGACGGGGAGGTGGGACCGGACACTGCGGCCCAGAGTCGAATAGACAACGCAGTTTGGTCGGATTGGATCACTGTGGCGCCGGAGTTTCTCGCGCCCGGAACCAACCGGCTTTCGGTCGAGCTGCATCAAACCAGCATTCTGAGTGAGGATGCAGTGTTCGCCTTGCAGTTGGAAGTGCCCCGGGTGATCCGGCTGCCGCGTTCCTATGGCGAGAACAGCGAGGAGTGGATCGAGTTGCACAATCCAGGCGACGAACCGGTGGATCTTTCGGGCTGGAGTCTAACGGACGCCGTAGATTTCGTTTTTCCGGAGGGCTCCCTCCTTCCGGCGGGAGGGTATGTGGTGGCGACAGGCGATGCGGAAACCTTGCAGAGCAAGGAACCGGATGTCGTCATTTACGGCGACTGGTCCGGAGGCCTGGCCAATAGCACCGACTTGGTGGTGTTGCGAGATCAGCGCGGGAATGTGGCCGACCGGGTTCGCTATTTCGACGACGGACGCTGGCCGGAGGCTGCCGATGGCAGGGGATCCAGTCTGGAGTTGCGGGATCCGCGTTCGGACAACGCCTCCGGGGAAGCTTGGGCCGGAAGCGATTCTTGGAGCCAGTCGCCGTGGGTGGAGTTGAAGTACCGGGGTGTGGCGGAGCGCAGTGCGGTGGGTCCAGACACTCAGTGGCGCGAGTTTGTGCTGGGCTTGGTCGATGCTGGCGAGGTTCTTTTGGATGATATCCGGGTTACAGAGGATCCGGACGGGAGCCCGGTCCCCTTGATCCGGAATTCGAGCTTTGAGCCCTCCATTTTTGGGGGTTCCTCTCTCCGGGAATGGCGGGCTTTAGGCACGCACCGTCATGTCGAAGTCATTGCCGATCCGGATAACCCGGCCAATCACGTCCTCTATCTGCGAGCCTCAGGTCTGACCGAGCATATGCACAACCATTTGGAGACTACCCTGTCTGGGGGCGCTGCAATCGCCAATGGGCGGGAGTACGAGATCAGCATGCGCGCCCGGTGGATCAGCGGATCGCCGCAGTTGCACACGCGATTGTATTTCAATCGGCTGGCTCGCGTGCATATCCTGCCGGGCCCCGAGCGGACGGGAACGCCTGGACGCAGGAACTCCGCGGTAATCGAGAACGCCGGCCCGACCTTTGCGAGCGCAAGGCACGATCCCGTGGTCCCCGCGCCGGGGCTCCCTGTGACCATCGAGGCGGAGGCGGCGGATCCGGACGGGATTGCCGCGGTGCGGGTGTTCTATTCGGTGGATGGCGCAGCATTTGTTTCGGCTCCGATGGGGGCGGTGGAGGGAACTGCCGGTCTGTTTCGAGCGACGCTTCCCGGCGGCCCGGCGGGCAGCCAGGTGCAGTTTTACATCGAGGCCGAAGACGCGCTGAGCGCTGTGAGTTGGTTTCCGGCGGCGGGACCGGATTCCCGGGCTTTGTATCAAACGGGTTCCGCGCCGAACACCGCGTTGCCAGCGATGCGCATACTCATGACGCCTGACGATGCGGATTTCCTGCATGGCGTCATTCAGTTGATGAGCAACGACCGCATTGGGGCGACGATCATTTACGACGAGGAGACGGTGGTTTACGACGCGGGCGTCCGGCTCAAAGGATCGGAGCGCGGTCGCGTTACACAGCCGCGGCTCGGGTTCAACGTGGCGTTTCCCAGGGAACAGGCTTTTCGCGGAGTGCATGGGACCTTGGCCATCGACCGGTCCGAAGGAGTGGGATTTGGTCAGCGAGAGATCTTGTTCAATCAGGCCGGGCAGCGCGGCAACGTCGTCCCCGCGGAATACAACGATCTCGTGCATGTGGTGGCTCCCCGCGCGCAGCACACCGGTCCGGCGGAACTGCAGATGGCCCGCTATGGCTCAATCTTTCTCGACGGCCAATTCGAGAACGGGTCGGAGGGCTCGCTGTACGAATATGAACTGATCTACTATCCGACGAGCACGAATTCTGAGGGCTACAAGTTGCCGCAGCCCGACTTGGTTGTCGGCACTCCCGTGACCTGGTTAGGTCCGGAGAAGGAGGCTTACCGGTGGAATTTCCTGCTCAAAAACAATTCCCGCCGGGACGACTTCGGACCTGTCATGCGGATGGGACGGTTGTTCAGCCTCGGCACGGCGGAGTTTCTTGAGCAGGTTGAGGACGTGCTCGACGTCGATCAGTGGCTGCGGGCCATGGCCTTCTCCTCGTTGACCGGATCAGGAGACCAGTACTTCGCCAACTCGGGTCATAACGGCATGTTCTACGAGCGGCCGGGCGATGGCCGGATGCTCTACTTTCCTCACGATCTCGACTTCGCTTTCAGTGAGACGCGGGCGATCGATGAGAACCAGGATCTCAGGAGGATTCTGGCGGATCCGGTTTGGAGACGCTGGTATCTTGGGCATCTGGACGACCTGGCCGAGTACGCCTGGGCTCCGGAATACCTGGGACGTTGGGCGAGCCATTTTGGGGATTTATTGCCCGGCCAGCCCTTCAACTCCCATTTGGCTTACATGGCGGCGAGACGCAACTTCGTCAAAAGTCAGATCACTCAGAGATTGCCGAGAGTGACGTTCGACATCACGACGAATGGCGGAAGCAATTTCTCGACTGACGAGCCGGTGGCGGCGTTGGAAGGAGCCGGTTGGCTCAACGTCCGCAACATCCGGAGGGAAGAGACCGGAGAGCTTCTCGATGTGGTATGGATTGATGATCGCAATTGGCGGGTCCAAATCGCGTTGCGGACGGGAGCGAATCCGGTGACGCTGCAGGCCCTTGATTTTCAGGGGACCACGGGGTCCATCTTTTCTCCGACGGGCCGGGACAGTATCGAGATTACCTATACAGGCCTGGTCGAGCCGGCGGCGTCGTGGAACTTGACCGTGGCGGAACTCATGTATCACCCGGCGGATCCCTCGCCCGAGGAAGAGGCAATGGGTTTTCAGAACGACAACGACTTTGAATTCGTGGAATTGCTCAACATCGGTCCGTCCGCAGTGGATTTGTCAGGAGTCGCGTTTACGGCCGGCATCGATTTCCGATTCGACGACGGACCGGTTTCGCAACTCGAGCCGGGGGAGAGGGTGCTGGTGGTCTCCAACCCGCAGGCCTTCGAAGCGCGCTATGGGCCGGGGTTGCCGGTGGCAGGCTCTTATACGGACACGAGACTCTCCAACGCGGGCGAGGAGGTGGTTCTGACGGGCGCCGGCGGAACCACCATTTTCCGCTTCCGGTATGAGGACGACTCCCCGTGGCCGGCCGAGGCGGATGGAGGAGGGTTTTCGTTAGAGCGAATCGCTCCGGAGGACGGCGGGGACGCGGCGTTGGCGGAGAATTGGCGGGCGAGTATGGAATTGGGCGGCACGCCCGGGCGAGGTTCCGAAGCGCCGCCGGCTTATGCGGAGTGGGCGGCCTCGATTTTCACTCCAGAGCAGCTCGCTGATCCCGCCATTTCCGGCAGCGAGGCGGATCCGGACGAGGACGGATTGATCAATTTGTTGGAGTATGTCCTGGGCGGCATGCCGCTGGCGGGTTCCGACTCGCCCGTTGCCATGGTCCGGACGAGTGAAGGAATAGATCTGAGGATCCGGCAACGGTCTGGCCCGGGAGTGCCGGCGATCACTTGGGAAGAATCCGGGGACCTCAAGGATTGGGAGGCGTTGCCGGGGGATCGCCTGCAGGAAGTGGAGCGCAGTTCGCTCGGCAGCGGTTTGTTTGAGATCAGTTACCGCTTGGATCTTGACGGCGATGCTCAGCAATATTTGCGGGTTCGGGTGACGGAGTAGAAGACGCGCCGGAGGACCTGGGGAATAGACTGTGTGGGGCGGGCATTCCTGCCCGCGAACTCTTGCGGCCCAACGTAGGGGCGGGCGTCTCGCCTGTCCCACCTTCTTCACACCGTGGCGCGGGCACTCCTGCCCGCGACTGGGGCTTTTACATTTCTGGCCTGCCCGGGAGGCCGAAGATGCGGTGATCCCGAAGGGATCAGAGCTTGTAGCCGGTGGTGGCGCGCAGCGACACCACCGGAGACCGTCGATCCATCACCCGCACCCCGGCAGGGGTGCCAGCCCGCGGCCTTCTCCTTCGTTGGTGCAATCATTCAGTCAAGGTACCGCTCATCGAATTGGATCCCGGACTTCTGAAGAAACTCAATCCACTCCTCTCGAAACGATTTCCTCCGGTCGTGCTCCTCCTGATCCGCGATATACCGCAGCACATCGCCTCGCACGGACGCACTCACCGTAACCC
>DATKCT010000075.1:0-30714 GCA_035513055.1 Verrucomicrobiales bacterium | reverse complement strand
GGAGACCGGGGAATGATCAAAGCGCTGGGCAAAGCGGCGCTTGGAGAGGCAGGGTTCCGCTATGTGACAGCCCTTACCGATCCTCAAGTGCGGGCGATGCTCAAGGCGGGGACCTTGCAGATGGAGTTGTTCGAGGAGCAGCCGGCCGAAGTGCAAGTGGGGGGCAAGCGCTACGTGTTGCGCTGTAATGGGCGCACACAAGCCCGGGAGAGAGCGCGGCGGGCTGATCAATGGCAGCGGGTGCAGGAGAAGGTGGCGGCGCGCAACGCTCAGGTGGAGAACCAGAAGCGGTGTAAGCCGGAAAGTTCTCTGCGCCAGGCGCAGGCCTTGGTGCGGAAGTACCGGCTCGGCCGCTGGGTAAGCGTGCACCTGGAGGGGCGGCAGGTGGTGTTTGGTGAAGATGAGGCGGCGCGCAGAGCGGAGGAGCAACTCGACGGCTGTTATGTGGTGGAGAGCGATTTGCCGGCGGCAGCAGCGAGCACGCAGCAAGTGCATGAGCGCTATATGGATCTGACGCGAGTGGAACGGGATTTTCGCACGTTGAAGACGGGATTGCTGGAGATGCGGCCCGTCTACGTGCGCAAGGAAAGCCGGACCCGTGGTCATGCGGTGGTGACGATGCTCGCTCTGAAGATGGCGAGGGAGATGGACCGGCGCGTGGCACCGCTGGGATTGACCGTAGAGGACGCCATCGAACGGCTGAAGCAGGTGACGCTGGTATGCCTGGGAGATCCGGAGTGTGGATGTTGGCGCTTGGCGGACAGCTACCCCGCTGCGCAGATGGAAGTGCTCGGAGTTCTGCCGAAGATTCCCGCCCCAATGTTGTCTCTAGGAAGAGCCAATCGCCGTCGACTAACCAACCTCCGCCAAGGCCGTCGTAGACAATGAGTTACGCCATGCGTGGCGACCCCGGAATCCATGGCCCAAAAGGGGGAAGATCAGCCCGGCGCGCACTACCTGTGCGCCAACGGGACTTGGGAGGGCACGCTCTGAAGGGGAGCGGAGGCGGGCGCCTCGGGCTTCCCTTGGCCGTTGATTCCAAACGCACTTGACAACTGTGGCGGATCCCCCCTGATTGGAGGGAATTGCTCGGAACGATCCGGATTATGAAGCTGTCACTCGCGCTCGGTGGGGTTGGGATGCTCGTATTGTGCGGCGGCTGCGACGTGGTGTCGCCACCGCCAGCTCCCTATTACGATTATCAAGGAGGGTCCCGGTATTCGGGCCAGGGCAGGAGCTATCCACAAGGTTCCAACCCGAATACGGGTTATTATGACCCGAGATCGGAACGGAATCCGGCTGGGACGGCGAACCGGCCTTATTATCCCGGTGCTCCCGGTGCTCCACCCCCTTCGGGCGGGGGATCCACGACGCCGGCGCCACGCCGGGATCCGTTGACGGATCTCGATCCGAACAGTGTGAATCCGGATCCGGGTTCGAGGACGAGCGGCACGACCGGCGGTGGAACCACGAGCGGGTCGAACACGGGGGCTACGACTCCCGCGGCGCCGGAGTACCCCTATGGAGCGAAGGTGCCGGGCAAGGAGGGGCATGTTTACAGTCCCTATGCCCAGGACAAGATCGTGGACGTGCGGGACATTCCCCATGGCACCAAGGTCTACTGCCCGTTTACCAACAAGATTTTTCTTGTGCCCTGAGTGGCCGCGCCGGGTGAGGGCAGGTCTGAGGCCGCGTCCGGCGGTCCTGGCGCAGGCATGCGGTTGGCGATCCTGGGTCCGGGATTATTAGGAGGATCCCTGGCCTTGGCGAGCGCCGGGTTCGCTTCGGTGCGCGTTTGGGGCCGGCGTCCGGAGCCGTTGCGGCGGTTGCGGGAGATGAATCCGGCGGTGGAAATTTTCAGCGAGCTGGAAGAGGCGGTATCGGAGGCGGATTTGATCGTGGCAGCGACGCCGGTGGGAGTGATGCCGGGCTTGTTTGAACGAGTCGTCGAGGTCTGCGATGGTTGCTCCGGCTCGGTGCTGACCGATGTGGGAAGCGTCAAAAGAGTGGTGGTGGAGGCTGGAGAGCGGATCACGGCGGGATCGGGGATCGCCTTTGTCGGAAGTCATCCCATGGCGGGTTCGGAGATGTCCGGCATCGAGGCGGCCCGGGCGGACCTGTTTGCCGGAGCGGTGTGCGTGGTGACTCCGTCAGGTTCCACTCCGGCGGCGGCGCTGGTCCGGGTATGCGAGTTTTGGGGTTTGGCAGGTTGCCGGCTTCGGACCTTGGATCCGGCCGAACACGACCGCGTCGTAGCCCGGGTCAGTCATTTGCCTCATGTCGCGGCGGCGGCGCTGGTCTGCGGCGCATTGGATGGCGGCCGGGACGACGCGCGCTTTGCGGGCCGGGGTTGGTTGGACTCGACCCGCGTTGCCTCAGGCGATCCGGCCCTTTGGGTGGAGATCCTGATGGAGAACCGGGACGAGGTCCTGGAATCGGCTCGAGATACGGCAAAACGTCAGGCCGAGATCATCGGCATTATGGAACGGCGAGACCGGCACGCGCTGCTGGCGTTTTTGCAGCGGGCCAAGCGCTTGCGCGACGAGGGATTGGACCAGGTCGAGAGGGGGAACGAAGATGGGATCTGAATGGGTCGTCCGGCCTGCCCGGCATTTGCCGGAGTCGTTGCGGGTTCCGGGGGACAAGAGCATCTCACACCGGGCCATGATGCTGGCTGGTTTGGGGGAGGGAGACTGCCTGTTGACCGGCTTTTTGCGCAGTGAGGATTGTCTGGCGACGCAGAGTGCCATGGAGGAGCTGGGCGCGAAAGTGGAAGCGGACCAAACCGGACCGGAGACCTTGCGGGTGCGGGGGGTGGCGATGCGGCCTCGAGAACCCGCGCGGGAGATTGATTGTGGAAACTCGGGGACGACGATGCGGCTCTTGGCCGGAATTTTGGCGGCGCAAAGGTTTTGCTCGCGTCTGGTGGGGGATGCTTCCTTGTCCCGCCGTCCGATGGGGCGGGTGCTGGAACCATTGCGAGCGATGGGAGCGCGGATCGAGGCCGAGGGCGCGGGAGGATGCGCGCCCCTGGTTTTGGGAGGAGGACATCCCCAGGCGATTTGTTATGCGCTTCCGGTGGCCAGCGCGCAGGTGAAGAGTTGTGTGCTGTTAGCGGGGTTGTTTTGTGAGGGCAAAACTATGGTTGTCGAACCGGTGGCGACGCGTGATCACACGGAGCGGATGTTACGGGCCTTCGGGGTCCCAGTAGCGCGGGACGGGAAAATGGTCTGGTTGGAGGGGCCGGCGCGGCTTCGGCGCGAGCGTTTCGTGATTCCTGGAGACGTCTCGAGCGCCGCCTTCTGGCTAACTGCGGCTGCGGCCTGGGGAAGGGGGACCTTGAGTTTGCCGAACGTGGGTTTGAACCCAACCCGGACCGGGGTGATCGACCTTCTTCGGAGAATGGGAGCGAGCATTCGGGAATCGAACCGGCGGGGTGAAGAAGACGAACCTGCGGGAGAGTTGACCGTGGAAGGCGGCGCCTTGCGCGGGGTGATTATTGAAGGGGAAACGATTCCTAACGTCATTGACGAGTTGCCGGTGTTGGCGGTGGCGGGCGCATTGGCCGAAGGCGAGACGGAGATACGGGATGCCGGTGAACTCCGGGTCAAGGAAAGCGATCGCATTCATGCGGTGACGACGAATCTGCGGGCCATGGGCGCGGAGGTCGAGGAGCGCCGGGAAGGGTTGCGGGTGCGGGGAGGCGGGAAACTGCACGGGGCCGTGGTGGAAAGCTTTGGCGATCACCGGATCGCCATGGCCTTCGCCGTGGCCGGTCTTTTTGCGGAAGGAGAAACGGTCATCCGGGACGTCGCGTGCGTGGCGACTTCCTACCCGGGTTTTGCGGCTGACCTGGGCGCGTTCTGGGGGGATCAGGAGAGAAGTGGCCTGAGGAGGTAGGTTATGGACGATAAGGAAACGGAGGCGGCGGGAGAACGGCATCGGGTCATCGCCATGGACGGACCTGCGGCTTCGGGAAAGAGCGTTGTCGGCAGGCGGGCAGCGGAGCGGTTGAGGATTCTCTTTGTCAGTTCCGGCGAGATGTACCGGGCGGCGGCCTGGCGGGCGGCGCGAGCCGGGATTCCATGGGACGTGGAGGCGGAGGTGGTGGCTTGTGTGCGATCGGCGGACCTGCGGCTGGAGCAGCGGGACGGCTGGATCCGTCTGCTCGTGGATGGGCAGGACCCGGGCGAGGAACTGCATTCTGCGGAGGTCAACCGGGGCGTATCCCAGGTGGCCAAGATGCCCGGGATCAGAGAGATTCTGTTGGGATTGCAGCGATCGTGCGCCCGCTGGGGCGATCTGCTGATGGAAGGTAGGGATATCGGGTCGGTGGTTTTTCCGGAAACGCCTTACAAGTTCTATTTGGATGCATCGGAGAGCGAACGGGCGCGGCGCCGAGAGGCCCAGGGCCAGGAGGACGCGGTCGGGGAGAGGGACCGGATGGATTCGGAGAGGAGCGTCGCTCCCTTGTGCGTGGCGGCGGGGGCCATCGTAATCGACACGACGTCGATGAGCATCGAGGAGGTGTTGGACGAACTGGTGAGGCGACTGCGGCAGCAGGGTTTCACGTCTGCTTGAGCTGCACGAGCGAGCCGGCCATGAATGTGTCCTACTTCATTGGGCATTCCCTGTTCCGGATCATGGGGCGGTTGCTATTCCGCTACCGGGCGGTTTTTCCGCCTGGGCTCGATTTGCAGCGCGGTTACTTGGTGGCGTGCAACCACGAGAGTTTTATCGACCCACCCATGGTTGGAATCGCGTTTCGGGAGGGCATCCACTTTTTGGCTCGCAGAAGCCTTTTCCGCCGCTGGCCGATGGGGGCCGTCTTGCGAAGTTGGAACTCGATACCGGTGGATCAGGATCGTCCGGATTTTACGAGTTTGAGAACCATCATCCGCTTGTTGAAGGAGGGGAAGAAGGTGCTGATTTTTCCGGAGGGCTCGCGGAGTTGGGATGGGGAGCTGGGCCGGGGACAGCCCGGGGTGGGATTGGTGATTGCCAAGACCGGGGCGCCGGTGTTGCCGGCACGGATCTTCGGCGCCCGGGAAGCGTTGCCGCGCGGGGCGAAATGGGTGCGGCGAAGTCCGGTGACCGTAGTTTTTGGTCAGCCGTTGGATTTTGCGGAGGAGGGAGGAGGGAAAGCGGTTGGGCGCAAGGATTACCAGCAGATGAGCGACGAGGTCATGGCTGCGATCGGGCAATTGCGACTGCCGGATGCCGCCGGCGGGGTTGGCTAACCCGAATTCTCCTCGTGGCGTTGCGGCGCGAGACGCTGCGAGTCCCTGAAGGTCCAGGCCGCGCGCCACAGCAGCAAGAGTATGAGAAATGCGGGTTAGTCCGCTGGAGGATTGGGGATGCGGTTCTGGGCCTGATGCCGGAGAGCGTGATCGCAGAGAACCAGCAGGGTCATGGCTTCGACCATGGGAGTCGCGCGCGGCAGGACGCAGGGATCGTGGCGGCCGCTCCCTTGGAGCACGGCGCCTTGGCCTTCGGCGGAAACCGTTTCCTGGCTGGACATGATCGTGGCGGTCGGTTTGAATGCGACGCGGAAGGTGATGGGTTCCCCGTTGCTGATTCCTCCCTGAACGCCGCCGGAGAAATTGGTGCGAGTGCGGACGCGGCCGTTCTCCATGTAAAAAGGGTCGTTGTGTTCGCGACCAGTGAGGCGGGCGCCGGCGAAACCGCTGCCAATCTCGAAGCCTTTGGCGGCGGGAAGGCTGAGCATGGCCTTGGCGAGGTCGGCCTCGAGTTTGTCGAAGACGGGCTCACCCCACCCGGGGGGGCAGCCGCGGGCGACGCATTCGATGACGCCGCCGACGGAGTTGCCCTCAGCGCGGACGGCTTTGATGAGGGCGATCATGGGCTCGACGGCGGCGGGATCGGCGGTGCGGACGATATTGGACTCGACATCGGAGGGCCGGACCGCCTCGGGGTCGATCGCGGCTTCGATGGATTGGATGGACCGGACCCAGGCCACGACCTCTAACTCCGGAGAAAAAAGGCGGAGCACTTTGCGGGCGATGGCGGCGGCGGCGACTCGGCCGATGGTCTCACGGGCGGAAGCCCGGCCTCCGCCCTGCCAACTCCGGATTCCGTATTTGGCTTGATAGGTGTAGTCGGCGTGGGAGGGCCGGTATTTGTCGCGCATTTCTTCATAGGCGGAGGGCCGGGCGTCGCGATTGCGGACGAGAACGGCGATGGGCGAACCGAGGGTTTTTCCTTCGAAGACTCCGGAGAGGATCTCGCAGCGGTCCTCTTCGTTGCGGGGGCTGACGATATCACTTTGGCCGGGGCGGCGGCGATCGAGATCGGTTTGGATGTCCTGTTCCGAAAGGGGGATGCCGGGCGGGCAGCCGTCGATGACGACGCCGACGCCGCCCCCATGGGATTCACCCCAAGTAGCGATGCGGAAGAGTTGACCGAGGAAGCTGGCCATGCCGGAACGGGCGTAAGCGGACGGACGAGAAGGCGTGCGGCGATTGGTTAGTAAAAGAAGAGGGCGCAGCCGAAGAGAAGCGCTCCACAGGCGGCTCCGGCGAGACAGAGCGCGCGCCAGCGTCCCTTCGAACTGGAGATCCACTGGAGGAGGTCGCGCAGCAGGTAAGGCATGCCTACCCAGAAGAAGGCCACGAGTATCCAGGCATAGGCCAGCAGGGGCAGGAGCACGACGCCGGGACCGTCCTCGAACCAGGCCGTGTCGAGAAGGATGCAGGCGCCCAGGAGCATGGTTGTGCCGAGGGCGCGGACGGCGAGAAAGTCTTCGACGTAGAGAATGACCAAGACCGTGGCGATGGGGATGCCCCACTGCAGTTTATTGCGCAGGGTATAGAACTCGCCGAGATCCATTGTGGAAACGAGCCAAAAAGCCCAGACGGCGTTGAGAAGCATCAGGGCGCCGCCGGCGGTGTGGTTGCGCGGAAACTTTTGCAGGACGCCTTGCACGGTCCGGGGTTGCAGCAAGGCGAAGACGTGCGCAACGAGAAGGGCGAGACCGACGACGAGGCCGGTCCACTTGAGGTCGAGATCGTAATGGGGATTGATCATGAAACGGAGAAGAGCGCGACTCCTGTTAGGAGGCCAGAGCGGGCGTTCCGTAAAGGGTAAACCCAGTGGACTCTTCGATGCGCACGGGGAACAATGTTCCGATGTGGCGTTCGGGTCTGCCCTCGAAGATGACGATGCGATTGGTCCGGGTCCGCCCGGTGAGACGCGCGGCGTTGGTTTTGCTCGGTCCTTCGCCAAGAACCTCGAGCTTGGCGCCGACCAAGGAAGCGTTTCGGGCCGTGGCGATGGATTCGACGACGCGGAGCAGATCCTGGTTGCGTTCTTCTTTCACGCTTTCCGGAAGCTGGTTCGCCATTTCCCCTGCGGGTGTGTCGCGGCGCGGTGAGTAGCGAAAGATGAAGGCGTTGTCGAAGCCGATCTCCTGAACGAGCGAGCGCGTGGCGGCGTAGTCTTCTTCGGTCTCGCCGGGGAAGCCGACGATGATGTCGGTGGTGATGGCCAGCCCCGGGCGGGCTTGGCGCATACGGCAGCAAAGTTCGGTGAAGCGTTCGGCGGTGTAGGGGCGTCGCATGAGCCGAAGGATGCGGTCCGACCCCGATTGCAAGGGGAGATGGACGTGATCAGTGAGTTTAGGCAAGCGGGTGAAGGCTTCGATCAGGTCGGCGCGATAACCGATAGGGTGGGGCGAAGTGAAACGGATGCGGGCGATCCCTTCGACGGCGTGAACGGCTTCGAGGAGCTGCACGAATGGGCTTTTGCCATCGCGTTGAGGAAACTCGCGGCGCCCGTAGAGATTGACAATTTGCCCCAACAGCGTGACTTCGCGGATGCCCTGAGCGGCGAGGTCTTCTACTTCGCGTGTGATCTCGGCGATGGGCCGGGAACGCTCGGAGCCCCGGGTGGACGGGACGATGCAGAAGCTGCACTTCATGTTGCAGCCCTGCATGATGGACACGAAAGCGGTGGTCTGGCGTTCCCGCAGGCGGTGGTCCCGGATGGTATTCTGAGACCCGCTCTCCTCCTCGATATCGATGATGGGAGCGCGGAGATCGTCCATGAACTTGTGCTCCCGCGCTTTCCAAATGGCGTCGACGTGGTCGACGACGCGATGGTATTTCTGGGTGCCGGCGACGAGGTCGAGGTGAGGGATCTCGCGCAGCAGTTCGGCGCCCCGGCTTTGGGCCATGCATCCCAGGAAACCGAAGACGAGATGGGGGTTGCTTTTGCGGAGACGGCCCATTTGCCCCATTTTCCCGAGAGCTTTCTGCTCGGCCTGATCTCGTACGCTGCAGGTATTGACGAGAATGACGTCGGCGTCATCCTCAGCGGAGGCGAGGGTATAGCCACGGGTGCGGAACATCTCGGCGACTTGTTCGGAGTCGCGGACGTTCATTTGGCAACCGTAGGTCTTGATGAATACCCGGGGCATGTTGGCGGAGAGCGGGTTCTTTACGCTGGAATCCGGGCTCAGACAAGTGTTGCCTCGAAGGGGGGGCGGGTCGATAATGGCGACGGCGACTGGAGGCGGATGAGTTTTGAAGAGGCCATTGACGCCCTGATCTTGCATGTGGCCACGGAGCGCGGTCTGTCGGTTCGTTATCAGTTGGCCTTGCGGCGTTGGTTGGAGGGTTTCGCAGAGTGGATCGGGAAGGAGCAGACGGGGGAAACCGGGCTAGGGGAGATCGGCGTGGACGATCTTACCGCCTATTTGGCGCGGCGGAAGGCGGGAGGTTTGGCGCCCGGAAGTCTCCGGCAGTTGATCATCGCGTTGAAGGTTTTTTTCCGGTTCATGCAGGCCCGGGGCTGGATTGCCCTCGACCCTGCCGAGGGATTGGCATCACCGCGGTTGGACCGGACTTTGCCCGAGGTTTTGGCCGTCGAGGAAATCGAGCAATTGATCGAGGCGGTGTCGATCGAGCGGCGATTGGGACGGCGGGACCGGGCCATTCTAGAGTTGCTGTATGCAAGCGGGCTAAGGGTCTCGGAGCTGGTGTCGGCCAAATTGGAGAATCTCAGATTGGAGGACGGATGGATCCGGGTGACGGGCAAGGGCGGAAAGACGCGCATGGCGCCGGTCGGCGGCCAGGCCGTTGAGGCCTTGCAGGACTATTTGGAACAGGAGCGGCCGGGTTTGGTGAAGCGCCGGACGGGCAGCGAGGTGTTTTTGTCGGTGCGGGGCCAGGGTTTGACCACGGCTCGGATCCGGCAGATTTGCGCGGCCCGGGCCAAGGAGGCGGGGCTCGAGCAACGAATGTATCCCCACCGGTTGCGGCATAGTTTTGCGACGCATTTATTGGGTCGCGGGGCGGACCTCCGAGTCATTCAGGAGTTGTTGGGACACGCAGATATTTCGACGACACAGGTTTATACCCATGTCGACGAGCGGCGGTTGCGGGACGTGCATCGGCGCTTTCATCCGCGGGCCTGACCGGCCGGAGAGCGGGCTGGTCCGGGCTCTTGCGTGCTCACGCAGTCTCGGATAAGGATGGAAAGCATGAGGATGCGTTGGGTGTTCGTGGCGGGCGCGCTCCTGGCTGGGGACACCCTTGCCGGCGGCGTTTACTGGACCAACCGTGGGCAGAATCGCATTGAACGCGCAGGTTTCGACGGAAGCGGGCGCGAAACCGTGCTTCTGAACGGCGGGACAAACCTGCGCGGGATCGCCTTGGATACCATCAACAACCTTATCTACTACGCGGACAACGGGGCCGATGTGATTTACCGGATGAATTGGGATGGATCGGACCGGAATCCGGTCTTGACGGTGGGACCAGGTTCCTTTCCTGCTGGCGTTCGATTCGATTTGACTTTGGGCCTGCTCTACTACTGCGACCGGGACAAAGATCACATTCGCCGCAGCGGTGTGGACGGGTCGAACCCGGAGATAGTGATAGGACCCGGGACGCAGCCTTATTATTTGGATATCGATTTCGAAGAGGGAAAGCTTTACTGGGGAGATTTCGACGGAACAAGCGCCAACAGCGGAAATGTTTTCCGGGCCAATCTCGATGGGAGTGATCGAGAGACAGTGGTGACGGGCACGCTGGAGACGCGCGCGGTGTGTTTGGACACTGCTGGGGGCATGCTTTACTGGGGTCAACCGCAACGGGGCAAGGATAGAACGCGCATCCTTGGAGGACCTGCCCGTGGACGCGGCCGTGAGCCCGGAGGTGGAAACCATCTATGACGGTTTGGATACCCCGCATGGGATGAGGCTCGATGTCGCGGCGGACATGGTTTACTGGGTAGATACGGGCACCAACGGAGTAGGAGGTCTCGGGGCGCAGGGTGTCAGCCGGGGCCGCATGGACGGATCCATTCCTCAGGAAGTGCTCGTGAATCTGGGCTCGGAACCTTGGGATATTGATATCGACCGGCGTTGTTCCTCCTATTCCGAGTGGGTAGCCCGCTTCTTTCCGCGCGATTTGGAAGGTAGTGCGGCGGTTGAAGCTGATCCGGACGGCGATGGTTTGAGGAATGTGGCCGAATGCGGGCTGGGCACCCACCCTCTTCGTCGCGATTCGGCGGAGGCTGCGGGTGAAGTCTTTCTGTATCGCGACGACGAAAGCGGCCAGGTGTATCCCGCGTTTCGATTCTTGCGGCGGACGGGGATGACGGACTTGGCGGTGGTTCCACAGCACGCTTCCGGTCTGGAAGTCTGGTGGGACGAGACCTTGCCGCTGGACGGTCTGCCGCACTTGGTCGAACTCGGGGTCGAGCGGCTTGAGGAAGGTCTGGAACGGGTGACGGTCCGATCGATGTTTACGGTGGAATCGTTGCCAGGGCAGCAGTTCCGGCTGAGGGTGCTTTTTTCCGCATCCTAAGTCTACAACGTCTCTTTACTTAGAGTTCAAGTGTTGTTCGAGGATCGCGGTCAAGCGGCGGCAGAACTCTTGTTCGCGAGCCAGGGGCCGGCCCAGGACGCGCTGGATGGTCATGACGCCCCAGCCGGAGTTGGCTTCGACGAGGAGGGGACCGTCCGGAGTGATGGCGATATCCCAGCCGATGCTGGGCAGGCCGGTCATTGCGGCCTGAGCGCGTCGCGCCAAAGCCATGGCGTCGTGGAAACAGGGAACCGGGAAGCCCGTGATGGTTACGCCGGTGTCAGGATGGAGATCGTGAATGCCGCCCAATGCTTCCTTGCCCGTTGCCGGACCCAGCCGGGCGCTGTTCAGATCGACGGCCGAGGCGATGGCGCCGCCGCCGGACCGCATGTTGTCCGAAGCATGGCGTCCGACCGGCAGATTCAGCCGGGGAAACCAGGCCGAGAGGGTTCCATCGGGTTCCCGCAGGGTGATGACGCGCAGGGTGGGGAGCGCTCCGCTGGACAGAGGGGCCAGAGCGGGATGCATGGCGATCCGCGGTTGGAGAATGAGGGCGCTTCGTGTGGACCGCTCGTTCAAATGATGGGCCAGTTCCGCCGGCGAGAAGGCGCCTCCATCGAATCCGCGGTAGCCGCCGCCTTCGGCGAGGAGGTCGAAGATCTCCACACCCCAGCCTTGGGCTCCCCTATCGGGCTTTGCTACAAATGAGCAGGATGGCGGGAATGTGGCGTCGCTAGTTGGCGACCAGACGTGATCCTGGAGGACTCCCAGTGTGGGAATGCTAAGAAGGTGGTGGTCAAGACAAAACTGGGCGAAACAACTCTTGGAGTTCTGCGCGTCGAACCAGGCGCGATCGCGGGGGAGGGCGCTTAACAGAGGATAGGTTTCGAAGTCGTGAAGATACTCGGCGGGATGACCGCGGCCTTCGTGGAGCCGGAGGACGTAGTAGGACTCGGGGGGGACGGAATAGAGAAGGGCGAGCCGGGTCATTTGGATCCATTGTCGCAGGGGTGACAAGCCGAAATCCCGGCGGCAACCTTGACCGTAGACGCTATAGCAGGCGCGTGCGGCCTGGAAGGCGCGCCAAGGCCAGATCAGACGGCGGCCGGCGAGTTTGAGGCGGCCGGCTCCCCGGTGCTGGCTTCGGAGGAAGCGGTTGCAAGCCCTGTGGATAGGCCCGGCGGCTCCGGCGTTGCTGGCGAAGGAGATCCAGCCTTGGAAGAGAGGCGGGTGATTCTTGCTAGCCCGCATTTCTCATACCGTTTCGTCGCGAGGCGCTGCGCACCCCTTGCTGCGCAGGCCGCGCGCAGCCGAGGGCGCAGAGTTGGGTGGGTACACCCGGTTGAAGCCCGAGGCAAGCGAAACGAAGCAAGAATGGCGCGCAGCGCGCCACGGCAGAAAGGCTAGGAACACTAGGACTCAGCCAGGGTCCAAGGGGCGCGCATGGGCCGGGACTTCATGGCGGAGGCAGCGGGATCGTCCGGAAAGCTCTCCGTTTCGGGATCCCAGCGCAGGCTGCGGCCCGTGAGCATGGCGATGTTGCCCAGGTGGAGGATGGTGGAAAGGCGGTGTCCTTCTTCCGCGGGAAGATACGGTTGAGAGCGGGTTTTGACGCAGTCGAGAAAGTTCCGGTGTTCGCCGTCGGGACAGGTGAAAAGGCGGGTGTCGCCGGGGCCTAAAGGCGCTTCGAGGATGCCGGGGGAACTGGCATGGAGGGGCTCGGCCCACCCGGAGTTGCCGATCCAGCCGTCGGCGCCCTCGAAGCGGAGGCTCGTGCCTCCGGACTCGACCAGGAGGTCGACGCCGTTGGCATAGCGGTAGTGGAGTTGGTAGTCGATAAAGGTGTTGTAGGCGCTGCCCTCGTTGAGCGTGCCTTTGCCTTCGACATGGACCGGCCCAGTCCGCTCAGTGTCGTTGGCCCATTGGGCGGTGTCGATCTGATGGGCGCCCCAGTCGGTGAGCAGCCCGCCGGAGTAGTCGCGGATCTGGCGCCAGCGCATGGGTTCGGTGCGCAGAGGCGTGTAAGGGGCTTCCGGGGCGGGTCCGAGCCAGAGATCGTAGTCGAGATGCTCAGGAACCGGCGCGGGCTCCTCGCTGGGCCAACGGTCGCCGGCGGGAAGGCGGACGCGGATGGTTTGAAGTTTGCCGATGCGGCCGTTGCGGACGAGTTCGGCCATACGGTGGTAGACGGGCATGCTGCGGTCTTCGGTCGAGGTCTGGAAAACCGCCTTATGCTTTTGTACGGCGCCGGCGAGGATCCGTCCTTCCTCGATGGTGAGGGTTGGTTTCTCGCAGATCACATCTTTACCGGCGCGGATAGCCAGGAGAGACATGAGGACATGCCAATGATCGGGCGTGGAGATCATGACGGCGTCGATGTCATCTCGGGCGAGGAGTTCGCGGAAATCGCCGTAACAGCCGCAATCCTGATTTTCGTTCCAGCGATTGACGATATCGCGAGCCTGTTCCCGTCTACTGCGGAAGACGTCGCACACGGCGAGGATGTGAGCGTCCTCCTGTTGGAGGAGCATGTTGAGATTTCGGTGGGTTCCGTGGTCGCCGGCGCCGATGAGGCCGAGGGTGATGCGTTTGCTGGGGGCTTGCTGGCCGAAGAGGCGGGCGGGCAGGACGGTGGGAAGCCCTGCGGCGGCGGCGGTTTGGAGAAATCGGCGGCGTCCGGGGCCGGGGGCGAAGCTTCGGGACATAGCGTTGGGGCGGATGCGGGTTAACGGAGAAAGAGCATCCATAGCGCAGGCAGCCGGGATTCGCCAAGGCGGAGGACTCAAAGGGATGCGGAAAGCCTGGGATCGGTCTGAAGGCGCTTCAGGAAGACGCGCGGCGAGACTGAAAGTCCTCGAGATCGCGGCGCTGTATCTCGAAGCGGGCGGCGCAGCGGGGGCATTGGACAGTGACGGAGGCGTCTCCGGCGAAGAGATCGTCGATGACTTCATCGGATAGCGGGGCCAGGAGCGGGTAGAGGCGATCGATGGTGCATCCGCAATCGAAGGCGTAGCGGCGTTGTTCGAGGAGGGCTACCTCCTCTGCGTCCGGGATGGCCCGGACGCTTTCCGTGTCGAGGTCTGCGAACCAGGTCATGTCGCACCCGGGCTGGGCCGAGACCATGGCATAGTCCTCCGGGCCGAGTTGGAAGAGGCGCGCCGGACGCTGTTCGCTTTGCAAGTAGTAGGTTTCCACTGCTTCGAAGATGCCGCTGCTCTCGAGTTGCACGGTGCTTTGGCGAAGGGGGTGGTCCCGGGAAGTCACCTGGGCGTGGAGAATGTCGCAGGGCAATTCCCGGATGTCTTCGGTGAAGGCGCGTCCGACCACATTGCCGTCGAGGCTGTTGCCGGTGACGAAGAGGTTGAGGGACGGTTCCCGAAAATGGAGGGTCCAGGCGGAAACCTCGCGCCAGGGCCGGGAGGCGAGGTGCAGAGCAAGGGCGGCGAGGGCCCCCTTGAGCAGGCGGTCGGGTCCGGGCTCGATCTGGAGCCCGTGCTGGAGAAGGTGGAGGTAGTAGTCCTCGTAGAGACCGGAGAAGATTCCCCGGGCCAGGAGGGCGTTGCGGCGGCGGACAAAGTGGGCGTCAATCTCGACGCGGTTCAGTCTGGCATCGGGTTCGCTCATGCCTTGGAAAGGTAGGGCCAAGCTCGCCTGGCGCAGGAGAAATCTCTCATTTTAGGGCGGGGACCTTCCGGAACGGACGGATGCCCGGGGAGAAGCGGCAGCTCGAGCCGGCGGCTGCCGGGATGCGGAAACACGGATCCGGGGGATTTCGCAACCGTTTCGTGAATTTCGTGGTTTTCAACCTGTGGACGCCCCTTCTACGATGCGTGGCAGTCATGAAAGACCACCCCCTTCCCGATATCCGCAACCTTGCCGTCGTCGGTCATGCCGCCTGCGGCAAGACCACTCTATGCGAGGCCATGCTCGCCACCTGCGGCGTCATCAACCGCATGGGCCGTATTGCCGACGGCAACACCGTTTCAGACTACCACGCGGACGAGCGAGAGCATTTGATCTCGATGCACGCCTCGCTGCTGCGCGCCGAGTGGCTCGACAAGGAGCTGACCATCATCGATTGCCCGGGCTATCCGGATTTCATTGGGGACGCCTTGGGAGCGTTGCGGGTCGCCGATCTCGCTCTGATCGTCATCGACGCGGTGGAAGGCGTGGGATTCGGGACGGAGAAGATGTGGAACGAAGCCGCGCGCTTCGGGATTCCAAAGTTTTTGGTGATCAACGGCGTGGACCGGGAGAACGCGGACTTTGAGCGCGTGCTGGCGCAGGTGCGGACGACTTTTGGGGAGAGGGTGTTTCCTCTGACCGTTCCTGCGGACGAAGGGCAGGGTTGCCGGCGCTATCTCGACGCCATGCGCAGTGAAGTCGTCATCTACAAGGAGGATCAAAGCGGTGGGTTCGCAGAGTCGCAACCTGGGGAGGGAGAGGAGGAACGGGTCCGGGAGATGCATAAACAGTTGGTCGAGTACGTAGCCGAATCCGACGAAAAGTTGCTAGAGCTTTTCTTTGAGCAAGGGGGGCTCTCCGAGGAGGAGTTGCGTGAACATCTGCACGCGGCCATCCAAAGCGGAACCTTCGTTCCGCTCTTTGCCACGGCGGCGGAATCGAACACCGGGGTCACGCGCCTGTTGGATTTCCTGGCCAAGTTTGGGTCTTCGCCAATCGATCGCAAGCGGGTGACGGGCGTCGCAGACTCGGGCGAGCCGGTCGAGGTGGACGTGGAGGGCCAGGAGACGGTCCTGTTTGTCTTCAAGACCTTGGTCGAGGAACACGTCGGCGCGCTATCGTTCTTCCGGATCTATTCCGGAGAACTCAAGGCGGGGTCGACTCTGCGCAATGTGGTCCGCAACTCCGATGAGAGGATTGGACAGATCCTTTTGCCTAACGGAAAGAAGCGGGAATCGACGGATCACCTTCGTTCAGGCGAAATCGGAGCGCTGGTGAAGATGAAGCGCACGCATACCAATGATACTCTTTGTGACTCGCGCTTCTCGGTCATACTGCCGGCCATCGAGTATCCTCATCCAAGCATCCACGCGGCGCTGAAGGCGGCATCCAAAGGGGACGAGGACAAGATCGCGGAAGGGCTGGCCCTAGTGCGGGAGGAGGATCCGGCCCTCGTTTTTCGCGTTGATCCTGAATTGCGCCAGACGATTCTCTCCGGGTTGGGCGAGCAACACCTAAGGTCTGTGGTGGAAACGCTCAAGCGCCGCGCCAATGTCGACATCTCGTTGGTGAAGCCGCGCATTCCTTATCGCGAAACGATTCGCCGCAAGTCCGAGTCGAAATACCGTCACAAAAAGCAAACCGGCGGCGCGGGTCAGTTCGCGGAAGTATGGATGCGCATCGAGCCGGCTCCCCGGGACAGCGGCGTGGAATTCGGTCATTCCCTGGTGGGAAACAATGTCGACCGCGGATTTGTGCCCTCGGTGGAGAAAGGCGTGCGGGCGTCGACTCAGGAGGGAGTTCTCGCCGGCTACCAGGTCTGCGACGTGAAGGTGGATTTCTACGACGGCAAACAACATCCAGTGGATTCCAAGGACATCGCTTTTCAAATCGCCGGGCGGGAGGCCTTTCGCGAAGCCTTTCTGAACGCGGAACCCCATCTTTTGGAGCCGGTCTTGAGCATCGAGATCCGGGTTCCGGACGACACGCTGGGCAGCGTTTTGGGCGATCTCTCATCGCGCGGCGGCCGTGTATTCGGCACGGAGACGGAAGGACGTTATCAGGTGGTCAAGGCGGAGGCGCCCCAGCGGGTAATGTATGCTTACGCTACCGATCTGCGATCGCTGACCGGCGGGCGGGGCCAACATAAGGAAGCCTTTTCACATTATGAAGACATGCCTCGCGATATGGAACAAAAAGTCATCGCGGAGGCGAAGAGTGGATCGAACGAGTCCTGAACGGGGCGCTTGGGACCGGGGGATTGGCGAAGAAGGTTGGCGCGAGGTGAGGAATCGGGACGGGGGCGGCCAGCGCATCACTCCGGATCATGACAGGTCTCCGGATCGCCGCGGCCGGCGTAGCCGCCGGGCTCGGTGAGGAGGGCTTTGCCGGGACATGGAAGATCTCGATCGCATCGGACCCGAACAAGTGGATATCTGCGGCTGTGATGAGATTGTCGATGTGCGCAGTCCCGGGGAGCACGCTGAAGATCATGTGGAAGGAGCGCTCTCTCTGCCGGTGCTTGACGATGAGCAACGCGAGGTGATCGGGAGGCTCTATCGCAAGCATCCTTTTCAGGCCCGGAGGGCTGGAGCTGCCTTGATCGCGCGCAACGCGGCGCAGCATTTGGAAGACCATTTTGCCGGGAAACCTCCTTCCTACCGGCCGCTGGTCTACTGCTGGAGAGGAGGCCAGCGCTCCTTGAGTCTAGCAACGATCCTACAGGCGGTTGGATGGCGGACGGCGATTCTCGAGGGCGGCTACAAGGCCTACCGCGCCTACTTGTTGCAGGATTTCGCGAGGGTGATCCGCGACACCGGTCTCCAATTCCGGATCGTGGCGGGGCTGACCGGATCGGGGAAAACGTCTTTGCTCCGCTGGATGGGAGAGCGCGGCTTTCAAGTAGTGGATTTGGAAGGCTTGGCGGGGCATCGCGGTTCCATTCTGGGAAAAGAACCGGAGACCGAACAACCTGCCCAAAAGCGCTTCGAGAACCAGCTTTGGCAGGCCCTACGGCAGATGAGTCCAGAGCGGCCGGTGTATTTCGAGTCCGAAAGCAATCGCATCGGGGAAGTGCATATTCCCGCTCCCCTTTGGTCCCGGTTGCGCGAGGCCGAGCTGATCGAGATCGAGGCGCCGCGAGGAGCCAGGACGCGCTTCCTGGTTTCCGAGTACGGACATTTCGCGCGTGATCCGGACTCGCTTCTCGAGCGGATCCGGGCTTTGCGCGAGCGAGTGGGTAGCGACCGGGTGCGGGATTGGGAAGAGCGCATTGCCCGGGGCGATTGGGAGGGATTCGTCGCGGATATCCTGGAACAGCATTATGATCCGGCCTACCTGAGGTCGCGGGCGCGGATCTTCCGCGAACCCATGCTGCGCGTGCCCATCGCGGAAGTGTCAGAAACGGCCTTTGCCCGGGTGGCGGAGGCGCTCGCCGGCATGAGGGGAGCGCGTTAGGACGGACGGAAGCGGCGAATGGAAGGGGGTGAAGTTCCACCACGGGACGGAGTCGTCCTCCACGGCGGAAAAACGGCGCGTCCCCCTTGTTTTTTTTGCCTTTTGAGCTTGTTGAATCCAGGTGCGTTGCCCCAAAATATGAGGGTCGTGCGGCGTTGTCGCTCGGGCGCCGTCCGGCGCGTTCCTGCCCGGACGGCTCCTTGCGTCGCCGCATGGGCATTTCAACCCCCCGAATCGAAATGATCAGGATTCCCTGTTTGCAGCTTCGTCGCCTCGTTTTTCCGGTTGCGATTTCAAGTTTCTCCCTTGGCGCGGCGGTTCCTCTCAGCGCCCAGGAACTGAACGAGGGCATGGTGGCTTATTGGCCGTTGGACGAGATTCTCGGAGGGAAGACGCCGGATATCGTCCGCGGCTACGACATGACTGCGGTGAATTTGACCGAGAATGACTTGACCGAGGGACGATTCGGGAACGCGATCGCTTTTGTGGCTTCGCGGCAGACCCTGTTGGAACGAAGCCACGCGCCCGAAGACGATCTTCCGGCGAATAAGCACGACACCTTCACCTTAAGCATGTGGGTGAAGGTCAAGGGAACAGGACAAACGGATTTGCGCCTGTTTTCGGAAGGCAGCGATACGGATAACAACCCGTTGTTCAATATCGGCACGGACAGCGTCGGCGCTGCCGATGTGGTGGATCTGTACATCCGGTCGACGGGTCAGCCGACCATGGAGCATCTCAAGTCGACGACTCTGGCCCTTGACGATGAGTGGCGGCATTTGGTGTGGGTCCAGGATGGGCCGGATGCGTCGCTTTACATTGATGGCGCTCCGGACGCCACGCTGTTCACGACGGATCCGCCGGTGTCTCCCACACAGCGTTTTACCGGTAGCCTGGCGTTGAAGAACACGACGATCGGCGGCATTCGCAGGGCTGGTCCCTCACATTGGTCGACGGGACTGATTGATGACGTGGCGATTTGGAGCAGGGCTTTGAGCGGAGCAGAAATCAGCCAACTCTTCACCGAGGGTACGCCAGAACCCCCGGAATTGGTGCAACCGCTGGCGATCCGCTCATTCCGGGCGGAACGGTTGAAGGTGGCGCGAGGCGAAGAGGCCATCCTCATCTGGGAGGGCAATCGCGACGCGATGTTTTCCATCGATCAGGGCATCGGTGCTGTGGACGATTTGACGGTGCTCGGCTCTGGAAGCATCCCGGTACCGATCACGGAGGACACGGTATTTACTTTGACGGCAATGCGCGACGGCGAGGAAGTCTCCGCCCAGCTCGAGGTCACCGTGCGCGATGGGGTCGGTCCGGGATGGATTCTGCTCGACGATTTCGATTTGTGGCCTGAGGGAGGCGTGTTGCGAGACGTGGCCAATCCCTACTGGGTAAACCCGGGGAACGACCCGGGATTCCTCGTGCACAGCGACGCTGGGAATCACTACATCAGCACCAAGTCCATTCCGCCGCAGCAGACGATCTTTACCGGCATGGGGAGCTTCCGGATTCGCGATGGAGAGCAGCGCACCGGTTTTCTCCGCTTTCGCTTGTCGGAGGACAACGGCGGCGCGGATTATCTGGTGGGGATAACGAACAAGGCGATCCGGGGACAGGGATTCGACGTAGATACGGACAGCGATCTGGGTGCGGTTGTGCGCATCCACCGGCTGGACGGACAGGCGGAAGGGGAGATCGGGGTGGGAACGGGCGCCACCGTGTATGCGGACAATTATCCCCTGCAGAGCGGCGTATGGTACAAGGTGTGGTTCGACGTCACCAACACGGCGGGCGACGCGCAGGACCGGATATCGATCCATGTGTCCGAAGAGGGTGCGGCGGGACGGACGACGCTGTTCGAGGACGTGGCGGGCGACCGGGGAAACATCAACCCCCTCACTTTGTTCTATATTCAAACCAAGGTCGACGATCTGGGGCAGGATTCGGCGTGGTTTGACGATGTATTCGTGAGCCGCGAGGGCTTATTGGAGACGGATCCGTTGGATACTGACGACCCGAATCTGGCTGTGCCTTCGCGCGGTATTTTCGAGAATATCGTGCCCGGGGAAGGCCCCTACAACCGGCAGATTCCCATCTTCAACATCGGGGCGACCCAGACATTGAACATCACCGGGACGGCTTTGACCGGACCCGACGCGACCCTGTTCATGGTGAACAGCATTCCCAATCAGTTAGGTCCCGGAGAACAGGGCGTTCTCGATTTGAGCTTTGATCCGGGCGCGCGCACAGGCGGGATCGTGGCCTATCTGGAGATCTCTAGCAACGATCAGAGCAATCCTGTGGTCACGGCAGACCTCTCGACGGTGGTGCCTTCGACCAATCAGTTGATCGGACACTACGCCATGGACGAGACCGATGGTGTGACCATGCTCGATTCGGCGCTGCTCAAACATGGACAGTATGCCGAGGTCGGGGGAGGATCCGTGGATCTGGGACAACCGGCGTTGGCGTCCGGGACGGCGGCGCGATTCAACGAGTCGGGCGCGGCCGGCGGAGGCTATGGTCAGGTTAGACTTCCGGCGCTGAGAAGCTTTAGCGTCTCGCTGTGGATGCAAGACGACCCCGCGGATTCCGTTCCTTCGACCTTATTTGCGAGGGGCGTTGCGGAAGCGTCGCCCTTGTTCGCTTTGTTGATCGCGGGGGACAGTTTGTCGTGGTTCACCGCAGACGGACAAGAGGATCTCGCGGGTGTGGTTCCGGTGGGAGAGCCGCACCACATTGTGGTGAGTTATGCCGACGCCAATGGGCCGGCTGCGGGAGCGGATCACTTGGCGATCTATGTGAACGGCGTCCAAGAACTGAGTATCGACAACCCGTTCGCCATTGCCGACACGGGGGCGGATCCCTTGTTGATCGGTTCTTACTATGGGGCCCTGAGTTTCGATGGTGTGATCGACGATGTGCAGGTGTATGCCAAGGCGATCACGGCGGAAGACGTGGAGAGCCTTTATGCCGATCCGGGCTCGGTGCTGGGCGAGGACTTGACCTTGGACAGCGACGGCGATGGAGTGACGGACGCCCAGGAACTGATGGATGGCACGGACCCGCATCATCCCGACACGGACCGGGATGGACTGTCGGACGGCGAGGAGAAGGTCCACGGCACCGATCCGCTCAATCCGGACACCGACGGCGATGGATGGAAGGACGGCAAAGAAGTGGCGTTGGGCTACGATCCCCTCGATCCAAACAGTCCGGGCGATGAAGGGCCCGACCCAAATCTGGTGGCTTATTGGCGGCTGGACTCTATCGAAAACGGCATGTCGCCGGACGCGCTGGGTTTGTATCCGCTGACAGCGGTCAACCTTGATGGATCTGCTATTGTCGCCGGCGCCGCCGGAAACGCGGTGATGTTCGACGCTGTGAATTCCTCCATGTTGGAGTACATCGCGGTGGGCGGAGAAGAGCTTCCGATCAATCTGCATCCCGCGAATTCGGTGTCGCTTTGGGTGAGAGCGCAAGGGGAAGGGCAGACAGACCTGCGGTTTTTTGCTGAAGCCAATACGACAGGCGACAACAATCCCTTGTTCAACATGGGCACCCAGAACAACGGGATGGGCAATACCGTGGATATGTACATCCGGCCTCCGGGAGCGCACGAATGGTCGAACGCAACCCCACTCGATGGCGCCTGGCATCACTTGGTTTGGGTGAATACGGGGGGCTCCGGCAGGCTCTACATCGACGGAGTCGCGGACACCCGGGCGACTTGGTCGATAAATGCCTTCGCGGCTGGATCACTGGACTCCACTTCGATCGGAGGCATTCGCCGCGCCGCGCCGAGTCATTGGTTCACCGGAGCCGTCGACGACGTGTCGGTGTGGTCGCGGGCCTTGACCCAGAGTGAGATTGAAATGTTGGCAGGCGGCACGAGTCCGCTCGAACTGGACTCCGGGGCGGGCGACCTGGATACGGACTTGGACGGCGTCACCGATGCGCAGGAGATTCTGGATGGAACCGATCCGATGAATCCAGACACCGATGGCGACCGCTTGAACGACGGGGCCGAGAAGTTGGCCGGAACCAACCCGCTGTTGCCCGATTCCGACGGCGACGGCTGGCGGGACGCGCGGGAGATCGCTTTGGGGTATGATCCGCTGGACTCCGGAGATCCGCCAGCAACCGTGACGCATGACCCGGATTTGATCGCTTACTGGCCGTTGGATGAGATTTCAGGCGGCGTTTCACCGGATGCTTTGGGCCTGTTTCCGTTGACGGCAGTCAATCTGGCTGCTGGTGAGGTCGTGCCCGGTGTGGCAGGGAACGCAGTGGATTTCCAGAATGCCGCGCAGACGATGCTGGAGTATGTGGCTGGCGGATGGGAGGATCTCCCGATCAACTTGCATCCCTCACATTCCGTTTCGCTTTGGGTCCGCGCGGAGGGAACGGGGCAGACCGATCTTCGCTTTCTCGCCGAGGCCAACGCGAGCGGAAACACCACTCCGCTGTTCAACATGGGGACGCAGAATGACGGGGCGGGCGACACGGTGGATATGTTCATCCGCGATGCCGCCGGGGCAGCGGCGCACGAATGGTCGACGGGCTTGGCTTTGGATGGCGAGTGGAGGCACCTGGCCTGGGTCAACGACAACGGCATCGGCCGCCTTTACATCGACGGTATTGCCGACGCGCGTCCCGCCTGGAGCACGCGGACGTTTTCTGAAGGCCAGTTGACCGCATTCGCGCTGGGCGGCATCCGGCGCGCGGCTGCTTCCCACTGGTTCACTGGGCAGTTAGACGACGTGTCCGTGTGGAGCAGGGCGTTGTCCCCGGGCGAGGTAGCCGGGCTGGCCGCGGGCGCGAATCCGTTGGAGATAGGATCAGCCACGCCCGGAGACCCTGATAGCGATGGCGACGGCTCGACGGACGCGCAAGAAGGACTCGCGGGGACGGATCCGGACGACCCGGACGACTACCTGCGGGTGGTGGACGCGGGACGGACTGCCGGCGGCGGGGTGGAGCTGAGTTGGTCTTCCAAGGCGGGGAGATCCTATGACATTCTTTTCTCGACGGATGTGACCCCGGGAAGTTGGCAAGTCATCGCAACGGTGGAAGCAGCCGGAGACACGACGAGTTACGAGGATAGCGACCCTGAGCGCACCAGTCTTGAAGAGGGCTATTACGCGGCCCGAGTCCAACCTGAGTGAGGGAGAACGGAGTTCGTCGAAGGCCGTCGAGCCCGCATCCATGCGGATGCCCCGGACGGATCCTTCCCCGAGGACTGCCGGAAGTCGCCGTTCCTGTCATGTGTGTAAGGGGTTCCGCCTTTGTTAGCCATGAAAACTGTGGATGGCGTCGTGGTCAACGGCGGCGCCGGCAACGCTGGCAAGCGCGTGCAGATCTCCGCCCGCGAGTTGGCGCGCATGGGCCACTTGTTCCTGAACAAGGGGAACTGGAACGGAAAACAACTGATCTCGCGCTCGTGGGCGAAGCGCTCGTGGAGGCGAAGAAAAGCGTTGGAGAGAACCAGTTTTCCTCTGCTCTGCCCCGGTCTCGCCCTCACCCCGTG
This sequence comes from Verrucomicrobiales bacterium, assembly GCA_035513055.1. Lineage (GTDB taxonomy): Bacteria > Verrucomicrobiota > Verrucomicrobiia > Verrucomicrobiales > DEV007 > DATKCT01. The sequence goes on along the minus strand of DATKCT010000075.1, from coordinate 7,209 downwards.
GGCGCATAGGCAGTGTGCTGGACACGTGCGGCACGCTCTTTCCTTGAGCGGCGCGATGGATGCGTTTACGGGTCTCCGTTTTGAGGCGATGCCGCGTAGCGGGAAACATTGGATCGGTTGGGTGCTCGTCGTGGCCGGAGGGTTGCTGCTGGCGACGGTTTTTTGGTTGGCCTGGCCCGGCAAGGGGACGGGCAAGCGGTTCCGCGAAGGCGCGCTGGGCGCGGGGGTTTCCGCGGGGACGGCGCAGATCGAGTCGGCGGAGTTGCGCAGAGATCACGGCAACGCCGTTTTGCGACTCCGGGTGACCATCGACCACCGGAATGGCCTTGAGCCGTTGCGCTGTGTGGCTCCCGACGTGCGGCTGACGGCGGGGGCCGGCACTGCGGGCGAAGAGGTTCCCGCATTTTTCTTGGCAACGCGACCGCAGCCGGCGCCCGAAGTCCCCGCCGGAGAAAAGGCCAGCGTGGAACTGCTTTATTGGTTGGAGCAGAGACATCTGCAAGGGGCTTTGGCACTCGAAGTGCGTGGAGAACGAGTGCCGGTGAAGTCAGAAAGCGCCTTTGATCTTTCCCAATTAGAGAACGGAAAACCGCAACCTGTGACGCTCGAGACGTGGTGAGCGGGCGGGTTGGAAACCTCTTCTCTTGAAATCAACGACCGGACCCACGGCTCATGGACCAGAAGACCCTTCTCATCGATTTGAGCAACAGCCGGACGAAACTGGGAATCACGGATGGGGAGCGCGTCTTGGAGAAACGGTTTTTAGCGACGCGGGATTTGGATCCCGATTCTCTTCGGAAAGTGTGCGCGCGTTGGCGTTTTGGACGGGTGGTCCTGGCCTCGGTGGTGCCGAAGAAGGCGGCGGGGGCGAGGGAGGTGTTCGGGGAGCGGCTCCTTGAAGTCAACGCAGAGTGCCGCTTGGGTTTTGGATTTGATTACCCGGATCCCGGGTCGATCGGGGCGGATCGGCTGGCAAACGCCGCGGCTTTGGCCCAGCGTTTCGGGGGAAGATCTCTGGCCGTGGATTTTGGAACGGCGGTGACTTTTGATGTGATGGACGAGGGACCGGTATTCGCGGGGGGAGTCATTGCTCCGGGGGTGGATTTGATGTCGGACTATTTGCACGAGCGCACCGCATTGCTGCCGCGCGTTTCCGGATTGGAAGCCGTCGAGCCGGTGGGAAAATCGACCGTGCAGGCCATCAAAGCGGGTGCCTATTTCGGATATGCGGGTATGGTCCGGGAGATTCTCGGGAGAATTCGCGGCGCCTTGGGGGCCGGCGGGGTTTTTCCGGTGGTGGCGACCGGCGGCTACGCGGAGATTGTGTCTGCGCAACTGCCTGAGATCACCACGGTCGATCCCGATCTGACTCTCGACGGATTGCGGATTCTCGCGAACTTGAACCGCTAAGGACCGGCGCATGGCCGGATGGACAGGTGATGAAAACCATTGGCATCGATTTTGGAGGAACTTCGGTGAAGCTCGGAGTGCTGCGCGCAGACGCGATGGGCGTGCCGGAAGTGGTCGATGTGGCTCCTGCGATCCCGACCGCGGAATACGACGGACCGGAACCGATGTTGGTGCGGATTCGCGAGAGCGTGGAACTGTTGCGGGACCGGCACGCGGGGGTGTGCGCCATTGGGGTGGGGGTGCCGGGATTCGTCGATTGGGAGCGGGGCTTGGTGTATGGACTAACCAATGTGCCGGGATGGAGGTTGTTTCCCTTGCGCGATCGACTGGCCAAGATGACCCGGTTGCCGGTATGTTTGGACAACGACGCCAATGCGATGGCCTATGCGGAATGGCGTTTTGGCGCGGGAGCAGGTTGCCGGTCCATGGTGGGAGTGACGCTGGGCACCGGAGTGGGCGGCGGACTTATTTTGGATGGCTCGATTTTTCGTGGGTTTAACAGTTTGGCGGGCGAGATCGGACAGATGAGCATCGATTTCCGGGGAAAAGATGGTCCCTACGGCAATTTTGGAGCCCTCGAGAGGTATGTTGGGCATCACCGGGTGACGGCGCGGGCGCAGGCGCGCTATGCCGAGGCCGGACGTCCGCGATCGCAGTCGGATTGCACGCCGGACCGGGTGGCGGCGGCGGCTGCGACGGGGGACCCGGTTGCGATCAAACTCTGGCAGGACGTGGCCCGTGAGTTGGCTACGGCATTGGCCGCCATTGTCTGGCTCCTCAATCCTGAAAAGGTTGTGGTGGGCGGAGGGATGTCCCGGGCCGGCGACGTTCTGTTCGAACCGCTGCGGCGGAGTCTGGAGAGTCAGCTCGACGGCCCCTTTTTGGAAGGCTTCGAATTGGCTGCGGCGCGATTTGGGCCCGAAGCCGGCGTCGTCGGCACGGCCTTGCTCGCGGCGGACGCGGTGGGCGCCGGAGCGGCATGAGTTTTCGACTGGTCAGCGCCTTTGAACCGCGGGGCGACCAAGCCGCGGCCATCGACAAGCTGCTGGGCTCGCTGCGGGCGGGAAACCGCCACCAAACCCTGCTCGGCGTGACAGGGTCGGGCAAGACTTTCACCATGGCTAATGTCATTGCCGGACTGGGCCGGCCGGCCTTGGTTATGTCGCATAACAAGACTTTAGCGGCGCAACTGTACTCCGAGTTCCGGAACTTTTTTCCGGACAACGCAGTTGAGTATTTTGTAAGTTATTTCGATTACTATCAGCCCGAGGCCTATATCCCGCGGAGCGACACTTACATCGAGAAGGATTCCTCGATCAACGACGAGATCGAGCGGATGCGACTGTCGACCATGGGCGCCCTGCTGACCCGGCGCGATGTGGTGGTGGTGGCCAGCGTGTCGTGTATCTACGGGTTGGGTTCGCCTGAAGACTACGAAGGGATGATGCTCCCGGTCCGGGTGGGAATGGAGATGGACCGGGACCGGTTCTTGGCATCGCTGGTGGAGATGCTCTACGAGCGCAACGACGTGGCCTTCGGCCGGGGAAGATTCCGGGTGCGGGGCGACGTCGTCGACGTCCAACCGGCTTATTTGGAGCGGGAAGCGCTTCGGCTGGAGTTCTTTGGCGATGAGATCGAGCGGATTGCGGCGATCGATCCATTGACGGGCGTGGTGACGGCGGCGCTGGACCATTACACCTTTCAGCCGGCCAAGCAGTTCGTCACGCCGGCGGACAAAATGCGGCGGGCGATGCGGGCGATCCGGGACGAGCTGGACGAGCGGGTGGAATGGTTTGAACGGAACGGGAAACTGGTGGAGGCGCAACGGATCCGGCAGCGGACGGAGTATGATCTTGAGATGATGCAAGAGATGGGATTTTGTCAGGGCATCGAGAATTACAGCCGCCATCTCAGCGGCCGGGCGCCCGGGGCGTCGCCGGGAACGCTGTTGGACTTTTTCCCGAAGGACTTTTTAACGATTCTGGACGAGTCGCACGCGACGATTCCTCAGATCGGCGGGATGTATGAGGGTGACCGCTCGCGGAAGACGACGCTGGTCGAGTATGGATTCCGCCTGCCGAGCGCCTTGGACAACCGGCCCCTGCGCTTCGAAGAGTTCATGGAGAGAACGGGACAGCGGCTGTATGTCAGCGCCACGCCCGCGCGTTTCGAGATCGAGAACAGCGTCGTGGGGAATGCCGGCTACCGCGAGGCGCGGAAAGACCTGGGGCCTCCCGGAGCGCGGCGTGTGATCGACAAGGGGCTAGGCAAGGACCAAAGGAGGGAAGCGGCGGCAGGGTCGCAGGCGAGTCTGGCGGCGGAGAGGGAGGAATCTCCCTTGATTGTCGAGCAGATCATCCGGCCGACGGGACTTTTGGATCCACAAGTGACGGTGCGGCCGCTGCAGAGGCAGATCGACGAGACCATCGAGTTGTGCCGGCAGCGGGTGGAACGTGGCGAACGCGTGCTGGTGACGACGCTGACCAAACGGACGGCGGAGGATTTGAGCGACTACCTGAAGGGATTGGACTTCCGGGTGCGCTACCTGCACAGCGACATCGGGGCGATCGAGCGTGTGGAGATCCTGCGGGCGCTGCGCTCGGCGGAATGCGATATATTGGTGGGGATCAACCTGTTGCGAGAGGGCTTGGATCTGCCGGAGGTGAGCTTGGTGTGCATTCTCGACGCCGACAAAGAAGGCTATCTGCGCAGCGAAACCTCGCTGATTCAGACGGCCGGACGCGCGGCGCGGCATGAGCGGGGTGAAGTCGTTTTGTTTGCCGATGTGTTGACCAGGAGCATCCGGCGGTTGTTGGAAGTGACCTCCTACCGGAGGGAACGGCAGATGATCTACAATCAGGAGCATGGGATCACGCCCCGGAGTGTGCAACGCCCGGTGCAGCGGAGCCTGCATGTGTTTCTGGGAGGACATGAGACCGGTGAGAGCGTAGTCCGGGAGGGCGGCGTCGACATCGATGTGACCGCGGTCATTGCGGAATTGGAGGACGAGATGGCGGAGGCGGCGGCGAAGTTGGAGTTTGAGCGGGCCGCATTGTTGCGCGACCAGATCGCGCTGTTGCGCAGGGGTGAAGGCGCGGGAGAATCCGCGCCGGAAGGGGCGACAGAAGAAAAGCAGGACGGAAAGGTTGGGAAACTGCGCTATTCGCGCACGCGGGCGAAGGGGAAAACGAGGGGCGCTCGGGCGAGAACGGGACGGGGACGGGGACGGTAGGAACAATGGCATAAAACTCTTCGGCGGCATTATGATCCACAAGGTCTACCTATCACTCTTCATCGTAATTCAGGTGGCTTCGCTCTTTTTGATTGCACTGGCTGGGAAAGGAATGGATTTTTGGGAGGCAAGAAATAGCGATATTCACAGCAAGTTTGATTCTGACCTCGCGCTGCATACGTGGGATTCTGCCATACGGGACATCTCAAGTAAGGTAACGAAGTGGGGTATGGGAGTTGGCGCCTCGATCCTTGTTTTATCGTCGATTGGAGCATGCATCGCGGGCCGTCACGTATCTCAGCAGTCCAAAGACATAATGCACAACCACAATGCCAACGAGATTCGCCAACTGGTTTCAGATGGGAGATGGAAACGTAGGCATCTCGAATCGCTGCGAAAGGAATTTGGAGAGCAGGCTTTATTTGATGCGTTGTTCTCAGCATTCACTCAAGAACCTCAGGTTCCCCACCGTGAGCAAGAGCCACCCGCGAAATATCTGCTTCAGCTTCGGCCTCAAAGCGAGGGCGATCTTCCGACACTCATTCGCCGGACTCTTCGCGGATGGAATCTTAGCATCGAGGAACTCCCATTCTATTTCCGCGACACATCAGGTATCGACAGGGTTCGAGACGCGCTGCAGACTATTGAATCGGAAGAAGCTCTCGACGAGACTGAGAAAAAGGCAATCGCGACGTACCGTTTTTGGCTGACCCTTGACTCCAAAGCCCAACAAGACGGCGCTGCACCATCCGATGGATGCTAACAACACGTCCAGGATCAACGCCCGCTGCGAGTGGAACGTAGGATCGCAGATCCTAAGGAGCGCGGCGGGGCGCGGGGTGCTGCAGGCTTCCGAGGAGGGCAGACTTCTGCTGGAGGAGCACCTTACGCCCAACAGTGTGCATGATGGATTGGATGCTATGGGCAATTGGAGAAATCACGCCGGCGACGTGATCAACAATATAATTGACTATCTACATTAGGATATGAACAGCTGGGATTATGTTCCGCGCAATGGCACGTATGATTCTTGTGAGCGGACATATGCTACTCTGCGCGTGGTTTTGGAGACGGGGGGGCCCGCGGAGGTCACTCAAGTTCTTGGAGTGGAGCCAACAAGGACTCGACAGCGTGGAGAGGAATTTACGGCACCAAGTGGTGCGAAGAAAATCGCGACTCTAACCTATTGGGTGCTTTCGACAGAAGGAATGACGGAGTCGCCTGACTTGAGGGATCATCTAGATTTGTTGCTCTCAAAGTTGGATGAGAGAATATATACCTTACAGGAATGGCCGGGAGTTCGCATGGGAGTGAACTGCGTATGGGAATCTAAGGGCTCGGGCGGGCCGTGTATATCTTCAGAGCAGACTGGAATTCTCGGGCGACTACGGCTAGAATGTGCCTTCGATTTTTACTATTCAGACTGGAGATCTGGCTGATGGCGTGTGCGGCGCGAGTGAGGAAGGCCAGGCTTTCGAGGCGCTGCAACTCTGTTTCGGAGTAGAGGCGGCGGTTGCCGGAACTGCGCTGGGGAGCGACGGCTCCGTAGCGGCGTTCCCAGACCCGCAAGACATGGGGGGAGAGGCCGGTGCGGCGGCTAACGACGCGCACGGGGAACAATCGAGCCACGGTCACAGGATGGAGGGAGTCCAAGCAATTGCCAATAGGATCTGGGATTTACGGCGTTGCATACGAAGGGGGTCTCGTGTTGGATGTGGCCAGAATCGATGTTGCATAGACTGGGGCGCCTGCTTGAGCGAAGTCCGGGAACGGAGCTTCTGGAGGAAGGAGCCCCTCTACCGCAGTTGACGGCGGCGGACCAAGACGGGGTCGAGATGGATTTGGCCGAGGAATTGGGGCGAGGCTGGTGGCTGATTTACTTCTTTCCGAGAGCGGACACGCCGGGATGCACGATTCAAGCTTGCAGCCTGCGCGACGCCTTCGAGGATCTCCGGAAGTTCGGCGTGGGCGTGGTGGGTGTGAGCGTGGATTCTGCAGACCGATCGAAACGCTTTCAGCAGAGGCACTCCCTTCCGTTCCGGTTTTTGCCGGACCCGGAGCATCGCATATTGAAGGCCTTTGGAGTGGCGACCGTTTTTGGTTGGTCTCGGCGGATCAGTTTTCTGTTTCACGATGGAACCTTGGTGTGGCGGGATTTGCATGCTTCGCCATTCCGGCAAGCCGCGGATGTCTTGCGCCGGGTGGGTGGGGAGGATCCGGCCCAATCCGGAACGCCGGGTCATCCGTAGGAGCGGGCCTTCCGTGAGCGATCCCAGCTTGGCGCCTTCCGGGATGACCACCTTGTACGTGCTGGCTCCGGTGACCCTCTACCTCGTCAATGCGGATTGGAGGCGCGGGGGGTCTCCGGCGGATTTTACCGCGCCGCAGCAGACTGGTTTGCAGCGCGTATGACAGCCTGATAGGAATGCTAGCCGCGCTCCTCGGCCTCTGCGGGCAGGATGAAGGTGCACCACTCGATGTAGGCCATAGGGGCCGAATCGGAGGGACGAGGTCCGAGCTTGAGGATCCGGGTGTAACCGCCTGGTTGTTCAGCGAAGGCTGGAGCC